>JBDTNO010000029.1:0-21514 GCA_039933715.1 Betaproteobacteria bacterium
CGCGTCGATCCCCCCGAGAGTCCGTGGGGCCCCTAGCGCGGCTCGGTCGGACGCTGCCACCCGGCGGTCCGCGTCAGTCGGCACACCGCGCGTCGGCCGCCGCCGACACTCGCATGCGTCGCGCGTCGATCCCCACGAGAGTCCGTGGGGCCCCTCGCCGCGCGGCTCGGTCGGCTAGCTTCGCGCCAGCGGTGGATTGCGCGAGAAGTAGCGGCGGATGCCGTCGGCGATCGAGTCGGCGTAGCGACCCTGCTGGCGCGGGTCGCGGAGCTTCTGCTCCTCGTCGGGATTGCTGATGAACGCGGTCTCGACGAGGATCGACGGCACATCGGGCGCCTTGAGCACCGCGAAGCCCGCCTGCTCGACGTCGCGCTTGTGCAGCGTGTTCATCTCGCCCAGCTCGGCCAGCACCTGCCGGCCCGCCTTCAGGCTGTCGTTGATCTGCGCGCTCTGCGAGAGATCGAGCAGCGTGCGCGCGAGCACCGGGTCGCGCACGTCGAGGTTGACGCCGCCGATCAGGTCGGCGTCGTTCTCCTTCTGTGCGAGCCAGCGGGCCGCGGCGCTGGTGGCGCCATGCTCGGACAGGGCGAACACCGAGGATCCGCGCGCGCGCGACTCGCGGAACGCGTCGGCGTGGATCGACACGAAGAGGTCGGCCTGCGCGCGCCGCGCCTTCTGCACGCGCGTGGCGAGCGGCACGAAATAGTCGTCGTCGCGCGTGAGCACCGCGCGGAGATTCGGCGTCGCGTCGAGCGCGCTGCGCAGCCGCCGCGAGATCGCGAGTGCGACGTGCTTCTCGTAGGTGCCCTTCGGACCGATCGCCCCCGGATCCTCGCCGCCGTGGCCGGGGTCGATCGCGACGACGATGCGACGCGCGGCGTCGCGACGCTGCGGCGTTGCGACGCTCTCCGCAACGCGCGCATCGGCGGCGGGCGCGACGGGCGTGGCCGGCTTCACGCGGTCCGTGTCGAGAAGCGCCATCAAGGGATCGGGTGGCGTCGTGGGGATCAGGTCGACGACGAGCCGGTGCCCGAACTCGGCGACCGGCTTCAGCGCGAATACCTGCGCGACGAGACCGGGCTTGACGTCGAACACGATGCGCAGCGCGGTGGGCGACTTGCGTCCCCAGCGGACGCCCGACAGGTGCGGATCGCCGGGGCGGATGCGCTGCGCGACCTGGGCGAACTCGGCCCCCGCGTCCACGCCCTCGAGGTCGAGCACGACGCGGTCGGGATCCTTGAGCGCCAGCATCTGCCAGGCGAGCGGCGCGGGCGACTCGAGGATGACGCGCGTGTATTCGCTCGCCGGCCACACGCGCGCCGACGCGATGCGCGCGGCCTGCGCCCAGGCGCCGGGCGCAAGCAGCTGCGCCGCGGGCATCAGCGCCCATGCAAGCGCGCGCCGCCGCCCGAGCGACACGCGGATCAACGGGCGGCGAGCGCCCTCTCGAGTTCGGCTACGCATCGTTCACCGGCCGTCGTCGTTGCCACGAGCTCCAGTGTCCGACCGTCCCCTTCGGTCGACGCCTCCAACCGGACCGCGAGGTCCGCCGGCGTGAGCAAACCGGCGACGCGCTCGGGCCATTCGACGAGCACGACGCTCGTCGGCGTGAAGCATTCGGCCGCGCCCACCGCCTCCCATTCCTGCGGGTCGGCGAACCGATAAAAATCAAAGTGATACAAGTATATGCTCGAAAACGGATAATGTTCAAGCACCGTGTAGCTGGGGCTCTTGACCGGGCCGATCCAGCCAAGCCCGCGCAACATGCCGCGCGCGAGCGTCGTCTTGCCCGCGCCCAGGTCGCCCGACAGCGTCACGACCATTCCGCCAGAGAGGCCGCGCGCGAGCGCCCGACCGGCGCGCTCTGTCGCATCGGCATGGGCGAGATGGGTGCGAAAGGTTCTCGGCATCGCGTGGGACGTTCGGTCGCTTGCGCTACGCTCGCGTGCATGACGCCCGTGTCATCCGACGCAAACGTCGACGCGCCGCGCGCGGTGGACCTCCCGGCGATCGCGCAACGCCTCGACGCGTGGGCGCGCGAGCTCGGCTTCGGTGCGATCGGCGTCTCCGACGTCGATCTCGGCGACGCGCCGCAACGGCTTCGCGACTGGATCGACGCCGGCCGCCACGGCGCGATGGATTATATGGCGCGCCATGCCGCGCTGCGCGCCGATCCCGCGTCGCTCGTGCCGGGCGCGCTGCGCGTGATCAGCGTGCGAATCGACTACTGGCCGCGCGAGGCGCGGGACGCGCAGCAGGTGCTGGAGGAGCCCGAGCGCGCCTATGTGTCGCGCTACGCGCTCGGACGCGACTACCACAAGGTGCTGCGCACGAACCTGCAGGCGCTCGCCGACCGCATCGCCGGTGCGATCGGCCCGTTCGGCTACCGCGTGTTCTGCGACAGCGCGCCGGTGATGGAGGTCGCGTTCGGCGCCAAGGCCGGGCTCGGCTGGCGCGGCAAGCACACGCTCCTGCTCTCGCGCGACGCGGGCTCTCTCTTCTTCCTCGGCGAGATCTACACGGACCTGCCGCTTCCGACGAGCACGCCGGTGTCCGAGCACTGCGGAAGTTGCCGCGCCTGCCTCGACGCCTGCCCGACCGGCGCGATCGTCGCGCCCTACGAGCTCGACGCGCGGCGCTGCATTTCGTATTTGACGATCGAGTTGCACGACGCGATCCCGGAGCCGCTGCGCCCGCTCATCGGCAACCGCATCTACGGTTGCGACGACTGCCAGCTCGCCTGCCCGTGGAATCGCTACGCGCAGGCGGCCGCGCATCCGGACTTCGCGCGCGTCCGCCATGGTCTCGACGACGCGGCGCTGGTCGACCTCTTCGCGTGGACGCGCGAGGACTTCGACGCCCGCATGGCCGGCAGCGCGATCCGGCGCATCGGGCACGAGCGTTGGCTTCGCAACATCGCCGTGGCGCTCGGCAACGCGCCCACGTCGGATGCGGTCGTCGCGGCGCTGCGTGCCCGCGCCGACGATCCCTCGCCGCTCGTGCGCGAGCACGTGGCGTGGGCGCTGGAGACGCACCGGTCGCGGGAGATCGGCGATGCGTGATAGGGGATGGGCGTCGCGCGCCGCGATGTCGCGGCGTTTCGCGGGCCAACGCGCGCGGCTCGCCCCGCTCCTGACCGCTTCCCGCTACCCGCCGCTCGTCCGGTCGAGAAACGCCCGCATCTTCGTCGCGTCGTAGCTCTTGCCGCGCTCGAGCGCCCCGGTGTCCTGAGAGCGCTGGAGCACGCCGTCGGCGTCGAGGACGAAGATGTGCGGATAGCCGTCGATCTTCGGCCAGCGCGCGAGGAGCGCCCGATTCTCGTTCTCGCGCGAGAAGTTCACCTTCACCCACAGGTAGCGCGCGTCGCGCAGCGCGGCGAGGTCGGGGTTCGCGGCGAAGAACCGGTCGAGGATATGGCACCAGGTGCACCATTCGCCGCCGACCTCGACGATCACGCGCTTGCCTTCCGCCCGTGCGCGCCCGAGCGCCGCCGCGACGTCGGCCGCGGCGTCGCGCTTCGGGTCGAACCTCTCGGGAAACGGTTGCGCGCGCACCGGCATCGCGCGCAGCAGTGGCGCGAGCGCCAGCGCGGCGAGCGCGCGGCGGCGTAGCGACCACGGCATGCGTGCGTTCGGCCGGTCGCGCATCAACGGATCAACTGGTTCATCGACACGATCGGCAGCATGATCGCGAGCACGAGCACCAGTACGATCGCGCCCATGGCGACGATCATCAGCGGCTGCACGAGCGCCGCGATCCAGTGCAGGCGGCGCTCGGCCTCGCGCTCGAGGTCGGCGGCCGCGCGCTCGAGCATCGGCGCGAGCGCGCCGCTGCCTTCTCCGCTCGCGGTGAGGTGCACGAGCACCGGCGGGAACACGCGAGTCGCCGCAAGGGCGCGCGCGAGCGACATCCCTTCGCGCACGCCTGCGGCGGCGGCCGTCGCCGCGTCCGCGATCGGTTGCATGCGGATCACGCCGGTCGCCGTATCGAGCGCGCGCAGGAGCGGCGTGCCGCTCGCGACGAGGATGGCGAGCGTCGAGGCGAAGCGCGCGGTGTCGAGGCTCGTGAGCATCCGGCCCACCCCCGGCGTCGCGAGCAGCGTGCGATGCACGGCGTCGCGGAACGGAGCGCGCCGCATCGCGACGGCAAACGCGATGCCGGCGACCGCGAGCAGCGCCAGCCAGAACCATGCGGTCATGCGCAGGAACGCGGAGGCCGCGATCAGCGCCTGCGTGAGCCACGGGAGCGTCTGCCGGCTCTGCTGGTAGACCGACACGACCTGGGGCACGACGTACGCGAGCAGCACGCCGATCACCGCGAGCGCGATCACCGCGACCAGGACCGGATAGATCAGCGCGGTCGCGAACCGCTCGCGGAGAGCGAGGCGCGCCTCGAGGTAGTCGGCGAGCCGACCCAGCACGTCGGGCAGCCGCCCGCTCTCGCTCGCTGCCGCGACGAGCCCGCGGTAGAGCGGCGTGAACGTGCGCGGAAAGCGCTCGAGCGCGGCCGGCAGCGATTCGCCGCCGCCGACGTGGCTGCGCACCGCGGCGAGCAGCTTCGACGTGCGCGGATCGTCGGCCTGCGCGCCGGCCGCGCCGAGCGCCGCATCGAGCGTCATGCCAGCCTGCGTGAGCGTCGCGATCTGGCGAGTCGCCAATGCGAGCTCGCGCGCGGGAAGGCGCGTGAACGCGCGCGACGACACGTGCGCGGGCTCGACCGCCGTCGGCGTGAGCCCCTCGGCGCGCAGCCGGTCGCGCAACCCGCGCGCGCTGTCGGCCTCGCCGACCCCGCGTCGTGTCCGGCCCTCCGGATCGACCGCTTCCCAACGAAACGACGGGAGCGTCGCCAACGCGCGGCCGCCTCAGCCTTCGCGCGTGACGCGCACGAGCTCGGCGAGCGATGTCGTGCCGCCGGCGAGCCAGCGGCCGCCGTCCGCGCGGAGGCCGCGCTGGTGCATTCGCCGCTCCGCGTCGCGCAACGCGATCTCGCCGGCGCCGTCGTGGATCAGCCGGCGCATCGTCTCGTCGACGACGAGCAATTCGTAGATGCCGGTGCGGCCGCGATACCCGGTGTCGTTGCAGGCGGCGCATCCGGCCGGCGCATGGAGCGCCGCCGGCACGGCCATCTCCATCGCCGCGACCATCGCACGCTCGGCATCGGTCGGCGGCGACGCGCGCCGGCACACCGGGCACAGCGTGCGCACCAGCCGCTGCGCGAGCACGCCGAGCAGGCTCGACGAAAGCAGGTAGGGCTCGACGCCCATGTCGGCGAGCCGCGTCACCGCGCTCGCCGCGTCGTTCGTGTGCAGCGTCGCGAGCACCAGGTGGCCGGTGAGCGAGGCCTGCACGGCGATCTGCGCGGTCTCGAGGTCGCGGATCTCGCCGATCATCACGATGTCCGGGTCCTGGCGCAGGATCGCGCGAAGCGCGCGCGCGAACGTGAGCTCGACGCGCGCGTTGACCTGCGTCTGCGCGACGCCGTCGAGCGCGTACTCGATCGGATCCTCGACCGTCATCATGTTCAGGCTGCCGCGCGGCAGGCGCGACAGCGCCGCATAGAGCGTCGTCGTCTTGCCCGAGCCCGTCGGGCCGGTAACGAGCAGGATGCCGTGCGGCTCGCGGATCAGCGCGTCGATCGCCGCGAGCGTGTCGTCCGCCATGCCCAGCGAGGTCAGGTCGAGCCGCGCCGCGTTCTTGTCGAGGAGGCGCAGCACGACGCGCTCGCCCGGCCCGGTCGGCAGCGTCGACACGCGCACGTCGACGCTGCGATCGCCGAGCTTCAGCGCGATGCGGCCGTCCTGCGGCAGGCGCTTCTCGGCGATGTCGAGGTTCGCCATGATCTTGAGGCGCGAGACGATCGCCGCGTGCAGCGCGCGCGGCGGCTCGAGGACGTCGGCGAGCACGCCGTCGATCCGGAAACGTACGACCGCGCGGTCGTCGTACGGCTCGAAATGCAGGTCGGAGGCGCGCTCGCGCACCCCCTGCAGCAGCAGCGCGTTGATCATGCGGATCACCGGCGCCTGCGCCTCGCCGCCGTCGAGCAGGTCCTCGGTGCGCGGCAGCTCCTGCATCAGCCGCGCGAGATCGGCGTCCCGCGCCGCATCGACGACGAGCGCCGCCGCGGGTGCCGCGCCAGGGTCGTAACGCCGCGCGAGCTCGACCGCGAAGCGCTCGGCGTCGACCGCGCGCGTGCGCAACGGCCGCTTCAGCACGCGACGGAGCTCCGCGATCCCTTCGGCGGTCGCGTCGGGTCGCACGAGCACGACGACCGCGCCCTCTTCCTCGCCGGACGCGAGCACGCCGTGGAGGCGCGCGAACGCGTAGGGAATCGCGGGCGGCGGCGTGGCGACGGAGGGCATCGCGAAGGACGCTACTTCGGCGGTTCGCTCGGCTGCCCGAACGGAGGATAGGGCGCCGGCTGCGTGAACGGCCTGATCGGCGGCGGGGGCGTCGCGGGACCAGGCGTCGCCGCTCCCGGCTGGCCGGGCATCCTTCCTTCGGGCGGCAGCGTCGGGAGAACCGGGTCGTTCCAGAACGCGCGCTCGCCCGGGCTCATCCGCAGCTGCTCGTTCTGAAGGTACTGGTAGCGCTCGGACGTGAACTCGCGACCATCCGCCGCGCCGCGCACGATCGTCGGTTTCAGGAACACCATCAGGTTGGTCTTCTCGCGCCGCCGCGCGTCGTAGCGGAAGAGCTGCCCGACGATCGGCATGTCGCCGGCGACCGGCACCTTGTCGGTGCCGTCGGTCAGGCGGTCCTCGATGAGCCCGCCCAGCACGACGATCTGCTCGTCGTCGATCACGACCGAGGACTCGAGCGAGCGCTTCGACAGGATGATCCCCGACGCGCTCGACGCGTCCTGGATGCGCGACACCTCCTGGTAGATCACCAGGCGCACGGTGCCGCCCTCGGTGATCTGCGGCTTCACGCGCAGCACGAGCCCGATGTCGCGGCGCTCGATCGTCTGGAACGGCGTCAGCGTCGTCGCGCTCCCGGTGTTCGCGTACTGGCCGGTGACGAACGGTACGTTCTGGCCGACGACGATGCGCGCCTCCTCGTTGTCGAGCGTGAGCAGCGTCGGCGTCGACAGGATGTTCGCGTTGACCTGCGTCTCGAGCGCGCGCGCGAGGAACGCGAGGTTCTGGATCTTGCCCAGCCCCGGGATGCTCACGGTGCCGCGGACCACGCCGAGGTTGAGGCCCGGTCCCGCCGACCCGATGTTGGCCGCGATGTCGATGATGTTGTCGCCGCTGCCGCGCTGGCCGAAGTTGGTGCCGCCGATAACGCGCGTCTGCGTGCTGTTGGTCCCGGTAAGCGCCTGCCACTGGATGCCGAACTCGGCCGCCTTGTCGGCCGACACCTCGACGATCAGCGCCTCGACGTACACCTGCGCGCGCCGCACGTCGAGTTTTTCGATCACCGCGCGCAGGTTGTTGTAGACGGGTTCGGGCGCGAGGATCACGAGCGCGTTGTTCGCCGTGTCCGCCGACACCGTCGCGCCGTACGCGGTGAAGCTCGCCGGCGCCGACTGCGCCGAATACGGCAGCGCCTGCGTGCCGCTCGGCGTGGAGCCGACGTTGGTCGCGCCGCCCATCGATGCGGAAGGCGCCTGCGACAGCGCGTTTCCGGTCGGTGACGACGGCTCCTGGCCCGCGAGCAGCGCGCGCAGCGTCTGCACGATGCGCGCGGCCTCGGCATTGCGCAGGTACACGATGAACATGTTGCCGCCCGCGCGCCCGGGCGTGTCGAGCTGCTCGATCAGTTGCCGCACGCGCGCGGTGCGGCCGGGATTGTCGGCGCGCACGAGCACGCTGTTCGAGCGCGCGTCCGCGACGATCGCGACGCGTTGCTGCACGTCGGCCGCGGCGGTGCCGGCGGGATCGGCGAGCAGGCGCGTCAGCATCGGCACGAGGTCGATCGCCGACGCGTGCCGCAGCGGCACGATCACCGGCTCGCCTCCGGGCGGCTGGTCGAGCGACGCGATCACCTTCTCGAGCCGCCGCAGGTTGTCCGCGTAATCGGTGATCACGAGCGCGTTGCTGCCCGGGAACGCGGCGATCGTGTTCGACGGCGTGATCATCGGGCGCAGCACGTTCACGAGTTGTGCGGCCGACTCGTAGCGCAGCGGGATCACCTGCGTGACGAGTCGGTCGCCGCCCGCGGTTACCGGGCCGCGCCCGACCGGGCCGCCCTGCACCTTGGCCTCCGCTTCGGGCACGATGCGCACGACGTTGTCGCTCTCGATCGCCGTGATGCCCTGCATCCGCAGCGCCGAAAGCAGCGTCGGGTAGACGACCGAACGCGGCACCGGCCGCGCCGAGATGATCGTGACGGTACCCTTGACCCTGGGGTCGACGATGAAGCTCTTGCCGGTGATCTCGGCGACCGCCTTGACCACCGCGTCGATGTCGGCGTTGGTGACGGTGAGCGTGACCGGATCGTCGGCGGACCGGGCTGGCGCGGTCGCGACCAGCGCCGCCGCCATCCCCAGTGCCGCCAGCAGGCGGCGGCACCGCGACGGGCCGGAATACGGGGACTCGGTGGCGCGCGGCGGGCTCATCGGGCGGACCGCGCCCCGTTTTGCACCGGTCGGCGGGCCGAGCGATGATAGCACCGGCCCCTCGGGCCTCCCGGCGGGCTTGCCCTGCGGGCGAATCCGGACCGGTCACTCGCCGCATCCAACCGGCGTCAAGCCCCCTGGAGCCGTCATGCCCGCATTCGCCACCGTTCTCGCCGGTCACCGCCGCCTGGTGCTGGCCGCCGCCGCCCTCCTCGGCCTCGTCGCCGCAGGCGGTCTATCGCCGTCGCCCGCCGCCACCCCGCGCGACGCCCCTCCCTCGTTCCACGTGGCCGAACTGGTGACGGCATTGATCCCGGAGGCGCTCGCATCGCCGACGGTCGAGATCCGGATCGCGGCGAACGACAAGGCCAAGGAGCCTGCGGCCGCCGAGGCCGAGGAAGCCGCGGACACCGCCGCCGAGGCCGCGGCTTCGACGCCGCCGAACAAGGCTCGCAAGGGTCGCGCTTCGGTCGGCATCACCGTCGACGACGACAGCGGCCGCGTGCGGGTGACCGGTGGCGACGGATCCCGCGAGTTCGATTCGTTCGAGGCGTTCGTCCAGCAGGCGCCCTGGATCGCCGGCCTCGTGTTCGCCTCGACCTTCCTCGTGTTCCTGACGCCGGTCCTGATCGTCGCGCTGGTGATCTGGTACAAGGTGCGCAAGAACCGCATGATGAACGAGACGATGGTGCGCCTCGCCGAGAAAGGCTTCGTCCCGCCGAACGAGGCGTTCGACGCGGTCGCGGGCGGCCGCACGAGCGCGATGCGCGACTCGCCGTCGACCGCGCCGCTCTACCAGCAGGCCAAGTCGGTGCGCCAGCGCGAGGCCTGGTCGGATTTCCGCAAAGGCCTCATCGTCGGCGCCGTGGGCCTGGGTTTCGTCTTCTATTCGATGCTCGACGACGGCTCGCCGAACTTCGTGGGCCTGGTGCTGCTGTTCGTCGGGCTCGCGTACATCGTGCTCTGGTATTTCGAGGAGCGGCAGGTGCCGGCGTCGCGAGACCTCCCGCCACCGCCCGCGCCGCCGGTCGCGTGAGTTGACCGCGACCGAGCCGCGATCCGGCCCTCCCGCGCGCGAAGGTGACCGATGCCGAACTCATCGAACGGGCTGTCGTCGGTGACGACCGCCACGCGTTCGCCGAGCTGGTGCGACGCCATCAGTCGGCGGTGCGCGCGTGCGTTCGACGGCTCACCGTCGGCAACCATGCGCTCGCTGACGACCTCGCGCAGGAAACCTTCGTGCTCGCGTGGCGCAATCTCAAGTCGTTCCGGCAGGAGGCGCGCTTCTCGACCTGGCTCTATCGGATCGCGACCAACTGCTGGCTCGCCGATGCGCGCAAGCGCAAGGAAGTGCTGCTCGGCGACACCGACCAGGCCGTCGCCGACGACGACGCGGCCGACGCGCCCGGCGGAGGAACGCCCGATCACGCGGGCGGCGCGGCGCTTCGGATCGACATGGAGCGCGCGCTCGGCGTGCTCTCGCCCGCGGAGCGCGCGGCAATCGTCCAGTGCTACCATAACGACCTGTCGCACGAGGAAGCCGCGTTCGTGCTCGGTTGCCCGGTCGGCACCGTCAAGACGCACGTGCATCGCGCGAAGCGGAAGCTCAAGCTCGCGCTCGCTTCCTGGGCGCCGTAACGCCGCGATCGCATTCGACTCGAGACCTTCGCCATGACCGAAACCGCCCGCCTCGCCGCCGATCCTTCGGGCGACGACTGGATCGAGCGCGCGCTCGTCGACGACGCGCGCGAGCATCGCGCCTCGCACGTCGATGACGGCGGGTTCACCGCGCGCGTGATGGCCGCGCTGCCCGCGCCATTCGCCTCGCCGCGCTGGCGCCGGCCGGCGGAATGGGCTCTGTGGGGCATTGCCGGCACCGCGATCGCCGCTTCGCTTCCCGCGCTGGCGACCGACGTCGCGCGCGAGCTCTTCCGCATCCTTGCCGCGCAGCCGATTTCGCTTTCGCATGTCGTGACCGCGCTCGTCGCGGTCGGCGCCGCGACCTGGGGCGGCGCAGCGTTCGCGTTGCGTCGCGACTAGACGACGATCCGGCGCCCTCGCTCCAAAGCAAACGGCCGCCCCAAGAGGCGGCCGCTTTTTTTCCACTGCCCTGCTCGGGTCTTCGCGGCGACTGGCGCGCGCGTCGCATCACGCCCGGTTCTTCGTCGCTCTTGCCGCTCGACCGGCGTCGAGCCCCCAGAAGCGGGGCGTGCCGTTTTGCCGTTTTCGGCTGTTATCGCGCGAAAGCAGGTTGGCGCTTTCGCGGGGCGCTATTCGTCCTTGAGCGTGAAGTTGACCTCGACCTCGCCCGTGTATTTCTCGCCGTCGGCACGAAACTTCCATTCGCGCAACGCCTGCGTCACCGCCCGGTCGAAGATGCGCGGCGGATCCGACGAAACGATGATCACGTCGGTGACGTTGCCCTTCTCGTCGATCTGCAGGCGCACGACCACGCGCCCCTTCGCCACGCTGGCGCGGATCGCCTCGCGCGGATAGGTCGGGTCGTAGCCCGAGATCCGGGATATGCCGCGGCGCACCGCGGGCTTCGGCGGCGCGGGCGGCGCGACGACCGGCGGCGGCGGCGGCGCGATCACATATTCCTGCTTCGGCGGCGGCTCCGGCGTCACCGCGGTGATCGTCGGCATCTCGACCATCGGCGGCGGCGGCGGAATGTCCGGCGGCGGCACGTACGGCTGGATCGGCACCTCGATCTTCGGCTGCTCGACGATCTTCTTGGGCGGCGGCGGTGGGGGAGGCGGAGGCGGCGCCTTGATCTCCTCGATGATCGTCGCGGTGATCGGCTTCTTGATCACCTCGACCGCCTTCCGCGCGAGCCCCGACACGAGCGCGTAGATCACGAGCCCGTGCACGAGGACGACGAACGCGATCCCGATGACGTGGCGCCCGGGGTCCCTCTGTCGCCGTGCGTAGTCCATGCTGTCGACTCCGTGGGCCGCGGCTCGTGGCCGCGCCCGGCCGTTATTCGATGAACTGCTCGCTGCCGATGATCCCGATCTTCGTGAGACCGAGACGCTGGGCGCTGGCGAGCACCAGGGCGACCTGCTCGTACTTGGCGGCCTTGTCGGGACGCAGGTGCAGCTCGGGCTGCACCGGCTGCGCGGCCGCCGACTGGAACTTCTCCTCGAGGTCGGCACGGCCCGCGAGGAGCTCGCCGTTCCAGTAGATGCGGCTCATGTTGTCGATGTCGATCTTCAGCACTTCGGGCTTCACCAGCGGCGGCGGCGGATTGCCGACCGGCATGTTGAGGTTGACCGAGTGGAGCTGGATCGGCAGCGTGATGATCAGCATGACCAGCAGCACCAGCATCACGTCGATCAGCGGCGTGGTGTTGATGTCGATCATGACGTCCGGGTCGCTGCCCTGACCCTGGGTGCCGACGTTCATTGCCATGATGGGTTCCCTCGAGCCGGGCGTTCGGCGTCAGCCGCCGCGCACCGGAGGCTCGGTGATGAAGCCGACCTTCGCGATGCCCGCGCGCTGGCACGCGTAGATGATCCGGCCGATCGCGTCGTACGCGGCGCCGCCGTCGCCGCGGATCTGCACTTCCGGCTGCGGGTTCAGCACCGCCACCTTCTTCAGCCGGTCGATGAGCACCTGCGTGCTGACGATGCGGAGTTCGTTCCAGTAGATGCGGCCGCCGGCGTCGACCGAGAGCGTGATGTTCTCGGGCTTGGTCTCGCGGACCTCGTTCTGCTCCTTCGGGAGCGTGACCGGGATCGACGTCGTCACGACCGGAATCGTGATGAGGAAGATGATCAGCAGCACCAGCATCACGTCGACGAGCGGCGTGGTGTTGATCGACGAGACGACCTCGTCGTCATCGTCGGGCGAACCGACGTTCATCGACATGGCATCAGACCCTGGCGGCGTGCCGAGGCGCGGAGAGCAGCACGGCGTGCAGGTCGGCGGCGAACGCGCGCACGCGCTCCATCGCCGACTTGTTGCGGCGGATCAGCCAGTTGTAGCCGAGCACCGCGGGCACCGCGACCGCGAGTCCGATCGCCGTCATGATCAGCGCCTCGCCGACCGGCCCTGCGACCTTGTCGATCGAGGCCTGGCCCGCGATGCCGATCGCGGTGAGCGCGTGATAGATGCCCCAGACCGTGCCGAACAGCCCGACGAACGGGGCGGTCGAGCCGACGGTGGCGAGGAACGCGAGCCCGTCCTGCATGCGGCTTTGCACGTTGTCGATCGCGCGCTGGATCGACATCGTGATCCAGTCGTTCATGTTGACGCCTTCGAGCATGCCGGTGTGCTTGTCGGTCGCCTCGAGGCCGGTCTCCGCGATGAAACGGAACGGGCTGCCAGCCTTCAGGCGCTCGGCCCCCTGTTTGACCGAGGGCGCGTTCCAGAATTCCTTTTCGGCCTTCTTGGCCGCGCGAACGACCTTCGACTGCTCGTAGATCTTGGTGATGATGATGTACCAGCTGCCCATCGACATGATGATGAGGATCACCAGCGTGGCCTTGGCGACCACGTCGCTGCCCCGCCACAGCGCTTCGAGGCCGTACGGGTTGTCGACGACTTCCATCGCGCGGGGGGCAGCCTTCGCGGCCGGCGCGGGCGCCGGGGCGGCCGCGTCGGCGGGAGCCGCCGGCGTGGCGGGCGCCGCGGCGGCCGGCGCGTTGGCGGGCGCGGCCTGTCCTTGCGCCCGTGCGATGGGAAGCTCCATCGCGGCGGCGACGAGCAGGACCACGGCCAGCGCGGCCCAACGGGTCATCTTCAGCATGGTGTCTCCAGACTAGGTGTTAGCCGATCGGATCGATGGACCGGGGGCGCCGGAACGCAGGCTCGGGATGGCGCCTGCGCGCCGCTCCTCGCAACCGGTCGGGCCGGAGGAAGTTGGACGCGTCTCGGAAGGGACGAATCGTACTGGGGTCGACCTCACTACGCAAAAATGCCTCGCCGCAGCCACGGGCGCACGGACGCCGGAAGGCCGTCGCGCCGGCCCCGGGAGGGCCGCGCGCGTCTTCCAGCGCGGAGCGCTCCGTGCCGCGAGACGTCGGCAGCGATGCACCGTGGACCGCATGGAATGCATCGGCCCCGCAACTTCGCGGGGCCTGGGGCGGGCAAAAAGCGCGTAATGGTGCCCCCGCGACCGCGAAAAGTCCAGCAGGCGATTAGTGGAAGGACTCCAGGACGCCAACCAGCACCGGCTCGCGGTCCTGCCCGTCCGCCGGCACGCTAGGCATTGCGCGCGGGCAACGTCGGCGCAGATAGAATGTTCCCCGTCGCGCCGGCCCGGCTTCGCCCTCCCCGGCGGATGTGGTGCCCGTGCCATTCGTCGCACGCCGCGGGAAGCCCGCCCACGCGGGAATGACCGACTGCGGCTCGCCGCAACCATCGAGGAATCCATGAGAACACCGCTCGCCATCGTCCTGCTCGCCGTCACGCTCGTCGCCTCGCCCGTCGCCTTCGCGCAAGGCGCCGCACCCGAGGTCACCGACGTCAAGGGGCTGCGGGAACAGGCGAAGACCCCGGCCGCCAAGAAAACGCTCGTCGACTCGGCGCTCGCGCTCACCGATGCCGAGGCGAAGAAGTTCTGGCCGGTGTACGACGCGTTCCAGCGCAAGCTCGAAGCGAACAATCGCCGCTTTTCGCTCGCGGTCCAGGAAGCCGTGATTGCCGACCGAATTTCCGACCTGCACGCACGCAACCTCGCGAAGGAGCTGGTCGAGATCGAGGATGCGGAAGCGCGCGCGCGGAAGGCGATGTACACCGGGGTCGTGAAGGCGCTGCCGGGGCGCAAGGCGATTCGCTACCTGCAGATCGAGTCGAAGCTGCAATCGGGCTACCGCTACGAAGTCGCCTCGACGCTGCCGCTGGTCAAATAATCGGCCATCGGAGTCGGAGAGGGGAGTGCCCCCGGTGTGACGCGAAAGAAAAAGGGGACGTTTCCGCCCCCTTTTTGCCTGCAGCGCGCCCTCGCGGGCGCGCGCGTTCCGGGATGCTCAGCGGAACCGGTACTGTAAGCCGACCTGGTACACGCGCCCCTTCGGATCGCTCTGCGACGGGTTGTAGCCGGCATTCGAGGCTGACGACTCGTTGCTGAACACGGGGTCTCTGTCGAGCAGGTTCTGGATCGACGCGTTGAGCGTCAGGTTCCTGTTGAAGTTCCACTTGTAGAACAGGTTCCAGATTCCCATCGCCGTCACGTCGCTGCCCGACGGCGTCTCGTTCAGCTGCGCGTAGTGCCCGACGTAGTAGCCGTTGAGCGAAACCTCGTGCGCGGCGTACAGCCACGACAAGTCCCAGGAGCCGCGCAGGCGCGGCTGGTTGTACGTGCCGTTGAACTGGAAATTCTCGATGGTGCCGCTGTCGCCCAGCGTCGCGAACGTGTAGTCATCCACGTAGGCGATCGCGCCGCGCAGGGCAACCGTGCCGTACCGCTCGAGCGGGATGCGCAGGCGGCCCTCGACGTCGACACCCGAGGTCGTCGTCTTCGAGAACTGCACCGGCACATTGTTCACCGTATCGATGATCCCCAGCGGATTGCGGATGACGATCGCCGGATTGTTCGGGAACAGGTTGATGAGCGTCTGCGTCGCGAACAAGCCGATTTCGTCCTTGCGCTTGATCTGGTAGTAGTCCACCGAGATCGACGAGTTCGGCGTCGGCTCCCAGACCACGCCGATGTTCCAGACCTTCGACGTTTCGGGCTTGAGGTCCGGGTTGCCGGTCTGGTTCAGGCGCACGTCGAGGTTGCAGTCAGGCTCGGCACCGGTGATGCATCGGGTCGGGTCGGTCAGGCCGAACTCGAACGACGACTGGTTCGCGGTCGACGTCTCGAAAATCGACGGGGCCCGGAACACCTCCGAATACGTCGCCCGCAACAGCAGGTTGCGCACCGGCTGGTAGCGAATCCCGATCTTCGGCGAGGTATTCGAGAAGTCGCCCGATTTGGTGTACTTGTCGTAGCGCAGCGCGCCGGAGATTTCGACGCCCTTGATGACCGGGACGATTATTTCTCCGAACACGGCCGACAGGTCCTGTTTGCCGAACGCCGCCGAGGCGCTGATGCCGAGCGCGTTTCCAGCGGCGATCTGGGGATCCGGGTTGTCCGCCACCTCAAGCTGCGTGTGTTGCGCACCTACGGCCACGAGCACCGGCCCGGCCGGCAGGTTCCACACCTCGCCGGACGCCTTGACGCCATAGTCGTTGAACGTCGACTTGCCGGTGTGGAAGCCGTTGTAGCGCAGCCGGTCGGTCGTCGCCGGATTGCCGAACGGGTCGAAGAAGTTGTAGGAGCCGTCGTTGATCGTCTCGAGCGCGGTCGTCGCCAGCACGTTGTTGAGTTGCCGCTCCTCGATCTCGATCTTGTTCCAACTCCCGTAGGCTTCCCAGTCCCAAGCCCTGTAGTTGCCCTTCAAGCCGAGCACGCCGCGCCAGGTCTCGCCCTTGGCATCCGTGTCGCGATTGCCGACGTCTGCGTAGCGGTGCGCGACCAGCGCCGGGTTCGGGAACGGGTTGTTCTGATGGCCCACCGGCAGGATGTTCGAGCCGATCACCGCGTCGTCGGTCGACGGCGACGGGAAGCCGATGTTCTTCGCGTCGTTCCGTGCATACAGCCCTTCGGCGAAGATCGAGATGTCCGGGGTGATCGCGAACTCGCCCTTCAAGTTCGCGCTGTAGCGCTCGACCTCGGGATAGACTCCGCCGAACCCCGCGCGGTTGTACCGGCATCGCGAGCGCGCCACGTCCTCAGGCGGGCAGTTCGGGTAGACCTGGAACGCACCGGTTACGGTGTCGATCACCGTCCCCGGGTAGCCGAAGCCGGAACGGAAGTCCGTGCCCCCTCGCCCGCGCAGGTCCTCGTTGTTCGCGAACGGGCGATCCTTGGCCAGCATCGCGTCGCGCTTCAGATAGAACAGGTTCGCGAAGACGTTGAAGCGATCCTTCGCCAGGTCGCCGAAGCCCAACGACGCATTCGCCTGGTAGGTATCGCCATCGCCCTGCTGCGAGATGCCGTACGAGGCGCCGGCCTCGATGCCCGTGTAGTTGTTGCGCAGGATGATGTTGACCACCCCGCCGACCGCATCGGCGCCGTAGATCGCGGACGCGCCGTCTTTCAGGATCTCGATGCGCTCGACCGCAGACACGGGAATCGCGTTGAGGTCCTGGAACTGCTGGGAGCCGAGAGTCGTGCGCTGCGCCAACGGGTAGGTCGGCAGGCGGCGCCCGTTCAATAGGATTAGCGTGCTGTTGAAGCCCAGGTTGCGGACATTGAGCGCGCCCGCACCGTTCGTGAAGCCGTTGGTCACGCGATCGTCGATCGCGAATCCTGCGGACGGGATGAACTGTAGGACCTCGCTGACCGATACCGCGCCGGTGCGCTCGATGTCCTGGCGCGTGATCACCTCGATGGGTGACGCCGTCTCGTTGTCGACGCGCTTGATGTTGGAGCCGGTGACGTTGACCCTGATGTCTTGCGCGAACACGGGCGCTACGGTCAGCAGCATGCCCGCGGTCCCCACACCCGCCAGGTAGGCGAGCGCGGTCGCAACCTTTCTGCGCTGAAAAGCCATGGAAAACCCCCAGAGTTGATTGTGTGGCGCGCTCGGGAAACGACCCTCGGCGCGCCACGTGATCCGAATGTACTCGACCGTCAATCGGCGCGGCAACGAAAGCCGCCGCTTTGCTACACTTCCCGCCGGGAATTGTTGCAAATTTGCCAACCGTGATGCTGCGAGACGCGCAAGTCGCTGATCTGCCTGCAATCGTCGCGATCTACAACGCGTCGATTCCCGGGCGCATGGCGACGGCGGACACCGAGCCGGTGACGGTAGCGGCACGGGAAAACTGGTTCCGCGAGTTCGATCCGGCCCGCCGGCCGTTGTGGGTCGAAACCGGCGCCGGCGATGCGGTCGAAGCCTGGCTATCCGTACGTTCGTTCTACGGCCGTCCCGCGTACCACCGGACGGCGGAGCTCGGCATCTATGTCGATCCGGCCGCGCGGCGCCGCGGGCACGCGAGCGCTCTGCTCGACCACGCGGTTTCTCGGGCGCCGTCGCTCGGCGTCTCGACGTTGCTCGCCTTCGTGTTCGGCCACAACGTCCAAAGCCTCGCGCTGTTCGCGCGATTCGGCTTCGACCGCTGGGGCGCGCTGCCGCGCGTCGCCGAATTGGACGGCGTCGAGCGGGATCTCGTGATCCTCGGCCGGCATGTCGCCTGAAATGGACGCCGCGTCGATCCGGCCCGCGACCGGCGCGGACGTCGGCGCGGTACACGGACTCATTGGCGAGCTGGCGACTTACGAAAAGCTCGCGCACCTTTGCGTCGGCACGCTCCCCGATCTCGAGTCCGCCCTCTTCGGGCCGCGCCCGTCCGCCGCCGTGCTCGTGGCCGAGCTTCAGGGCGAAATCGTCGGTTTCGCGCTGTTTTTCCAAACTTTCTCGACGTTCCTCGCCCGTCCCGGCCTGTGGCTCGAGGACCTTTACGTGCGTCCGGAACATCGCGGGAAAGGCGTCGGGGCCGGCCTCCTCCGTGCGCTGGCCGCGATCGCCGTCGAGAGGCGCTGCGGACGCTTCGAGTGGGCGGTGCTCGACTGGAACGCGAGCGCGATCGGGTTCTACGAGCGCCTGGGCGCGACGGTCTTGCCCGACTGGCGGCTCGCGCGCGTGACCGGCGAGACGCTGGAAAGACTCGCACGCAACGATCGGGAATGAGCGGCCGGGAAGCCGGAATCGGCGTGGCGTTTTGGTGCCACGATCGTCGAACTCCCGAAGCGCTCGCGATCCATCGCGCACCCGCCCCTGACGGTCGCACGGTCCACGACTCGACGATCCGACGATCCACGACTCGACGCTTCCCCTCCCGATTCCACGATCCCCCTCCGGACTCCGACCATGCCGCTCGACCTCCCCCGGCTGTCCCTCGACGCCGACTTCTGGTCGCTGCGCTTCGTCGACCAGACCGCGACCGGCTGCGCGGTGCGCAAGAACGTCGCGGGATCGGGAACCTCTGGTACTCGAACGATTCGGATCGCCCGGCGTGCCGCATCACCGGGATGACGCGCTTCGCGACGTTCCGCGTCGAGCGCGGTCGCATCGTCGCGCCGGTCGACGTGATGCGCTTCGACGACACGCTGTACCGGATGCTGGGCTCGAACCTCGAGGCGCTCACGCGCGAGACCGAGCTCCTGCTGCCGCCCGACAGCTACCGGTCGCGGCATCTCACGAGCGCGCGGCTGCCCGGCTCGCTCTTCCGCGAGATGGCGTTCACGCTCTGAGCCGCCGGGCTACCCCCGGTACCACGTACGAACCACGTACGCGTGGCGTACGTGGTTCGTACGTGGTACCTGAGGTGACGTCCGTGGTACCTGAGGTGACGTCACGCGATGGCGTGCTCGCCGCGCCACCCCTTCGGGATCGCCGACAGCAGCCGCTGCGTGTAAGGCTCGCGCGGGTGCCGGTAGATCTCGTCGGAGCCGGCGATCTCGACGACGCGTCCTTCGTTCATCACCATCACCTCGTCCGAGATGTACTTGACGACCGCGAGGTCGTGCGAGATGAACAGGTACGAGAGCTGGAACTCGTCCTGAAGGTCCTGCAGCAGGTTCAGCACCTGCGCCTGCACCGAGACGTCGAGCGCCGAGACCGACTCGTCGCAGATCAGGATGTCGGGGCGGAGCGTGAGGCAGCGCGCGATCGCGATGCGCTGGCGCTGGCCCCCCGAGAACTCGTGCGGGTACTTGTAGAACGAGACGTCGGGCAGGCCGACCCGGCCGAGCAGCTCGAACACCTTGTCGGTGCGCTCCTGCGCGCTGTCGCCGATGCCGTGGATCGCCATCGGCTCGATCAGGATCTGGCCGATCGTGAAGCGCGGGTTGAGCGACGCGTACGGGTTCTGGAAGATGATCTGGATGCGTCGCTTGTAGGGCATGAACTCGCGGTTCGACATCGCGAGGATGTCCTTACCCTCGAAGAGCGCCTGCCCGGTCGTCGGCTCGTGGAGCCGCATCAACGTCAGTCCCACGGTCGTCTTGCCCGATCCCGACTCGCCGACGAGCCCCAGCGTCTTGCCGCGCCTCAACGTGAACGAGACGTCCTCGGCGGCCTTGAGCTCGCGCTTGCCGAACACGCCGTCGCGCACGTAGAAGCTCTTGCCGAGGTGCTGCACTTCGAGGATCACCGGGTCGGCGGGCGAGATGCCGCGCGCGCGCTCGCCGAGGTTCGGCGCGCGCCCGCCGACGAAATCGTCGATCACCGGGAGGCGCACGGGGCGATGCTGGAGCTCGGGCCGGCACATCAGCAGCGCCTTCGTGTAGTCGTCGCGCGGCGACTCGAACACCTGCCTGGCCGTGCCCTGCTCGCGGATCTCGCCGTTGCGCATCACGATCACCCGGTCGGCGATCTCGCCGACGACCGCGAGGTCATGCGTGATGAACAGCACGCTCATCCGGTGGCGCTTCTGCAGTTCGGCGATCAGGTCGAGGATCTGCTTCTGGATCGTCACGTCGAGCGCGGTCGTCGGCTCGTCGGCGATCAGGAGCTTGGGCTCGCAGGCGATCGCCATCGCGATCATCACGCGCTGCTGCTGGCCGCCCGACATCTGCGACGGATAGGCGTTGAAGCGACGCCGCGCGTCGGGGATTCCGACCTCGTCGAGCAGCTCGATCGCGCGCTTTTTCGCCTCACGCGGGGAAAGGCCGCGGTGCAGCTTCAGCACCTCGACGAGCTGCCAGCCCACGGTGAACACCGGGTTCAGCGACGTCATCGGCTCCTGGAAGATCATCGAGATGTCGGCGCCGCGCATGTCGCGCAGCGCGCGCGACGGCATCCCGATCAGGTCCTTCCCGTCGAAGAGCACCCTGCTGCGCGGGTCGACGATCGAGTTCTCGGGCGGCAGGAGGCCGAGGATCGCGAGCGCCGTGACGCTCTTGCCCGAGCCCGACTCGCCGACCAGCGCGACGGTCGTGTCGATCGGGATGTCGAAAGAGACGCCCCTGACGGCGTCGAACGTCGCGTCGCCGCCGAGGCGGAACGACACGCGGAGATCGCGCACCTCGACCAGCGGCGCTCGGGCGTCCGGAACTGGATCGGCTGGCATGGCGTCAGTGTCCCTTCAGGCCCTTGAGCTTCGGGTCGAGCGCGTCGCGCAGCGCGTCGGTGAAGAGCGAGAACGCGGTGACGAGAATCGCCATCGCGACCGTCGCGGCCACGAGCTGCCACCACTTGCCGAGAATCAGCTCGTTCTGCGCCTCGTTCAGCATCGAGCCCCACGACACGACGTCGACCGGGACGCCGAAGCCGAGGAACGACAGGATCACCTCGGCCTTGATGAACCCGACGACCAGGATCGACAACTGCACGAGCACGACGTGCGAGACGTTCGGGAAGATGTGCACGAACATGCGTCGCGCGTTCGACGCGCCGATCGCGTCGGCCGCCTGCACGTACTCGCGCGACTTGTGCTTCAGGTACTCGGCGCGGATCAGCCGGAATACGCCGGTCCACCCGGTGAGGCCCAGGATCAGGATGATCGTGAGCATCCCCTTCTGCTGCAGCACCGCGGCGACCGCGAGGATCAGCAGCAGGTACGGGATCGAGTTGAACACCGAGTAGAACCAGTTGAACGCGTCGTCGACCCAGCGGCCGTAGTAGCCGGCGAGCGCGCCGAAGATCGTGCCGAGCGCGGTGGCGACGAGCGCCGAGGCGATGCCGACGAAGATCGACGTCTCCGAGCCCTTGATCGTCTTGGCGAGGATGTCGCGCCCCCATTTGTCGCCGCCGAACGGCAGCGTCGCGCTGCGCGCTTCCGCGGGCACCGGCGCGGCCATATCGCCCTTGCCGGCGCGGATGTCGGCCATCACGTCGGCGAGCGGGTCGACGCTCATGCCCTCCGCTGGCGCCGCCGCGCCCGGCTTCTGGCCCTTCAGCTCGGCGATGACGTCGGCGAGCGGGTCGACGATCGCCGACTGGTACCGGGTCGCCGG
>JBDTNO010000030.1:0-21432 GCA_039933715.1 Betaproteobacteria bacterium
CGCCGCGACGACCGGATCGTCGGTTATGGCAAGTTCAAGGAGCTCACGCCCGGCTGACGCCCCGTCGCCGGTCGAGCGCGCGCTCGCGGCCTGGGTCGCGTCGCTCGACGCCCGGCGTACGCCGGTCGCGTTCGCGCTTTCCGGCGGTCGCGACTCGATCACGCTGCTCGATGCCGGGCTCGCCGCGCTGCGCGCCGCCGGTCGCGAGGCCATCGCGTTCCATATCCATCACGGGCTGCAGGCCGAAGCCGACGCGTGGTCGGCGTTCTGCGCGCGCATCTGCGAAGAGCGTGGCCTCGCGTTCGCGCAGCGGCGCGTCAGCGTCCTGCACTCGCGCCGCTTCGGGATCGAATGCGCGGCGCGCGACGCGCGCTACGCGGCGCTGCGTGATCTCGCGACGCATCACGGCGTCCGAACCATCGCGCTCGCGCATCACCAGGACGACCAGGCGGAAACGCTCCTGCTGCAACTCGGCCGAGGCGCGGGCCCTTCGGGGCTCGCGGGCATGCCCGCCGAGCAGACCGATGCCGAGGGCCTCGTCTGGTCGCGGCCGCTGCTCGGCGTTTCGCGCGCGGCGGTCGTCGCCTACGCGAAAGCGCGCGGATTGCCCTGGATCGACGATCCGAGCAACGAGGACAGGGCATTGCGCCGAAATGCGGTGCGCGCGCACGTGGTGCCCGCCTTCGCCGCTGCGCTGCCCGGCTATCCGGCGACGCTCGCGCGCGCCGCCGCGCACCAGGCGGACGCGGCATCGCTGCTCGACGCGCTCGGCGCGATGGATGCGCGCGACGCGGGTTACGGCGAGGACGATGGCTCGGTCGCGGCAGCGCCGCTCGCGACGCTCGAAGCGCCGCGCGCGCGCAACCTGCTGCGCTGGTTCCTGCGCGCTCGCGGATTGCGGCCGCCATCGGCCGCGCGCCTCGACGCGATGTTGCGCCAGCTCGCCTTCGCGCGCGTGGACGCGACGATCGCGCTCGAACACGCGGGCGCCGTCGTCGGACGCCATCGCGGCCGCGTGTTCGTGCATCGTTCGACGCCGCCGGACTTCCGCGCCGATTGGCAGGGCGAGGCGTCGATCGCGCTGCCGCACGGCGAGCTACGCTTCGAGGCATGCGAAGGCGCGGGCATCGACGCAGCGCGCATCGGAGCGGGCCTCGCAATCCGGCTGCGGCAGGGTGGCGAGCGCCTGCAACTCGCCCCCGGGCAGGCGCGCCGCGCGCTCGCGTCCCTGCTGCGCGAAAGCGCGCTTCCGACCTGGGAGCGCGACGCACTCCCGCTGGTCGTGGCGGGCGACACGCTGGTCGCGGTGCCGGGCCTCGGCGTCGATATCGCGTGGCGCGCGCCGCCGGGGCGGCCGGGCCGCGTGCCCTTGTGGTACGCGCGAGAGCGCTAGCGAACAAAGCTCGCGCCCGCCTCGCTGAAGGAAAGCGCGGTTGGCAGGACGATCGCCAGTCGTCGACGCCGTCCGTACCTGTGAAACGCGGCAGCCCCGTCGCCGAAGACCGCCGCGTCGCAATGCGCCCGGTTTTTCGTTGCCCTTGCTAGACGAAAGGCGCCGGGCCGCCCCAAGCCCTTCGTGCTGACCAGGCTTGAGCGGCGAAAGGCGGCCGTTGCGCCTTTCGCCGTGCCGGCGAAAAGGTGGTGTGCACTTTTCGCCGCCGGATCAATCCGCGTAGACGCCCGCCTTGCGGATGATCGGCGTCCATTTGTCGATCTCCGCCTTGAGGTGCGTGCGCAGCCCTTCCGGCGTCGCCTTGTCCTTCGTGACGACCACCGAGCCCAGGTCGGCCATCTTCTGCACGAAGCCCGGATCGGCGATCCCGGCTTGCAGCGCGGCGACCAGCTTGTCGACCACCGGCTTCGGCGTGCCCTTCGGCGCGTACACGCCGTGCCACACCGTCACCTCGAAACCGGGCAGACCCGCTTCCGCGGCCGACGGCAGTTCCTTGAGCGAGTCGACGCGCGACTTCGACGTCACCGCGTAGGACTTGATGCGCCCCGACTTGATGTAGGAGGTCGTATTCGTTGTCTGGTCGCACAGGATGTCGACCTGGCCGCCGAGGAGATCGTTGATCGCCGGCGCGGTGCCCTTGTACGGGACCGTCGTGAGGTCGGTCTGGATGGCCGTCATGAACAGGAGGCCGCACAGGTGCGACGCCGCGCCGATGCCGGCGTTCGCCAGCGTGACCTTGCCCTTGTTCGCCTTGACGTACTCGACCATCGATTTGAAGTCGTTCGGCGGGAAGTCCTTCCGCGCGATGAACGTCATCGGCACGTCGACGACCTGTCCGATGAGCTCGAAGTCCTCGAGCGGCTTGAAGGGCAGCGACCGGTACAGCGCCGGCGCGGTGGACATGCCGATGTGCGCGAGCATCAGCGTGTAGCCGTCGGCCACCGCGTTCTTGAGCTTGACCGGCGCGATCGTTCCGCCGGCTCCCGGCGCATTCTCGACGACGATCGTCTGGCCGAGCGCCTTGCCCATCGATTGCGCCAGCGAGCGCGCGACGGTGTCCGTGGGCCCGCCGGCCGCGAACGGCACGAGCAACTGGATCGGCTTGGTCGGGAAGGTCTGTGCGTGGGCGGCGGTCGTGGCCCATGCGAGTGCGGCCAGCGCCGCGGCGATTCTCGAAACCGAAACCATGTCGTTCCTCCAAAGGATCCTGCTGTTCGCTTCCCGGCGCGGGCGTTCTGGCGCGGCCCGTCGCATCGGCGCCCATTCTAACGCCCGGGGCCCCTCGGCCGTGGACCCGCCTACGCCCGGATGGGCTCCCGCGGCAACGCGCCTTCGCCGAACCCGCGATCCGCGCCGAACGCCTTCGGCGCGCACCCGTGGCGGGCGCGCCCAAAGCACCGGATCGGACCCGGAAGTGTTATCATTTTGAGTTTCCTCGCATTTATATCGTTTTCCTGGAGCAGTCATGGCGGTCGAACGCACCCTTTCCATCATCAAGCCGGATGCCGTCGCGAAGAACGTCATCGGGCAGATCGTCGCCCGGTTCGAGAAGGCGGGCCTTCGCATCGTAGCCGCGCGGATGACGTGGCTCTCGCGTGCCGAGGCGGAAGGCTTCTACGCGGTGCACCGGGGACGGCCGTTCTTCGGCGACCTCGTCACCTTCATGACTTCGGGGCCGGTGATGATCCAGGTGCTCGAGGGCCCGGGCGCGATCGTGACGAACCGCGACCTGATGGGCGCGACCGACCCGAGGAAGGCCGCGCCGGGCACGATTCGCGCCGATTTCGCCGAGTCGATCGACGCGAACGCCGTGCACGGATCCGACGCGGCCGAGACCGCGGCCGCCGAGATCGCGTATTTCTTCCCGGCTTCGCAGATCCATACGCGATAACGCAAGCCCGGTGAACCTCCTCGACCTCGACCCGCAAGGCCTCGCGCGCTATCTCGCCGAGCGCGGCGAGAAGCCGTTTCGCGCGCACCAGGTGTCGCGCTGGGTGCACCAGCGCTTCGCCGGCGACGTCGCGTCGATGACCGAC
This sequence comes from Betaproteobacteria bacterium, assembly GCA_039933715.1. Classification (GTDB taxonomy): domain Bacteria; phylum Pseudomonadota; class Gammaproteobacteria; order Burkholderiales; family Casimicrobiaceae; genus VBCG01. The sequence goes on from JBDTNO010000030.1 coordinate 3,490, forward strand.
GTCGCGAAGACGCTGCGCGCATCGCTCGCGGCCGAGGCGACGATCGAGGTGCCGCCGGTGATCCGCGACGCGACCGCGTCGGACGGCACGCGCAAGTGGCTGTTCGACGTCGGCGCCGGCAACGCGATCGAGGCGGTCTACATCCCCGAGGACGACCGCGGCACGCTGTGCGTCTCGTCGCAGGCCGGCTGCGCGATGGACTGCGCGTTCTGCGCGACCGGCAAGCAGGGCTTCAACCGCAACCTCACGACCGCCGAGATCGTCGGCCAGCTGTGGCACGCGAACCGCACGTTGCTGTCGGAGCGATGCTCGGCGCCCACGGTCGAAGCGAACGACGATCGACGGGCCGCCCCGAGGTCGTCGGCCCCTTCGGGGGGCGGCGCGCGCAGCGCGCTTCGGGGGGATCCCATCGACGACCGACGGGCCGCCCCGAGGTCGTCGGCCCCCTCGGGGGGCGGCGCGCGCAGCGCGTTGCGGGGGGATCTCCAGCGTGCCCCGATCACCAATGTCGTGATGATGGGGATGGGCGAGCCGCTCGCGAACCTCGACCGCGTGATCCCGGCGCTCCGGCTCTTCCTCGACGACCACGCGTACGGGCTCTCGCGCCGCCGCGTGACCGTCTCGACGTCCGGCCTCGTGCCGCAGATGGACCGGCTCGCCGCCGAATGCCCGGTCGCGCTGGCGGTAAGCCTGCACGCGCCCGACGACGCGTTGCGCGACCGCCTGGTGCCGCTCAACCGCAAGCATCCGCTCGCCGACCTCCTCGCGGCATGCCGGCGCTATCTCGACGTCGCGCCGCGCGACTTCATCACGTTCGAATACGTGATGCTCGACGGCGTCAACGACGCGCCCGCGCAGGCGAGCGCGCTGGCGCGGCTCGTGCACGACGTGCCGTGCAAGCTCAACCTGATCCCGTTCAACCCGTTTCCCGGAACCGAGTTCGCCGTCAGCCCGCGCGGCCGCATCGTCGAGTTCCAGCGCCGCCTGATGGACGCGGGGATCGTGACGACGATCCGCAAGACGCGAGGGGACGACATCGACGCCGCGTGCGGGCAGCTCGCCGGGCGCGTGCAGAACCGCGTGACCCGTCCGCTCGCGAAGCGCTTCGCCATCGCGCGGACTTCCTGATCCCGGGACCTTCGATGCGCCAGGTCATCCTCTTCGCCGCGCTCGCACTCACGGTGCTCGCCGGCTGCGAGTCCAGGCAGCCCAAGCAGGACGCGATGCCGCAGGGGCCGCAACTCCAGCAGCAGCAGCTTCCGCCGTTCCGACAGGAGGAGGCGACGCCGCGCTACAAATCCGAGCTTCGCACCGAGCTCGCGGCGAGCTATTTCGAGCGCGGCCAATACGACGTCGCGCTCGAGGAGCTCGCCGAGGCGCTCAAGTTCGACCCGGGCTACGCGAAGGTCTACAGCGTCTACGGAGTCGTCTACGCGGAGCTCGGCGACGAAGCGCAGGCCGAAGCCAATTTCCGACGCGCGCTCGAGCTCGCGCCGGCGGACTCGGACATCCGCCACAACTGGGGCTGGTATCTCTGCACGCACGGCAAGCCGCGCGAGTCGGTCGGCGAGTTCGAGGCGGCGTTGCGCAACCCGCTCTACCGCACGCCCGAGATCGCGCTGATCAACGCCGGCAAGTGCAGCATCGAGGCGGGCGACCTTGCGGCGGGCGACCAGTACCTGCGCCGCGCGCTGACGCTGAAGCCCGGCAATCCGCTCGCTGCGTACAACCTCGCGCTCCTCTCGTATCGTAACGGCCGCCTCGACGAATCGCGCGCGCTGATGCGCTACGTGATGGCGCAGAATCCGCCGCCACCGGAAGCGCTGTACCTCGGCATGTGCCTCGAGCGCCGCCTCGAGGACAAGCAATCGGAGCAGTCGTACGTGATGCAGCTGCGCAACCGCTACCCGAACAGCCCCGAGGCGCGCGCGATCGTGGGCGGATCCTGCTAGTGAACTCAGACGAGATCCCGGACGCGCCAGAGACCGAAGCGGCGGCGGCGCCGAGCGCGGGCACGGTCCTCGCGCACGCGCGCCACGCGGCCGGCCTCACGATCGAGGACGTGTCGATGCAGCTCAAGCTCGCGCCGCGACAGGTCGTCGCGATCGAGCGCGACGACTTCGCGAACCTGCCTGGCCGAACGTTCATCCGCGGATTCGTGCGCAACTACGCGCGGCTCCTGCACATCGACGTGGACGCGGTGCTCGCCGCGCTGCCCGGCGAACTCGGGACGGCGCCCGAGCGCCCTTCGCTCGCGGCGACCTCGCGCGCGATCGGCGAGATGCCGACCGAGCGCTCGTCGCGTCCCGCCATCGCGCGCTGGGCGATCCCGCTCGTGCTGGTGGCGATCGTCGCGGCCGCCGCGTTCTACGAATTCGCGCGCCCGCCCGCGTCGCGCGCGCCGGCCGCCCCGGCGAGCCTCCCGGGGGTACCGCTCGTCAATCCGGTGCAGCCGTCGAGCCCGCCGCCGACCGGCGGTTCGCCGGCCGAAGTCAGCGCGCCTTCGACCGGAGCCGCGCCGGGCACCCTCTCGACGCCTTCCGCACCCCCGGTTGCGACCGGTGCGCTGCCGGCGAACACGGGGGCCGTCGAATCGACGCAGCCTCCGCGGGCCCCGCAGGACGCGGCTGCGAACCCGTCGCAGGCCTCGGCTCCTGCGAACGGCACCCCCCAGCTCATGCTGCGCTTTCGCGGCACCTCGTGGGTCGAGGTCCGCGATCGCTCGGGCGGCATCGTGCTGTCGATGACCGGCAGCGACGGGGCGACGCGCGAGATCGCCGTCACGACGCCCGCCGAGGTGACCGTCGGCAACGCGGCCGTCGTCGACGCCGCGTGGCGCGGACGCCCGCTCGACGTCGCGGCCCTTTCGCGCCAGAACGTCGCGCGCATCCGGCTCGACTGACGCACGATCAAGGACGAAGGCTCCGCGCGGCGCGCGGACGCCACGATGCCCGCGATGAACGCCCCATCCGACGCCGCTGCCGTTCCTCGCGCGAAGCTCGCGCCGCTCCAGGCGGTGCGTGGAATGAACGACGTGCTGCCCGACGACGCGGCGCTGTGGGAGCGCCTCGAGGACGTGGCGCGCTCGGTGTTCGCGCTCTACGGCTACCGCAACCTGCGCGTGCCGATCGTCGAGCCGACCGCGCTGTTCGTCCGCGGCATCGGCGAGCACACCGACGTCGTCGAGAAGGAGATGTACACGTTCGAGGACCGTCTCTCGGGCGAGAGCCTGACGCTGCGGCCCGAGGCGACCGCCGGCATCGTGCGCGCCGCGATCGAGCACAACCTCTGCTACGAGCGGCCGCAGCGCGTGTGGCTCTCCGGCCCGATGTTCCGCCACGAGCGTCCGCAGCGCGGCCGCTATCGCCAGTTCCACCAGTTCGACGTCGAGGCGCTGGGCTTCCCGGGTCCCGACGTCGACGCCGAACAGATCGTCATGCTCGCGCGGCTGTGGCGCGAGCTCGGCGTCGCCGACGGCATCCGGCTCGCGATCAACTCGATCGGCGACCCGCTCGAGCGCCGCGCGCACCGCGCCGCGCTGATCGATCATTTCGAACGCCACCGCGACCTGCTCGACGAGGACGCGCGCCGCCGGATGCACGCGAACCCGCTGCGCATCCTCGACAGCAAGGAGCCGTCGATGCAGGCGATGATCGACGCGGCGCCGCGCCTGATCGACGCGCTCGGCGCCGAGTCGCGCATGCACTTCGACGGCCTCGCGCGCCTGCTGGGCGATGCCGGCATCGCGTTCGACGTGAATCCGCGCCTCGTGCGCGGGCTCGACTACTACAACCGCACGGTGTTCGAGTGGATCACCGATCGGCTCGGCGCGCAGGGGACCGTCGCCGGCGGCGGCCGCTACGACGGCCTCGTCGAGGCGCTCGGCGGCAAGCCCGCGCCCGCATGCGGCTTCGCGATCGGCGTCGAGCGCATGATCCTGCTGATGCAGGACGCCGGTCAGGCGGCGGACGCGGCGCCGCTCGCGTACGTCGTGCACGTCGGCGACGCCGCCGGCGGGATCGCGCGCCGCGTGGCGGAGACGCTCCGCAACGCAGGCCGGGCCGCGGTCGTGCATGCCGGTGGCGGCAGCTTCAAGTCGCAGATGAAGAAGGCCGACGCCAGCGGCGCGCGCTACGCGCTGATCGTCGGCGAGGACGAAGCGGCCGCCGGCACGGTCGCCGTCAAGCCGTTGCGCGATGACGGCGAGCAGCGCGCGGTCGCCGCGCACGACATCGTCGCCGCATTGGAACCCGCGCCGCCTCCGCGCGGCGCTTGAGCGAAGGAAGATGAGAGCATGGCTGTCTACGATCTCGAGGAACAGGAACGCGTCGACGATCTCAAGGCGTGGTGGACGCGCTGGGGCAACACGGTATCGTACGTCGCGATCGGCGTCGCGGTCGTCATCGTCGGCGTGCAGGGCTGGCGCTGGTGGCAGGGCCAACGCGCCGAATCGGCGAGCGCGCTCTACTTCGCCGTCGCGAATGCCGGCCGCACCGGCGACGCCGCCAAGTCGAAGGAAGCGATGCTGGCGCTGTCCGGCCAGTACGCGTCGACCGCGTACGCGCCGCGCGCCGCGCTGCTCTACGCGAAGCAACTGTGGAGCGCGGGCGACAAGGCGGGCGCGAAGGCGCAGCTCACCTGGGTCGTCGACCAGGCGAACGACGAGGACCTCAAGCAGATCGCGCGCTACCGGCTGGCCGAAGTGCTGCTCGACGAGAAAAACGTCGACGAGGCGCTGAAGGTGCTCGACGCCAAGCATTCCGACGCGTACGCGGGGCTGTATTCGGATCTTCGCGGCGATGCGCTCGCCGGCGCGGGACGGACGGCGGAAGCCCGCGCCGCCTACCAGGCCGCGCTCGCGAAGCTCGACGCGAAGACGCCTTACCGCGGCTTCATCCAGGTCAAGCTCGACTCGCTCGGTGGCCCGACGACGGACACCGGCGCTCCGGCGGCTTCCACGACAGCGCCGAAATCGGCGACGAGCGCGACGACCGCCGCCCCGTCGCCACCACCAGCGCCGGCCGCTCCGGCGGCCAGGCCGTGAGCTCGCGCTTCATTCGTAGCGCGGCGGTGATCGCGGTGGCGGCCGCGACGGGCGGCTGCGCGACGATCTCGTCGTGGATGCCGTCGATCCCGGCGATCCCGACGCCCTGGTCGTTCTGGGGCTCGAGCGTGCGCAAGCCCGGACCGCTGCCGGAGCTCGCCGCGACCGTCACGCCGACGATCGCGTGGCAGCTCGCTATCGGCAAGGCCACGCTCGGCTTCGCGCCGCTCGTGACCGCGGACGCGGTCTACGCGTCCGCATCCGACGGTACGATCGCGCGCATCGATCCATCAACCGGCCGCCAGGTGTGGCGCGTCAGCGCGGGACGTTCGTTGTCGGCCGGTGTCGGCGCGGACGCGACCGCGGTGCTCGTCGGCACCGACAAGGGCGAGGTGCTCGCATTCTCGCCCGCCGACGGCACGTCGCTGTGGACGTCGAGGGTCGGCAGCGAGGTCATCGCGCCGCCGAAGATTTCGGAAGGCACCGCGGTCGTGTTCTCCGGCGACGGCCGCGTCTACGCGCTGTCCACGCGCGACGGCGCGACCATCTGGGTCTACCAGCGCGCGAATCCGCCGTTGACGGTGCGCAACAACGCCGGCGCCGTGATCGTTCGCGGTGGCGTTTTCTTCGGCACCGCGGGGGGCCGCCTCATAGGCCTCGATCTCGCGACCGGCAGCGTCGGATGGGAATCGACGGTCGCCACGCCCAAGGGCGCGACCGAGCTCGAGCGCATCGCCGACGTGACGAGCCTTCCGATCGTCGACGAGCGCCAGGTGTGCGCCGCCGCCTACCAGGGACGCACCGCGTGTTTCGACGTCGTCCGTGGCAACGTGCTTTGGTCGCGGGATATCGGGAGCCTCGGCGGCATCGCGGCCGACGCGACGCGTCTCTACGTCACCGACGACGCGGGCGCGGTGCACGCGCTCGACAAGTCGACCGGCGCGTCGATCTGGAAGCAGGACAAGCTCGCGCAGCGCCGCATCGGCGGTCCGCAGGTCGTCGGCGACTACGTGGGTGTCGTCGACGTCGAGGGCTATCTGCATCTCCTCTCGCCGGTGAACGGCGCCTACGTGGGCCGCGTGGCGACCGACGGCAGCGCGCCGACCTCGCAACCGGCGACGACGGTCGGCGGCGCGGCCTGGCAATCGTCGGCCGGCACGCTGTTCGCGGCGCGCGCGCGCTGACCCGCGAAGCGACGGGCGCTACGACCGATGCTTCGCACGATCGCCCTCGTCGGCCGCCCCAACGTCGGCAAGTCGACGCTGTTCAACCGGCTCACGCGCTCGCGCGACGCGCTCGTCCACGATTTCCCGGGGTTGACGCGCGACCGCAACATCGGCCGCGCGCACCAGGGCGACGAGACCTTCCTCGTCGTCGACACCGGCGGGTTCGAGCCGGTCGCGAAGGACGGCATCCTGCGCCAGATGGCGCGCCAGGCGGAAGCGGCGATCGCCGAGTCGGACGTCGTCGTGTTCCTCGTCGATGCGCGCGAAGGCCTCGTGCCGCAGGATCGCCGTATCGCCGACCTGCTGCGCCGGTCGGGCCGGCCGATCCTGCTCGCCGTGAACAAGAGCGAGGGATTGTCGGCATCCACGCTCGCCGAATTCCACGAGCTCGGCATCGGCGAGCCGCTGCCGGTCTCGTCCGCGCACGGCGAAGGCGTACGCGACCTCATCGAGATCGCGCTCGCGCTCGCGCCCGTGCCGGAAGCGACGGCCGAGACGGGCTCCGACGACGGCCGGATCCGCGTCGCGATCGTCGGCCGCCCGAACGTCGGCAAGTCCACGCTCGTCAACGCGCTGCTCGGCGAGGAGCGCGTGATCGCGTTCGACCAGCCGGGCACCACGCGCGACTCGATCGCGCTCGACTTCGAGCGCAACGGCAAGCGCTACACGATCGTCGACACCGCGGGTGTGCGCCGTCCCGGCAAGGTCGTCGAGACGGTCGAGAAGTTCTCGGTCATCAAGACGATGCAGGCGATCGACGACGCGAACGTCGTCGTGCTGCTGCTCGACGCCGCCGACGGCATCACCGAGCAGGACGCGCACCTGGCCGGCCACATCCTCGAGGCCGGGCGCGCGCTCGTCGTCGGCATCAACAAATGGGACGCGCTCACGCACGACGCGCGCGAGACGGTGAAGCGCGAGATCTCGCGCAAGCTCGCGTTTCTCGATTTCGCCTCGCAACTCTCCATTTCCGCGCTCGACGGCAAGGGCCTCGCCGGCCTCGTCGCCGCGGTCGACGACGCGTACGCGGCCGCGATGGCCAAGCTCCCGACGCCGCGCCTGACGCGGACGCTCCAGGCGGCGGTCGAGCGCCAGCAGCCGCCTCGCTCCGGAACGGTGCGCCCGAAGCTCCGCTACGCGCACCAGGGCGGCAGCAATCCCCCGATCGTCGTGATCCACGGGACCGCGCTCTCGAAGGTCCCCGACTCCTACCGGCGCTACCTGGAACATTTCTTCGCCGACGCGTTCCAACTGCGGGGAACGCCGCTTAGGATACAATTCAAGGCCGGTCGCAACCCCTACGCCGACACCGCCGCTCGACGCTGATCGCCCGGAATCGTCCCGCGGGGGGCTGCCCCCGGGACCCTGGCCGCAGCGTCGCGCGGAACAACAATCGCGGAGAGCGCCGATGAGCAATAAGGGGCAAATGCTACAAGACCCGTTCCTGAACACGCTTCGCAAGGAGCATGTCCAGGTCTCGATCTACCTCGTCAACGGCATCAAGCTGCAGGGCCAGATCGAGTCGTTCGACCAGTACGTCGTGCTGCTCAAGAACACCGTGACGCAGATGGTGTACAAGCACGCGATCTCGACGGTGGTCCCGTCGCGGCCGGTCGCGATGCCGCACCACAATCCCGCGGGCGATCCGGAAACCTGATCGTCGCGCGTCGCACGAAGGCGCGCATCCGCGAACGCATGCTCGAACGCCCGAACGGCGGCCAACGCGCCGTGCTCGTCGGCCTCGCCATCGGATCCCGCCGGCAGGAGTCGGGCCTCGACGAACTCGCCGCGCTCGCGAAGACCGCCGGCGCGACGGTCGTCGGCGTCGTGACCGGACGCCGGCCCTCGCCCGATGCCGCGACCTACGCGGGCAAGGGAAAGGTCGAGGAGATCGCCGGAGTCCGCACCGGCGCGGCAGCCGATCTCGTGATCTTCGACCACGCGCTGTCGGGCGTGCAGCAGCGCAACCTCGAGGAAGCGCTCGCCTGCCGCGTCGTCGACCGCACGAGCCTCATCCTCGACATCTTCGCGCAGCGCGCGCGCAGCGCCGAAGGCAAGCTGCAGGTCGAGCTCGCGCAGCTCGCTCACCAGTCGACGCGCCTCGTGGGCGGATGGACGCACCTCGAGCGGCAGAAGGGCGGCATCGGGTTGCGCGGCCCGGGCGAGACGCAGCTCGAGACCGACCGGCGCCTGATCGCCAAGCGCGTGAAGGCCCTGAAGGAGCGCCTGTCGCGCGTCTCGGTCAGCCGCGGCGTGCAGCAACGCACGCGGCGACGCGCGCGCGTGCGCACGGTCGCGCTGGTCGGCTACACGAACGCCGGCAAGTCCACGTTGTTCAACCGGCTCACGCGCGGGCGCGTCTACGCGGCCGACAAGCTCTTCGCCACGCTCGACACGACGCTGCGCCGCATCCACGTGCCGGAAGCCGACGCGATCGTGGTCTCGGACACGGTCGGCTTCATCCGCGATTTGCCGCACGACCTCGTCGCCGCGTTCCGCGCGACGCTCGCCGAGGCCGCGGACGCCGACCTCATCGCGCATGTCGTCGATAGCGCGGCGCCCGATCACGACCTGCAGGTCGATGCGGTCGAGGGCGTGCTCGTGGAGATCGGCGCCGCCGAGGTTCCGCGGCTCACCGTCCTGAACAAGATCGACACCTCGGGCCTGGCGCCGGGCGTCGAGCGCGACGCCTATGGTACGATCACGTCGGTACGCCTGAGTGCCCACACCGGGGCCGGTTGCGCGGGATTCGTCACCGCGCTCGCCGAACGATTTCCGGCCGGCACCACGCACGCCGACGCCGACGCGGCGGACGCGACGCCTTGATTTGGGCGCCGCCCGCCCGCACCTGCCTCCCGATGGGACGCCGGTGCCGGCGTCCGACTCCACAACCTTCGGACCAGCATGTCGCTCAACGATCCCCAGTGGGGCAAGCGAGGCGGTAACTCGGGTGGTCCGCCGGACCTCGACGAGATCTGGCGCAACGTCAACCGACGTCTCTCGGACCTGCTCGGCCGTCGCGGCGGCCCCGAGCTGCCGCCCGGCGAGCCGCGCCCACCGCGCCGCGGCATCCCGCTCTCGGGCGCCGGCCTCCTCATCGGCCTCGTGCTGGTCGTATGGTTCGCGAGCGGCTTCTACATCGTCGACGAAGGCCGGCGCGGCGTCGTGATGCGGTTCGGCAAGTACGTCGAGACGACGCAGCCCGGTCCGCGCTGGCACATGCCGTTCCCGGTCGAGGGCGTCGAGCTCGTCGACTTCTCGCAGGTCAAGACGATCGAGATCGGCTACCGCAACTCGCCGAAGAACCGCGTCGACCGCGAAGCGGTGATGATCACCGACGACGAGAACATCATCGATATCCTGTTCGCGGTCCAGTACAACATCAAGAACGCCGAGGACTACGTCTTCCAGAACCGCAAGCCCGACCTGATCGTCGCATGGGCCGCCGAATCGGCGATCCGCGAGGTCACGGCGAAGGTGCAGATGGACTTCGTGCTCTACGAAGGCCGCGAGCAGATCGCCCGCGACACCGAGAAGCTGCTGCAGGACATGCTCGACCGCTTCCAGACCGGCGTCTTCATCCAGAAGGTCACGCTGCAGAACGTCCAGCCGCCCGAGAAGGTGCAGGCGGCGTTCGACGACGCGGTGAAGGCGGGCCAGGACCGCGAGCGACTGAAGAACGAGGGCCAGGCGTACGCGAACGACGTGATCCCGCGCGCGCGCGGCAACGCGGCGCGCCTGCTCGAGGAAGCGCAGGGCTACCAGGCCTCGGTCGTGTCGAAGTCGGAAGGCGACGCGTCGCGCTTCCGCCAGATCGTCACCGAGTACCAGAAGGCGCCCGCCGTCACGCGCGAGCGCCTCTACCTCGACATGATGCAGTCGGTGCTCGGTCCGTCGTCGAAGGTGCTGGTCGAGCCGAAGTCGGGCAACCTCCTCTACCTGCCGCTCGACAAGCTGATCCAGCAGAGCGGCCCGGCGTTGCCGGTGGCCCCGGTTCCCGATCCGGGCTCCTCGGCCCGCGCGGTCCCGGCCGATCCAGCCGCGGCGCTGGACCCGGCACGTGCGCGCGAGGCGCTGCGCCGAGAGCGCGGAGGATGACGGCGATGCGCTTCACGCTGCCCATCCTCGCCGTCGTCGTCGCCGCGATCCTCGTGGCGTCGCAATCGGTGTTCACGGTCGCGCAGACGCAGGCCGCGATCAAGTTCCAGCTCGGCGAAGTGATCGACGTGATCAACGACCCGGGGCTGCACTTCAAGCTGCCGATCGTCCAGAACGTCAAGTACTTCGACCGGCGCAACCTCACGCTCGACATCCCCGAGCCCGACCGCGTCACGACGTCCGAGAAGAAGCCTCTGCTGGTCGAGTTCGTCGTGCTGTGGCGGATCAGCGACGCGCGCCGCTTCTACGTGTCGGTGCAGGGCGACGAGGAAGCCGCGCGTCGCCGGCTCACGCAGACGGTGCGCGCGAACCTCGCCGAGGAGTTCAACAAGCGCACGATGCACGAGGCGATCTCGACGCAGCGCGACCAGATCATGGCGACGACGCGCTCGAAGGCCGACAGCGACGCGAAGTCGATCGGCGTGGAAGTCGTCGACGTGCGGCTGCGGCGCGTCGAGCTGCCGCCCGACGTGCTGGGCCCCGTCTACGCGCGCATGGAGTCCGAGCGCCGCCGCGTCGCGAATGAGCTCCGCTCGGAGGGCGCGGCGGAGAGCGAGAAGATCCGCGCCGACGCCGACCGCCAGCGCGAGGTGATCCTCGCCGACGCGTACAAGCAGGCGCAGAAGCTCAAGGGCGACGGCGACGCGAAGGCGGCGGCGATCTACGCGGCGGCGTACGGCATCAATCCGGAGTTCTATTCGTTCTACCGGAGCCTGGAAGCCTACCGCGCGACGTTCCGCAACCGCGGCGACGTGATGGTGCTCGACCCCTCGTCCGACTTCTTCAAGTATTTCCGGCAAAGCGGCGGACGCGACGGCGCGCGGGGCGCGTCGAAGTAACGCCGGCCGTCCCGGACGTGACGGAAACCTTCTGGGCCGCGCTCGCGCTCGTGCTCGTCGTCGAAGGCCTGCTGCCGTTCGTGGCGCCGCGCGCATGGCGTGAGATGTTCCGCCGCCTGACCGAGATGGGCGACGGGCAGATCCGCTTCATCGGGCTATGTTCGATAGCGCTCGGCCTCGTCGCGTTCCTGGTGGTCTCGCATGCGTAAGTGGATCCTGCCCGAGGCGATCGAGGACATCCTGCCGCGCGAGGCCGCGCGCATCGAGGCGTTGCGCCGCCGGCTGCTCGACCATTTCGCCGCGCGCGGCTACCGGCTCGTCCAGCCCCCGCTCGTCGAGCACCTCGAGTCGCTGCTGACCGGCACCGGCCGCGACCTCGAGCTCCAGACGTTCAAGGTCGTCGACCCGCTCTCCGGGCGCATGCTCGGCGTGCGCGCGGACACGACGCCGCAGGTCGCGCGCATCGACGCGCATCTGCTGAACGAGCCGGGCGTGACGAGGCTCTGCTACGCGGGCAGCGTGCTTCGGACGACGACCGGCGGCCCGGGCATGACGCGCGAGGTCGTGCAGATCGGCGCCGAGCTCTTCGGCGAGGCGGGGATCGCCGGCGATCGCGAGGTCGTGGGCCTCATCCTGTCGTCGCTGCGCGACGCGGGAATCGGCGGACTGCACCTCGACCTCGGCCACGTCGGCGTCTACCGCGCGCTCGCGGCGGGCTCGGGCATCGCGGGCAACGCGGAGGACGGCGAGCTCTTCGCCGCGCTTCGCGCGAAGGACGCGACGGTGGTCGCCGAACTCACCACGCGGCTTCCGGTCGTGTGGCGCGACGCGCTGCGTGCGTTGCCGGACCTCTACGGCCCCGCGCACGAGGTGTTGGCCGATGCGCGCGCGCGCCTTCCGGATACGCCGGCGATCGCGAACGCGCTGGCCGCGCTCGACGCGCTCGCGAACGGAGCCGCGTCGGACGTCGAGGCATTGCACGTCGATCTCGCCGACCTCACCGGCTATCATTACCAGAACGGCGCGATCTTCTCGGTATTCACCGCCGGACAGACGCGCGCGCTCGGCAACGGCGGGCGCTACGACGGCATCGGCAAGGCGTTCGGACGCGCGCGTCCGGCGACCGGATTCACGCTCGATCTTCGCCACCTCGCCGACGTCACCGGCGATCCGCATCTACCGAACTGAAACGCCGGCGACGCGAGCGCGCCACAGGGGAAGGCATGGGCAAGAACGTCGTCGTCATCGGCACCCAGTGGGGCGATGAAGGCAAGGGCAAGATCGTCGACTGGCTGACCGAGAGCGCGGCGGGTGTCGTGCGCTTCCAGGGCGGCCACAACGCCGGGCACACGCTCGTCATCGGCGGCAAGAAGACCGTGCTGCGGCTGATCCCGTCGGGCGTATTGCGGCCGAACGTGCGCGTCTACATCGGCAACGGCGTCGTCGTCTCGCCGTCGGCGCTGCTGTCCGAGATCCGCGAGCTCGAGGGCGCCGGCGTGTCGGTTCGCGAGCGCCTCGCGATCTCGCCCGCGTGCCCGCTCGTGCTGCCCTACCATGTCGCGCTCGACCAGGCGCGCGAGAGCGGCGCGTCCGAGGACAGGATCGGCACGACCGGGCGCGGCATCGGCCCCGCGTACGAGGACAAGATCGCGCGGCGCGCGGTCCGCGTGCAGGACCTGCTGGATCCCGATCGCTTCGCCGAGAAGCTCGAGCGCGTGCTCGCCTATCACAACTTCGTGCTCACGCAGTTCCACAAGGCGGAACCGGTGGACTTCGCGCGCACGCGCGACGAGACGCTCGCGCACGCGCGCGAGATGGCGCCGATGATCGCTGACGTGGCCGCCCAGCTCCACGCGGCGCGCGCACGCGGCGAGTCGCTGCTGTTCGAGGGCGCGCAGGGCGCGCTTCTCGACGTCGACCACGGCACCTATCCGTTCGTCACGAGCTCGAACTGCATCGCGGGCGCGGCGGCGGCGGGCTCCGGCATCGGGCCGCACCAGATCGACTACGTGCTGGGCATCGTCAAGGCGTACACGACGCGCGTCGGGGGCGGGCCGTTCCCGACCGAGCTCACCGACGAGATCGGCGCGCACCTCGCGAAGCGCGGCAACGAGTTCGGCTCGGTGACCGGACGTCCGCGCCGCTGCGGCTGGATCGACATCCCGCTGCTGCGCCGCTCCGTGCAGCTCTCGGGCGTGAACGGGCTTTGCATCACCAAGCTCGACGTGCTCGACGGGCTCGAGTCGATCGAGGTCTGCACCGGCTACACGAGCGGCGGCAAGCCGGTCGCGCTCGTGCCGACCGGCGCCGACGCGGTCGCGCGCTGCAAGCCGGTCTACGAGACGCTGCCCGGGTGGAACGAGAGCACGGTCGGCGCGCGCGCCTTCGACGTGCTGCCGGCCGCGGCTCGCGCCTACCTCGATCGGATCGCTTCGCTCGTGGGCGTGCCGATCGCGATGGTGTCGACCGGTCCCGATCGGGACGAGACGATCCTGCGGCAGCACCCCTTCCATTGACGGGCGAAGCTACAAACCTGCGTTCCCCGGAATAGAATGCTGCGGGTCGCTGGCGAGGCCGGTCGATCCGCGGGAGCAATGGCTGGGAAGCACCGAGCATGCAACGAGCGCGGGGAGTCTGGTGATGAGCCTGCACGTAAGCTGGGCGCAGTACCACACGCTGATCGAGCGGCTCGCGCTCGCCGTGCACGACTCCGGCTTCGCGTTCGACCAGATCATCTGCATCGCGCGCGGCGGACTGCGTGTGGGCGACGTGCTGTCGCGCATCTACGAGCGCCCGCTCGCGATCCTTTCGACGCACTCGTACGCGGCCGAGAGCGGCACGGTGCGCGGCGATCTCGTCATCGCCGAGCACATGACGATGACGGCGCCGAGGCTCGGCGGGCGCATCCTGCTGGTCGACGACATGGTGGACTCGGGGCACACGCTCGCGAAGGTCGCGGCGACGCTCCCGGTGCGCTTCCCGCACATCGAGGCGATGAAGACCGCGGTGCTTTGGTGGAAGGCGTGCTCGGTCTTCCGCCCCGACTTCCACGTCGAGTACCTGGCCGACAATCCCTGGATCCACCAGCCGTTCGAGGTCTACGACAAGCTGCGCCCGCACGAGCTCAGGTCGCGCCTCGAGCTCGAGGGCGTCCGCGCGCCGACGAGCTGAAGCGACGCAGGACCGGGACGGTAGCCCGTCGCGCAAGGGGGCGCCCGGCAACCGACCGCCGCTCCGCTATCATCGAACCTTGCCGCGGCGACGGGGCGAAACGAAAACGCCCGCGTGCGCGGGCGTCGGTCGGACTCGATGCCGGATGCCGGTCGGTGTTGGTGCCCAGAAGAGGACTCGAACCTCCACGATCTTGCGACCGCTAGGACCTGAACCTAGTGCGTCTACCAATTCCGCCATCTGGGCGACCGGAACCTGATATTTTATAAGGCTTATTCCACGTTGTCAAAGAAGACCCCCCCTCCGTCCGTCACGCCCGCGACGCTTCTTTGCGCCCTCGCAGAGGCCGGCGTCCCGCTCGCGGCCGACGAGCTCGCCGATCGCCTGGGAATCAAGCGCAGCGGCCGCGCAGCGCTCGACGACGCCATTGCCGCGCTCCACGCGCGCGGCGAAGTGCTCGTCAATCGCAAGGGCCAGGTTTGCATCGCGGCGAAGCTCGACCTCGTCGTCGGCCGCCTCGAAGGCCATCCGGACGGCTACGGCTTCCTGATTCGCGACGACGGCGGACCCGACATCGCGTTGCCCGCGCGCGAGATGCACAAGGCGTTGCACGGCGACCGCGTGACCGTGCGCGTCACCGGCACCGACAAGCGCGGCCGGCCCGAAGGCGAGGTCGTCGAGGTGCTCGAGCGCACGCATCGCCAGATCGTCGGCCGACTGCACGACGAGCGCGGCGTCTGGTTCGTCGTCGCCGAGAATCGCCGCATCGCGCAGGACCTGATCGTTCCGACCAAGGATCGCGGCGCGGCCAAGCCCGGCGACGTCGTCGTCGTCGAGATCGTCGAGTATCCGACCGCCGAACGCGAGCCGATCGCTCGCGTCGTCGAGGTGCTGGGCCGGGCGACCGACCCGGGCATGGAGATCGAGATCGCTCTGCGCAAGCACGCGCTGCCGTTCGAATTCTCGAAGGCCGCGCTCGCGCAGGCGAAAACGCTGCCCGATCGCGTCCAGGACAGCGAGCGCGCGGGACGGGTCGACCTGACCGGCCTCCCGCTCGTGACGATCGACGGCGAGACCGCGAAGGACTTTGACGACGCGGTCTGGTGCGAGCGCAAGGGCAAGGGCTACCGGCTCATCGTCGCGATCGCCGACGTCTCGCACTACGTGCGCGACGGCGACGCGATCGACCAGGATGCGCGCGAGCGCGCGACGTCCGTCTATTTCCCGCGCCGCGTGATCCCGATGCTGCCCGAGGCGCTGTCGAACGAGCTGTGCTCGCTGAAGCCACAAGTCGACCGGCTCTGCATGGTCGCCGACATGGAGGTGACGGCGCAGGGCGCCATCCGCCGCTCCAGCTTCTACCCGGCGGTCATGCATTCGCGCGCGCGGCTCACCTATACCGAGGTTTGGTCGTGGCTCTCCGATCCGGCGAACGCGACCGACGCGCGCGCGCGCGCTCTCCTTCCGCAGCTCCAGGCGCTCTACGAGCTCTACCATGTCCTCGACGCGAGCCGTGACAAGCGCGGCGCCATCGACTTCGAGACGGTCGAGCTCCAGCTCATGTTCGACGAGCACGGCAAGATCGAGAAGATCGTGCCGGCGCCGCGCAACGACGCGCACAAACTGATCGAGGAATGCATGCTCGCCGCGAACGTGTGCGCGGCAGAAATCCTCGCCAAGGCGGGCCATCCGGCGCTGTACCGCGTGCACGAGGGGCCGACCCCCGAGAAGCTCGAGCTGCTGAAGGCGTTCCTCGGCGCGAGCGCGCTGTCGCTCGGCGGCGGCGACTCGCCGACCGCGATGGACTACGCGAAGCTGCTCGAGAAGATTCGTGAGCGTCCCGACTTCGCGCTTTTGCAGACCGTGCTGCTGCGCTCGCTGCAGCAGGCGCGCTACCGGCCCGACAACGTCGGCCACTTCGGCCTCGCCTACGAGGCGTACGCGCACTTCACCTCGCCGATCCGCCGCTACCCCGACCTCCTCGTGCATCGCGCGATCAAGGCGGTCCTCGCGGGCAAGCGCTACCCGCCGTCGGGCGCGACGTGGGAGGAGCTCGGCATCCACGCGTCGCTCGCCGAGCGCCGGGCCGACGACGCGACGCGCGACGTCGAGAACTGGCTCAAGTGCTGGTACATGCAGGACAAGGTCGGCGAGACGTTCGACGGCACGATCAGCGGCGTCGCGAGCTTTGGCATCTTCGTGACGCTCGACGGCCTCAACGTCGATGGGCTCGTCCACGTGACCGAGCTGCCGCGCGACTACTTCCGCTTCGACCCGGTTCGCCACGCGCTAGCGGGCGAGCGCAGCGGCCTCGCGTTCCGCCTCGCCGATCGCGTGCGCGTGAAGGTGGCGCGCGTCGACCTCGAGCAGAGCCGCATCGACTTCACGCTGGCCGACCCGAGCTCCGCCGCGCATCCGGCGGTGTCGCAACCGCTCGCGCGCGGCGACCGGCCGCGCCCGCCGCGCGCGCGCCGCTGACTCCATGCCGGAGACCCCGGCGGGCGACGTCGTCGTCCAGGCGCCGTCGATCGCGAGCGACACGCTCGCAACGCTCGCGGAGATCGCCGATCCCCACGCGATCGAGGCGATCGCGCCAAGGCGCGGCGCTACCGTTCAGGCGTGGCGCCTGCGCGGCGCGACGATGACGGGACGGCTCCGCGAGGCGTGCGTCGCCGCGCGCGTCGACGCCGCTTTCGTGCCGCGCGATCGTCGCTTGCGCGACCTTCGCGTGCTCGCGATGGACATGGATTCAACGCTGATCACGATCGAGTGCATCGACGAGATCGCCGCGCACGCCGGGGTCAAGGATGCGGTGGCCGCCGTGACCGCGAGCGCGATGCGCGGCGAGATCGACTTCCGCGGCAGCCTCGTGCGACGCGTCGCGCTGCTCGCGGGCCTGCCGGTCGACGCGCTCGAAACCGTCTACCGCGACCGGTTGCGCCTCTCTCCGGGCGCCGAGACGCTGCTCGCCGCCGTGCACGAGGCCGGCGCGAAGACGCTGCTCGTGTCAGGCGGATTCGCGTTCTTCACCGAGCGACTGCGCGAGCGCCTCGCCCTCGACGCCACTGTGTCGAACGTCCTCGAGGTCGCCAACGGCCGGCTGACGGGCCGCGTTGTCGGCGACATCGTCGACGCGGACGGCAAGGCGAAGGCGCTGGCGTCGATGCGCGAGCACCATGCGAGCGACGGAGGATGGGTCGTGGCGATCGGTGACGGCGCGAACGACCTGCCGATGATGCGCGTCGCCGACGTGTCGGTCGCCTACCGCGCGAAGCCGGTCGTGCGCTCGCTGGCGACCCACGCGATCGACTTCGGGGGGCTGGACGCGGTGGTCAATTTATTCACCGGCTAGGCAACAGCGGTTGGCGGTCGGCGCGCAGCGGTCGGCCGAAACACGAGTCCGGGAAAGTCGGCTTCCTCGGGCGCAACGCTCGGCTGGGCCGTGCGCATCGCCGACTTCTGACCGCCGACTTCCGACCGCCGCCTTTCGACCGCCGCCTTTCGA
>JBDTNO010000031.1:0-21377 GCA_039933715.1 Betaproteobacteria bacterium
GACGGCCCGTCGGTCGCCGTGCGATCCCCCCGATCCGCGTTTCGCGCGCGTCCCCGAAAGGGGGCCCGTGCCGCGACCCTTCGGGCGCCGGGAACGGTTCCCTCGGGATCCGGCTTCAGCAGGACGCTTTTCGCCCATGAGCGAGCGCCTGCTCGAGCTGGCGGACGTGGGCAAGGACTACGCGAAGGTCGAGTCGCGGGGAGGCCGCATCGCGCTCGTCTGGGACCTGCTGCGTGGCAAAGGCGCCTCGCACGCGTTCACCGCGCTCGACGGCGTGTCGTTGTCGATGGAGCCCGGCCAATCGCTCGGCGTGATCGGCGAGAACGGCGCCGGCAAGTCGACGCTGCTGAAGGTCGTCGCGGGCGTGATCCGTCCGACGCGCGGCACGGTCGCGGTGCGCGGCCGCATCGGCGCGCTGCTCGAGCTCGGGTCCGGCTTCCATCCCGAATACACGGGCGCGCAGAACATCGACCTCGCGGCCGCGCTCCTCGGCATTTCGCCCGCGGAGCTCGCCGACAAGCGCGCGGCGATCGTGGCGTTCGCCGATCTCGGAGCGCATCTCGACGACCCGATCAAGCACTATTCGTCGGGCATGGTCGTGCGACTGGGCTTCGCGGTCGCGACCGCGTTGTCGCCGGACGTGCTCATCACCGACGAGGTGCTCGCGGTCGGCGACGAGTCGTTCCAGAAGAAGTGCATGGCGTGGATGGAGCGCTACCTCGCGGGCGGCGGAACGCTGCTCCTGTGCTCGCACAGCATGTACCACGTGCAGAAGCTCTGCCGCCACGCGCTGTGGCTGAAGGACGGCCGCGTCGAGCGCTACGGCCCGGCGATCGAGGTCACGCAGGCGTATCTCGCGTGGCACGAGGAAAAGTCGGGCGGCACGGGGCCGCGGCCCGAGCTTCGCACCGGCGAGGGCCCCGACGTGCATCGCGTCAAGTCGCTCGTGCTCGAGCCCGGCGAATTCGTGACGATGGGTCGACCGCTCGTCGTGCGCGGCGAG
Source organism: Betaproteobacteria bacterium (assembly GCA_039933715.1). Taxonomy (GTDB): domain Bacteria; phylum Pseudomonadota; class Gammaproteobacteria; order Burkholderiales; family Casimicrobiaceae; genus VBCG01. The sequence continues at coordinate 1,004 of JBDTNO010000031.1, forward strand.
GCTTATTCACCCGACGGCCGCGCGCCGGTCGTGCTCGTCGGCATCGTGCGCGCCGATGGGACGCCCGTGTACGGCGTCGCGACCGACATGGACGGCGTCGAGCCTGCGCACCGGTCCGGCGATCGCTACGCGTTCACGCTTTCGCTGCCCTCGCTCGCGCTGCTGCCGGGCAAGTACGTGGTGCGCGCGCACGCGCTCGATCCCGAGGGCCTCTACCTGTTCGACCACGTCGAGGTTCCGCTCACCGTCACCGGCGATTCGCGCGAGCTCGGCCTCGTGCGGCTCGAGCACGCGTGGAGCGACGTCGAGCCCCGGCAGGCGTCGGGTTCGACGACCTGACCCCGCCCGCGATGGCGCCGCAACGCACCGATCCGCGCAGCGGTCGTGCTCCGGAACCGGATCCGCGCCGCTGGGCGACGATCGCCGATCTCGTCGACGTCGTCGAAATGGACGACGCGACGGCCGCGCGCGCCGTGGGGCCGCTGTTCAGGCGGCTGTTCGGCGACGACCTGCCCGGCTTCCCGCGCCATTTCGTCCTGCGCTACGTCGGAGAAGGTGCGCCGGTGCCGCTCGCCTACGCGCACTTCACGCCCTGGGAACATTGCTACCTCGGCGGCGGCATGGCGTTCGACGAGCGCGCGTACCGGCGCCTGCCGGCGTCGCATCGAACGCGCATCCGCGCAGCGGGCGGCGTCACCGAGTTCTTGTTGCGGCGGATCCGGTCGATGCTCGACGATGCGATCGCGCTGTTCGGTCATGTCGGCGAGCCACGCGCCGAGCGCGTCGACCTGCGCGCGGGTTACGAGCGCACGGGCTACCCGCACCTGATCGTCTGCTGGCAGCGCGCCATTCCCGCGCTCGAGCGCGAGGCGCTGCTGGGGCGCGCCGCCGCGCAGGGCCCGTTCTAGCGACTCGGCGCGCCCGCGTCGCGCAGCAGCGCCTCGAGCCCCGCGGGACTCGACCAGTCGCGGCCGAACACGTAGCGCGGCAGGCGCCAGCGCTCGTCGCCGTCGGTCATCGGACGTGCGTCGTCGCCGAACGCGGCGTCGACGCCGATGCGCAGGTGCTCGCGCGGAAAATAGTCGCGCACCAGGTAGTCGTTCGACTCGCCGTACGGGTAGGCGAACAGCCGGTCGCCCGGATTGGGGACGACGCGCTTCAGGTGCGCGGACGCGCGCGCGATCTCGTCCTCGGCGAGCTCGAATCGGTCGATCGACCGGAAAGTTCCGGTGTCGCGCGCGCGCGGCAGCAGGTGGACCGTGAGGTCGTGGTTGTGATCCCAGCTATGGCTCGCGATCGCCGCGTGGCCGGTTGCGACCGCGGCGGTCCACCACGCGTCGGTCCACCAATCGCGGCCCGCGAGGCCGACGCGGTCGATGTGCTCGCGCGCCTCGCGCGAGACGACGACGAACGCCGTCGCGTGCGCGGCGCGCGCGCGCGACGCGCGGAAATCCGCGAGCGCGTTGAAGAGGCTGCGTTGCACGCCGTGCAGCGGGTGCGGGAGGTCGAGCCAGTCGAAATCGGTGCCGTCGTCGAACGTGATCGCGACCGCGCGCTCGCCGGCCCAGCCGGAATCGCCCGCGTTCCAATGCGCGATCGCACGGGGGAGCGGAACGATGCGCCAGCCGAGGCGGTCGATGGTCTCGAGGTCGGACGCGAGCGCGACATGGTCGTTGTGCGCGTACGCGTTCCCGGCCACGTTGACGCCATGGTAGGTGAGGATCGGCAGGCGGCCCATCGCGCCGGCAAGTGTAACCGCGCGCGGCGCGGAAGCCGGCCGGACGAGCCGATCAGCTAGAATTGCATGTTTTTCCACGCGACGGCGCGGCAACCATTGGCCCTTGGACCATGCCCGACGACCTGACCTTCACCGGCGAGCGTTTCGTCCCCGGCCTGGGCGGCGAGATCGTCTACGAGCACGTCCATCGCTACGCGTTCGCCCGGCGCTTCGCGGCCGGCAAGCGGGTTCTCGACGCGGCGTGCGGGGAAGGCTACGGCAGCGCGCTCCTCGCCACCGTCGCGAAGGAAGTGACCGGCGTCGACATCGACGCCGCGACGGTGGCGCACGCCCGCACGACCTACGCCGCGCATCGCAACCTCGCGTTCGTCGAGGGCTCGGCGGCCGAGTTGCCCTTGCCCGACGCGAGCGTCGACGTCGTCGTGTCGTTCGAGACGATCGAGCATCTCGAAGCCAGCGACCAGCCGCGCATGCTCGCCGAGTTCTCGCGCGTGCTGACCCGCGACGGCGTCCTCGTGCTCTCGGCGCCCAACCGGCCCGAGTACTCGGAATCGCGCGGCTACGTGAATCCGTTCCACCGCCACGAGCACGACCGCGCCGAGCTCGAGCGGCTGGTCCGGGTGACGTTCCCGTCGATCGCCTGGCACGCGCAGCGCGTCTGGCTCGGCTCGACCGTCTGGCGCGAGGGCGGCGGAAGCGACGTCGAGGCGCTGGTCGGCGATGCGTCGGGCGTCGATTCCGCGCCGGTGCCGCCGCCGATGTACTTCGTGTTGGTCGCGGCGCGGCGCGCCGCATCGCTACCTTCGCCGGCGCCCGCGCTGTCGCTCTTTTCCGACGCCGGTGAAACCGAGCTCCGGCGCGCCGCGAAGACCACGGCGGAGGCGATTCGCCTCGATTCGCTGTTGGCCGAGCGCGAGCGCGTGATCATGGAGCGCGACGCGCAACTCTCTCGCGCGCACTCGCATGTCCGTCACCTGGAAGGGCTGCTGGCAGCGCACGATCCGCTGCTTGCCGAGCGGGAACGCATCGTGTCCGAGCGCGACGTGCAGCTCCGCACGGTGAACGAGCGCGCCTCGCGGCTCGAGACGCTCGCGGACGAGCGCGCGCGGCTGGTGGCCGACCGCGATGCGCTGCTGGAGCGCACCAACGCGCACGTGAGCCACCTCGAGGAGCTGTGCAGGTTCCGCGAGGGACTCGTGGTCGAGCGCGACGCGTCCATCGCCGCCCGCGACGCCGAGATCGAGCGGCGCGGGCTCGCGCTCTCGCAGTCGCGCGACGACGAGGCGGTCGCGCAGCGGCGCATCGCCGAGCTCGACCGTTTCGCCGCACGCGCACGCGACGCCGACACGGCGTCGCGCAAGCGCATCGGCGAGCTGGAAGCGGAATGCGCGAGGCTCGACCGCGCGCTCGAAGCTCAGTCGCGCCTCATCGCGTACCGGCAGTCGTTCCGATGGTGGCTGGCATTGCCGTGGATGCGTGCAAGGCTCGCGTGGAAGCGATGGACCGACGCGTGAGCGCCCTGGACGCGCACGGCGCGGTGGACGTCGTCATTCCGGTCTACAACGCGCCGGACGACGTGCGCCTCTGCGTGGCGAGCGTGCTCGCGCACACGCCGCCCGGATACCGGCTCGTGCTGATCGACGACGCGTCGCCGGATCCCGACGTCCGTCGCGTGTTCGACGCGCTCGCGCTGGAGGGCCACGCGCATGTCGAGCTCCTCTCGAATCCGCGCAATCTCGGGTTCACCGGCACGGCCAACCGCGGGATGGGGCTGTCGCGACGCGACGTCGTGCTGCTCAACAGCGACACCGTCGTCACCGACGGATGGCTCGCCGCGATCCTGCGCTGCGCGGCATCGGATCCGGCGATCGGCACGATCACGCCGTTCTCGAACAACGCCGAGATCCTGTCGTTCCCGCGCTTCTGCGAGAACAACCGGTGGCCGCGGGATGCGGATCCGGCGCCGGTAGCGCGCGCATTCGACCGCGCGGCCGTTCCGACCTATCCCGACGTCCCGACCGGCGTCGGCTTTTGCATGTTCGTGCGTCGCGCGATGCTCGATGCGATCGGCGGCTTCGACGCGGCGTTCGGCGCGGGTTACGGCGAGGAGAACGACCTGTGCATGCGCGCGGCGTCGGCGGGGTGGCGCAACGTCGTCGCCGACGACGCGTTCGTGCTGCATACGGGCGGCCGCTCGTTCGAGAAGCAAAAGGAAGCGCTGGTGCCGAAGAACACCGCGACGCTGCTCGCGCGCCATCCCGGCTACCTCGCGCTCGTGCACCAGTATGTCGCCGCGGACCCGTTGGCGCCGCTGCGCGCGGCGGCGACGCTTGCGCTCGACGCGGCATCCTCGCCCGGGATCCTGCACATCCTGCACCACCAGGGCGGGGGTACGGAGACCCACGCGCGCGCGCTCGTCGCGGCGACGCGCGGCCGGTTGCGCCATGCGGTCGCGATCGCCGTCGGCGACCGCTGGCGCGTGGAATCGCATCGCGAGGACGGATCCGTCATCGCGTGCGACCTCGAGCGGCTCCCCGATGAGCCGTGGGGCGACTTCGTCGGAGGATTGTGCGCGACGCTTGGGATCGGGCTGATCCATGTGCACAACGTGTCCGCTTGCCGCGAAGGGCTCCTGACCGCGCTCGCGGCCGTGGACATCCCGTTCGGGTACACGGTGCACGACGTCAATGCCGCTTGTCCGACGATCACGTTTCTCGGTGCCGACGGCATGTACTGCGGCGCGCAGACCGACCCTGCCATCTGCAGCGCGTGCCTCGCCGGCCAGCCGCCGTTCGCCGGCGTCGACATCGTGCGATGGCGCGAGGCGCACCGTGTACTCATCGCGCGCGCCGCGTTCCTGATCTCGCCGTCGCGGTGGGCGGCCGACACGCTCGCGCGCTATTACCCGTCGTCGAACGCGCGGGTCGTGCCGCATGGCGTTCCGGCGTCGACGCCACGCCACGCGGGGACGCGCCTCGCCGTCATGCTGCCCGACGACGACGTTCCGACCGTGGCCGTGCTGGGCGCCGTGGGGCCGGACAAGGGTGCGCGACGTCTCGAGCGGCTGGTCGAGCTCGCGCGCGAGAGCGGTGCGTGCGTCCGCTTCGTCCTGATCGGCTACCTCGATCGGCAGCATGCGGCATGGCAGAGCGACGACGCGCGCTTCACCGTGCACGGGCGCTACGACGCCCGCGACCTTTCCGACCTCCTCGCGCATTACCGTGTGTCGCTGGTGCTGTTTCCCTCGGCCGGGCCCGAAACGTTCAGCTACACGCTGTCGGAAGCATGGGCGGCCGGGCGTCCCGTACTCGTCCCGCCGATCGGCGCGCTGCCGGAGCGCGTCGCGGCGACCGGAGCGGGCTGGGTGATGAGCGAGGGCGAATGGCGTGACGAGGCGCGCATGCTCGCGCGGATCGTGGCGCTGGTGGCGCCCGGCCATGCGACCGAGCTCGACCGCGCGTCGCACGTCGCCGCGTCGATGCCGCGGATCACGCTCGAAGCGATGGCGGCGGCGACGCTCTCCGTGTATGCGAACGTTCTGGAGGGTCACCGCGCAACGCGGCATGCGCCGCTTTCGCGCAGGCGCATGCGCGACGCGTTGGGCTACCGCGGTTGGGCGCCGCCCGCGCCTGCGGTCGCGGCCGTCGCCGTCGCGCGCGGCGACGCGGGAAGCCGCCTCGCGCACGCGGCGTTGCGATTGCGCCAGTCGTCGGCGGGGCCGCTCCTGCGCGCGCTCACGCCCGGATTCGTGCGCGAGGCGCTGAAGGCGCGCCTCAAGTGACGGCGAAGCAGGACATCGACTGGTTCAAGCTCGCGCGCGATCACCAGTTTCGCGGGCGTCCGATCGACGCGATGCTGTGCTTTCGTCGCGCCATCGCAGCCAGGCACCGCGGCGGCGATGCGCGCTTCCACCTCGGCGAGGTCCAGTGGTCGATCGGGTTGATCGACGCGGCGAAGGCGTCGTGGACCGAAGCCTCGAGAGTGGCGCCGCGCCATGTCGCGAGCCGCCTCGCGCTCGCCGAGGCGACCCTCAACACCGGCGACGCCGCGGGCGCCAAGGCTGCTGCGGAGGGCGCGCTGGCGCTCGCGCCGCACGACGCCAGGGGGCGGGCGTTCCTGTCGATCGCGAATGCCGCGCTGGGCGAGCCCGGCGTCGACTGGAACGCGATCGCGGCGGCCGTGCGCGCCGCCCCGGCGATGCTCGGCGCGCCCGCGCGCGCGAAGCTGATCGCGCAGGCGCTGGATCGCACCCGCGGTGCGGCGGGCCGTGACGAGCTCCTCGATACGCTGGCTGCGCTCGAACATGCACCCCTCGACCTTCTGGGACCGCTGGCCGATGCGCTCGCAGCCCGCGCATCGAGGGACACGGCGCCCATTGCGCGAATCCTGTCGGAGGCGATGCGCCGCGAGGGCGCTCCGCCCAATGCCGAGGCGTGGCGACGACTCGCGCTCGCGGCCGCGCGAGTCGGCGACGAAAGCGCGCGGCAGGCGTTCGCGACGCGCTATGCCGGCGACTGCGTGTTCATCCACGCGCCCACGATGCCGGTGCTATGGCCGCTGCGTACGTCGGGTGACGCGCTCCGGGTGGCGTTGCTCGTTCCGGCGGAGCTACCCGGCACGATGCGCGGCGTGCTCGCGGCGCTCGACGGCCCCGGCTTCGAGGTGACGCTCGCGGTGCTGGCCTCGCAGGAGGAAGCGGCGTCTCTGGTTCCGTCGCTGCCCTTCGTGCCCAGGGCGCTGCTCGGGATCGGGGCGCGGCCCGATCCGGCGTCGGCGCGGTTGTTGCTCGTCCGCGATCCCGACGTGCTCGTCGACGCGGCGGGAATGGCGGCCGACGCGGGGCCCTGGATCGCGCAGCGCGCGGGGCGCCGCGTGCTGACGCTCGCCGATCTCGAGCCGCCGCTGGTCGATGCGCGGGTCGAGCCGACGGCTGCCGCGCTTGGCGCCGCGTTGGAGGCCGCGTCGCGACCGGTCGGCACGCGATCCACCGCCGCCGCGCTGTCCGAGCGGTTCTCGGAAGGGCTGCGGGCGCAGCAGGCGGGAGATGCCGGTGCCGCCGCGCACGCGTACTCGGCGGTTCTCGCCGAGCAGCCTTCGTTCGCGCCCGCGCTGCAATTTCGCGCGCGCCTCGCGTGGGATGCCAGGGATTTCGACGCCGCGGGACGAGACCTCGTGGCGGCCATCGAGGCCGCGCCCGCGAACGCCGAGCTGGCGATCGACGCAAGCCGGCTCGCGATCGAGCGCGACGCCGCGTCGGTGGGCGTTGCGATCGTGCGGCGTTCCCTCGAGCGCATCCCGGGCCATCCGAAGCTCATGGCGGCGCTCGGCCATGTCCTGCTGAAGGTCGGCGACGGCGCGGCCGCGGTCGAGGCGTTCCAGCATGCGATCGCGCTGAATCCGCTCGAGGCCGAGTTGCACTACAACCTCGGCGTCGCGCACCAGCTTGCCGGCAACACCGAGGCGGCGGCGCGCTCCTACCAGCATGCGCTCGCGTTCGATCCGACGCTGATCGACGCCGACTTCAACCTCGGCGTGCTGTTCCAGCAGCAGAACCGGTCGTCGTCCGCGCTGGCGGCTTTCGAGCGCGTGCTGGAGCACGATCCGGCACGCTCGGCGGCGTGGAAGAACGTGGGCGAGATCCTGCACGCGTCGGGCCGCATGCGGGAGTGGGTCGCGAGCCACCGTCGCTTCGAGCAGCGCTGCCCCGAGTCGCTGTTGCTTGCGGTGCAGTCGCTCGAGATCCACCAGCTTCGCGGGGATTTCGCGGCGGTCGACCGCGTGCTCGACGGCCTGCGGCTCGAGCGCTACCGCGCCGACGACGACAACACGCTCGTCGACGCGCTCGAAGAGTTGCTCTACCTGCTCCTGTTCTTCGACATCGACGCCGGGACCGTGCACCGGTTTGCCCGCACCTACGACGAAGCGGCCCGCCACGTGTACGGATACGGCCGCCGACCCCGCGCTTCCCGGACGCCGGGCAGGGTGCGCGTCGGCTACCTGTCGGCCGACCTTCGCGACCACGTGATGGGGAAGATGATGTGGGAGGCGGTGAGCCGGCACGATCGCGACCGCTTCGACCCGCATTTCTACGCGATGTCGGGACAGCGCGATGGCTGGACCGCGCGGTTCGAGGGAGTCGCTACCGCGTTCCGCAGCGTGGCTGCGCTCACCGATCGGGACGCGGCAGAGCTCATTGCCGCCGACGACCTCGACATTCTCGTCGACCTTCAGACGCACACGCGGCACGCGCGGCCTGGCATCCTCGCGCTCAAGCCCGCGCGCGTCCAGATCACGCACGTCGCGAGCGCGGGAACGCTCGGCCTGTCGACCATCGACTGGAAGCTCACCGACGCGTATGCCGACCTTCCCGAGGCGCAGGAAACGCAGGTCGAGCCGCTGCTGGCGATGAGCGGGTGCGTCTACCCGTTCCGCGCGATCGCGCCGGCGGAATCGACGACGCTCACCCGCCGCGCCCTGCGCATTCCGGACGATGCGGTCGTGATCGGCGCGTTCGTGACGCCGCTCAAGCTCTCGCGCCGCTGCCTCACGCTGTGGAAGGAGATCGCCGACAAGGTCCCGCATGCGCGGTTCGCGTTCTCGCCGCTGCGCGTCGACTTCCGCGACGCGTTCGTGCGTTTGATGGCCACCGTCGGCATCGGCGGCGAGCGAATCGTGTTCGTCCCGCAGGGAGCCGACGAGGGAGGCAACCAGGCGCGCTACCGGCTCGTCGACTTCGTGCTCGACCCGATGCCCTTCGGGAACGTCAATGGAACGATCGAGCCGCTCGCGATGCACGTGCCGGTCGTGACGCTGGTCGGTCGGCGCCATGGCGAGCGCACCGGATGGTCGATCCTGTCCAACCTCGGCGTGACGACGACGGCGGCGCAAACCGGGCGCGAGTACGTCGACATCGCGGTGCGGCTCGCCACCGACCCCGCGTTCATGCGACAAGTCCGCGATGCGATCGCCGCGAAGCTTCCGGGCTCGATCCTCGCGAACGTCGGCGCGTATGCGCGCAATCTCGAGGCAGCCTACGTCGTGGCGCTGGCCCGGAGCGCACCCGACGTGCTGGCGTCCGCCGGCATCCCGGTTCCCGACGTTTCATGACCGATCCGCGGCTCGCGGCGGCCGAACGGTCGCTGGACGCCGGCGACGCCGGCGCGGCGCTCGCCCGGTCGAGCGCCGTGGTCGACGACCCGCGTGCATCCGCCGGATTGCGGGCTGCGGCGCTCCGCGTACGCGCGGAAGCGCGCGCGCTCGGCGGCGACCTGCGCGGCGCGCTCGACGACACGACGCGATCCGCGGAGCTCGCGCCGACCGACGCGCGTGCCTGGAACGCGCTGGGGATCGCCGCGGCGGATGCGGACGAGGGCGACCGGGCGATCGAGGCTTTCGCGCGCGCGACCGCGCTCGATCCGCGGTATGCGCGCGCATGGAACAATTTCGGCAACGCGCTGCGGAGCGCGGGCCGGCGCACCGAGGCGCGCGCGGCCTTCGAGCGCGCGGTGGCCGCCGACGCGCGCTACGCGTTCGGCTGGACCAACCTGTCGGTCGCGCGGCGTGACGACGGCGACGAGGCCGGGGCGGCCGCGGCGGCCCGGCGCGCACTCGCGCTCGACGGCCGGCAGCGAACCGCGCGCCTGGTGCTCGCCGGACTGGATCGCCGCGCCGGGCGGCTCGACGCCGCGATCGAAGGCTACGAGCACGCGCTCGCCGCGCAGCCGGATGACGCGCGCTCGCGCACCCTCGTCGCGGGTGCGCTGGCCGAGCGCGACGATCTCCTCGCGGCACGGTCGGCCTACGTTCGCGCGGCGAACGACGACCCGATGCTCCTGCGCGCGCGCCTCGGTGCCGAGCTCACGCTGCCGATGATTCCGCCGGACGCGGACGCGGTGGCGCAGGCGCGCGCCGACTACGCGGCGGGGCTCGCGCGCTTGCGCGACGATCTTCCGCGCCGCGTGTCCGGGATGGATGCGATGCGCGTGGTCGACGAGTTCCGCTGGACCAATTTCCTGCTCGCCTACCAGGGCGAGAACGACCTCGCGCTGCAATCGGCGTATGGCGATCTCGCCGCGGCGACGCTGCACGTCGCTCGCGCGTCGACGCAGGACGCGCTGCCGCGGCGCGCCCGCGCGGGCGGGCGCCTGCGCGTCGCGTTCGTTTCCGCGTTCTTCCGCGACGGCACCGCGGGCCGGTATTTCGAGCATTGGATCACGGGGCTCCCGCGGGAACGCTTCGACGTGACCGTGCACCAGCTCGGGCTGGGCGACGACGAGTTGACCGCGCGTGTTCGCGCGCGCGCCGACACGTTTCGCGAGCATGCCGCGGCGCTTCCGTCTGCGATCGCTCCGGTGGTCGTTGCAGGCGCACCCGACGTGATCGTGTATCCGGAGCTCGGCATGGACGCGTCGACGTTCGCGCTGGCGCTGTTGCGGCTCGCGCCGGTCCAATGCGCCGGATGGGGCCATCCGGTCACGACCGGGCTCGCGACGATCGACGCGATGTTCACGTCGGCGCCGATGGAGCCGGACGGCGCGGAACGGCATTACCGCGAGCGTCTCGTGCGGCTGCCCGGTCTCGGCACGCGGTACGGAAGGCCTCCGCGGGTCGAGCGCGCCGATCGCGCGGCGCTCGGGCTGCCGGGCGACGGGACGCTGTTCCTGTTCCCGCAGTCGCTGTTCAAGCTGCATCCGGACAACGACGCGCTCGTCGCCGAGGTGCTGGCGGCGACCGGCGCGCGGCTGGTCGCGTTCGAGGGTCGGCATCCGCGCCTGACCCGCGCGTGGCGTGCGCGACTCGACCGCGCGCTCGACGCGCGGGGCGTGCCGCGCCAGCGGATCCTCGTGCGGCCGCAGGTCGCCCATGACGACTACCTGCGCATCGGCGCCGCCTGCGATGCGATGCTCGACAGCGTCCGCTGGTCGGGCGGCAACACGAGCCTCGATGCGATCGCCTGCGCGCTTCCGGTCGTGACGCTGCCGGGCGCGTTCATGCGGGCGCGGCAGAGCGCGGCGATGCTCGAGCGCGTCGGCGTTCCCGAGCTCGTGGCGCGCGACACCGCCGACGACGTGGCGATCGCCGCGCGCCTCGCCGAGGACCCCATGTGGCGCGACGATCTCGCGGGCCGGATCGATCGCGGCGCGGCGCGGCTGTTCGACGACCAGGCGCCCATCGAGGCGTTCGCCGCAGCGCTGGAAGCGCTCTGACCGTCGGCGTCAGGCCGCGGACGTCTCGCTCCAGGCGCGCTCGATCGCGGCTTCGAAGGCTCGCGCGTACCGGTCGAGGTCGAACAGCGGCAGCGTGTCGCGCGTCGCGCGGAGCTGTTCCGCCATCGCGGCGAGGCGCGGGCGGTCGTTGCCGAGCACGATTGCGCGCGCGACGTATTCCTCGCGGGATGCCACGACGAGCTCGGGCAGTCCCGCGGCGAGGACCTGGCTCGCCGAGGCGCGCGACGCGAACGAGCGGCCGGCGGCGGTCAGCACGGGCACGCCGGCGAACAGCGCGTCGTTGACGGTGGTATGGCCGCCGAACGGCATCGTGTCGATGTAAAGATCGGCGAGGGGAAACCGCTTCAGGTAACGCGGAACCGGCTCGTTCGGCGCGCAGCGCAGCCGGGACGGGTCGAGGTCACGCTTGGTTGCGATGTGCTCCAGGCGCCGCATGACCGTCGAGGGCTGGTCGCGGAGCCACAGGATCGAATCCGGGACGCCGGCCAGGATGTCGAGCCAGGCGTCGAAGTGCTCGGGGACGATCTTGTGCGCGGAGATCAGCGCGGCGAACACCGTGGCGTCGGCGGGAAGCTTGTAATCGGCGCGCGAGACCGGATCGGGGGAGACCGCGCGCGCGACGTCGCTCGGCAGGTAGCAAGGGTCGACGTACAGCGGGCGCTCGTCGTAGAGATGCCGCACGTCTTCCGGCACGCAGAAGCGATCGGTGAGGATCCAGTCGAACGCGGGCGTCCCCATGGTCCCGGTGAAGCCGAGGAAGTTGATCTGCACGGGAGCCGGGCGCAACGAGAACGCGCTCACCGCCGCGTCCGCGGTGAAGCCGGTCAGGTCGAACAGCACGTCGATCCCGTCCGCGCGAATCGCGTCGGCGATTTCCGTCGCGTCGACGATCGGGAAGCTTCGAAAGACCTCGCACGCGGCGACGATGCGCTGCCGGACCTCGTCGTTGCGATCCTTGCCGGTGGCGTAGGCGTGCACGGTGAAACGGTCGCGGTCGAGGCGCTCGAGCAGTCCGACGATCAGCCGCCCGACCGGATGCATGTAGAAATCGGCGGAAACGAACCCGATTCGGAGCCGGGCCTCGGGGGCGCGCCGCGCAGGGCGGACGTGGTTGACCGGCAGGAACTGCGTACGCGCCCAGCGGCGCGCCACGGCGAGCTCGATGGTCGGGTCTTCGTTGATGGACTGGAACGAAAACGGCACGACGATCGATGCGTTGTCGTCGGCGGCCCCCGGCTTCGTCGCATGGGCCAGGATGTCCGCCCGAAGGCGGTCGAAGTCGCGCCAGTACGCCTCGTATCCGTGGACGTAAAGCAGCATCGCCTCGGTGAAGACGCTGGACGGATCGAGCTCGTACGATCGTGCGAGCGCGATCGCGGCGGTGCCCCACAAATGCTGCGAGGCGCGCGTGAGCCCGAGCTCACGCCACAGGTCCGCGAGTTCCGGAGCGAGCTCGACCGCCTTCGCCATGCTCGCTTCGGCGGTCGGGTAGTTCGCGCACATCCGATACGCGATGCCGCGGTTCGCCCAGATCTCGACCGGTGCGGCCGGCATGCGCTCGATCAGACGATCGAAATAGGGCAACGATTCCTTGAAGCGCTTCTGCTGGTAGAGATTCTGCGCGAGGTTGGCGATCCCGATGAGAGCGTCCGGCGAGAGCTCGAGAACACGCCGGAAATGCGCCTCCGCTTCCTCGAAGCGTTGCGCCTTCTCCAGCGCGAGGCCGAGGTTGTTGAGAAGCGCCGGATGGTCGGGCGCGGCTTGCTGCGCCTGCGTGAAATGCGCGATCGCGCCTTCGATGTCGCCGGCCTCGCGATCGAGGTCCCCGAGGAAGAAATGCACTTCGGGATCCGCCGGCGCGACTTCCACGACGCGCATCCAGTACGCGCGCGAGCGCTTCGTGTCCGACGGGCGCAATGCCTCGCCGAGCAGCCGCCATCCGGCGGGATCGGCTTCATGGTCGACACCGGCCGCGTCGAGGACGGCGACCGCTTCCTCGTGCCGTCCGGCGCGGAGCAATGCGCGCGCGGCCTCGAGCGGCCCCTGCGCGGGATCCGCCGGGACGTACCCGTCGCCCGGAGGCTCGTCGCTGCCATGGCAATGCTTGTAGCGCTTGCCGCTGCCGCAGGGGCAGGGATCGTTACGCGAGCGCGGAGGCGCGAACGGATCGGTCATGGGATCGAATGATCGTCGAGTGCCGCGCAGAGCTCGCGCACGACGCTCGCCCAGTCACCCGGCGCAGGTTGGCGGAAGAGGCGCGCCGTGGGGTACCAGGCGGAGCTCGCGCCTGCCATGCCCCACCGCCAATCCGGCGCATGCGACAGCAGGATGGAGGTCGGACGTCCCAGCGCGCCGGCAAGATGCGCGGTGCTCGTGCAGACGGTGACGACGAGGTCCAGCGTGGTCACGAGCGCGGCCTTGCCGTCGAAGTCGTTGCGCTCGTCCAGGAGGTGCAGCGATCTCGCCGCCGGCACCGACGCGATCTCGGCCTCCTCGTCGGCGCGTTGCAACGAATACCAGGCGATGCCGTCGCGCGCGAGTGCGGGCGCGAGCGCGGCGAGCGGGCACGAACGGCGGCGATCGTTGACCTGTCCCGGATTGCCGCTCCAGGTCAATCCGATCCGAAGCGTCGCCGGCGTTTCGGCGAGCTTTGCGCGCACCGTGGCGACTCGCGAAGGATCCGCGCGAAGGTACGGCACGCCGGTCCCGTCCCCCTGCGGCGGGATCGCGAGGAGCCCCGGCAGCGACATGATCGGGACCCAGGCGTCGCAGCGAGGCGACGCGTCGAGCGGAACGACGTCGGCCACGCCCGGCGCGCTGCGCAGGAGTGCGGCGATCGCGTCGCGCGCGCGCACGATCACCCGGGCACCGCGTTGCGCCAGCGTCTGGACATGACGAACGCCTTGCAGCGTGTCGCCGAATCCCTGCTCGTCGTCGACGAGTAGCGTCTTGCCCGTGAGGTCGCCGCCATGCCACCGCGGCACGCCCGGCAGGTCCGGGGCGGTGCCGGGTTCGAGCACGTCGAGGCGCGCGTCGAAATCGCTCCAGCCGGCAGGATCGCCGAGGGCGAGCAGGCTCGTCGAAAGATGCCAGCGCGCTTTCGCGAACGAAGGGTCGAGCGCGAGCGCGCGTCGGAATGCCTCGATCGCCTGGTCGTGACGGCCTTCCTGCGCGAACGCATTGCCGAGGTTGCTCCACGCGCCGGGACGTCGGTCGTCGAGCGCGAGCGCGCGGCGGTGCGAAGCGATCGCGTCGTAGAAACGGTCGACGCCCGCGTATGCGAGGCCCAGGTTGCCGAGGAGCGCCGCGTCGTCGGGCCGCGCGCGGACCGCGCGCTCGAACAGCGGCAGCGCCGCCGCGTGGTCGCCGCGTTGCAGACGGATGGCGGCGAGGTTGTGCTCGGCGATCCTGTGACCGGGCAGGCTCTCGAGGGCGGCCCTGTAAGCGCGCTCGGCTTCGTCGAGACGGCCGGCCTCGTGCGCGTCGACGCCTTCGCGGACGCGCTCCTCCGCGAACGCGTCGCGGAAATCGCTTGCCGTGTGCGCACCATGACATTCCTTGTAGCGCCGGCCGCTGCCGCACGGGCAACGATCGTTGCGCGACGGGACCGGCACCCGCGAGCTCATCACGCCGTGAACTCCGCGTCGAACGCCGCGGACAGCGCACGGACCGTTGCATCCCACGCGCCCGGGCCCGGTTGCCGGAAGAGCCGTGCGCTTCGGTACCAGCCGGTGGTGGCGCCCGAAACACCCCAGCGCCATTCGGCGGCGAACGGCAGCAGGATCCAGACCGGAAGTCCCAGCGCGCCTGCGAGGTGAGCGATGCTGGTATCGACGCTGACGACGAGGTCGAGTTGCGTCATCAGCGCGGCCTTGCGATCGAAGTCGTGTCGCGCATCGGGCAACAACAGGCGGCTCGCTTCGCGGACACCGGGGATCTGGTCTTCGCCGTCGACGTGCTGCAGCGAAACCCAGTCGACGTCCGCGCGCGCGATGAGCGGCGCGAGCGCGGCGAGCGGGCACGACCGGCGCCGGTCGTTCGGATGACGAGGGTTGCCGGCCCAGGCGAGCCCCACCGCCAGCCGTCCACGCCGCGGTTCGAGCGCTTCGCGCACGGCCGCCACGATCGACGGATCGGCGAAGAGATAAGGCGCCGGGGGCGCGTCGGTGCCCTGCGGCGACGCACCGAACAGCCGAGGCATCGATGCGAGCGGCAACCAGGCATCGCCCGCCGGACGGACCTCGGGCGCCACGACCTCCGCCACGCCGGGAACTGTGCGCAACAACCCGGCAAGGATCGCGGGCGCCCGCACGACAACCGTTGCGCCCGCCGCGGCGAGCGCGCCGGCGAAGCGCACGAACTGGAGCGTGTCGCCATGCCCCTGTTCCGCGTCCAGCACGATCGTTCGACCTTCGACGTCGACGCTGTCGAGTCGCGGCATCGCGACCGGCGGAACGCGTCCGCCGAGCTCGGGAACCGAGTGCCGCGCTTCGTAGTCGTTCCAGCCTTCCCGATCCCCGAGTCCGAGGCGCGCCGTTCCCAAGTTCCAGCGGACGCGATCGTCGGCCGGCGCGATCGCGAGTGCGGCACCGAAGCTGGCGATCGCGTCGTCGAGCCGATTCTGCTGCTGAAGCGCAAGCCCGAGATTGTTCCACGCCCCCGCGTGCCCGGGCCCGCGATCGATGGCGCGCCGGTAGCACGCGATCGCATCGTCGAGGCGGTCGGCCGCGGCGTAGGCGAGCCCCAGGTGAACCTGGAAATCCGGGTCGGCAGGACGCGCCGCCGCGGTGCGCTCGAGGCGTGGCGTCGCGTCGTCCAGCCGTCCCCGATGCGTCTCGACCACGCCGAGGTAATGGTCGGCGAGCGTATGGCCCGGCGAGAGGGCGAGCGCCGCGCGATAGGCGCTCTCGGCTTCCTCGATGCGACCCTCCGCGTGCGCGGACGCACCTCTGCGTGCCAGCACGTCGGGGTCCTCGGCGATCGGACTCGGCGAAACGGGCGCGTCGATCGCCCCGTGGCATTGCTTGTAACGTTTCCCGCTTCCGCAGGGGCAGCGATCATTCCTGCCGATCGCGGCGCCGCGGGCGAGGGCTTCGCGGGAGGCGCGGCCGGTGCGTCCGGCTTCGACGTGCGACGGTTCCGCTCCGAGGATGCGCGTAGCGATGGCTTGCGTCGCCCGCCACAGGCCCATCGCCGCGCAATTGCGCATCAACGACACGAGTTGCGGCGAGCGCGCGATCGCATCGGAGAACGTGGGCGCGAGCGCGGTGATCTCGTCCTCGGATTCGACGCGGCAGAAGTTGAACAGGCCGTGGAAGCCGAACGGCTTGCCGGCCGGGTAGGCGACCTCGAACGAGAACCGGCTCGCGACGTCGACCGGTGCGAAGCGGATGCCGTGGCGCGATTCGAGCGAGTCGCGCGCATGCACGCCGATCGTCTCGTCCTCGTTGCCGCGGAGCACCACCTCCGGCGATGCGAGCGCGTCGATGAGGCGGCGCGAGCGCAGCGAGAATCCGCCGTTGCCGACGCGACGATCCGGCTCGCCCCACGGCCACGGCGCTCCGCAATAGTCGAACGCCAGGAACGCATCGTCCCAGGCTTCGGGATGCATCGCGTAGCCGTCCCACTGGACGACCAGCGCGTGCGAAGTGCCGACGTGCCCGGCGAGCCCCTTCAGCATCAACGTCGAATACGCGTCGCGCGTGGCGATCGGCGCGATGCGCCTCGTCTCGACCTCGTCCGGTAGTCGAACGTCGGGCGGCGCCGCGTCGGTCAGGAACACCGCGCGCCCGAACCGGATGCGCTCGCAACAGCGTGCGAGCGCGCGCGCGGCGAGCGCATGGTTGAGCGTGTCCGCGCAGACCAGCGTGACGTCGGGCAGCAGGAGCATCGTCACGCGCTTTCGGGTGTCGGCTCCGGCGACGGCGCGATCGTCGCACCCTGCGCCGGAGCGGCGTCGGCAGGCGCCTCGACGCTCTCGACAGCCTCGGCGGGCGCGTCGAGTATCGCGACGGCCATCCAGGCGATCGCGAACGGCGCGAGCACGAGGATCGCCCGATTGAGGCCGAGGAAGTCGGCGCCCCACAAGCGCAGCGCCGGGAAGGCCGCGAGCGCCGCGATCCAGATCGATCCCGCGGCGAGGATCAGCGTGAGCGGCGCCATTTCAGCGTCCACGAGCCGCCGCCTGCGGAGCAGGATCGTGCCGATGATGCCGAACGCGAGGAGATGCCAGTTCGCGAGCAGGACGCCGTCGGAGGCCAGCGTTTCCCAGACCGGCGCATAGTCGAACGACACCGGACCGAAGGCGAGATTCGGGAAGCGCGCGGCGATGCCGACGACGGCGATCGCGGCGACCACG
Source organism: Betaproteobacteria bacterium (assembly GCA_039933715.1). Taxonomy (GTDB): domain Bacteria; phylum Pseudomonadota; class Gammaproteobacteria; order Burkholderiales; family Casimicrobiaceae; genus VBCG01. Next base: position 18,327 of record JBDTNO010000031.1, read on the forward strand.
AGCAGCACGCCGATGCGACGATGCCATCGACGCGGAAGTGCGACCGCGACAAGGCCCGGGAGCGCGACGACGATCCAGGCCCATCCCGACGATTTCATGAGCGCGAGCGATGCGAGCGCGGCGCCGGCGGCGACGATGTCGGCCGGTACGCGCGTGCGCACCGCGCGAACGCCGGCGAGTGCGCCCAGCGTGAAGGCCGCGGCCAGCGGCAGGTCGGCATAGCCGGCGAGCGCGACCTGCATGCCGAGCAGCGGAAGCGAGCCGGCGAGCCACGCTGCGACGAGCGCATGCAGCGGCGGCGCGCCGCGGCGGCGAATCTCGCCATAGACGACGAGAATCAGCGCGACGAGGAACAGCCACCAGGGCAGCGCGACGCTCGCATCGTCCCAGGCGCCGATCGCCGTCGCGATCCACGCCTGCAACAACGGCAGCATCCGCGACTGCAATGGCGCGGCGTCGAACCAGACCGGCGTGGTAGCGCTCGTCCATCCGGCGAGGTCGGCGAACGGAACGACCGTTCGCATCGCGTAGAACACCTTCGCCTTCGTCGCCCACACCGACCACGCGTCCCACGCGTAGAGCGGACGCAGCGCAACCTCCGCCAGCAGCAACGCGAGACGGACCGCGATCCACGCGACGAGCGCGAGCCATGCGAGGCGAGCCGGCTTGGCGAGGTCCTGTCCGGCGAGCGTCCGCAGCGAAGCCGCCCACGCACGTGCGGGAGCGACGCCGCGCCGCTTCGCCATCCACGCGAAGATCGCCGTGAGCGCGAGGACCGGACCGCCGATCGACGCGATGCCGAACGGCACGCCGATCCACGCGTCGATGCGCATGATCGACGTCAGCACGAGGACGCCGGCGACGAATCCGGCGCCGAGCGTCCAGGGAAGCATTCCAGGCCCGCGATCGGTGCCCTCGCCAGTGCCGCAGGCCGCCAGCAACGACGCGCCGGCCAGGAGCGGGGCGAGCAACGCGAGGACGAGGAGGGTGATCGACATCGCTGGCGCGTCAGTGCACTGCGAAGAGCGCGGACCCGCGCTCGACGAGCAGCGCCGTCGCGGGGATCTCGACGCCGTTGTCGAAGCGGACGCTTCCTTTGGACGCGTCGTACTGGGCGCCGGGGCGACGCCACACGAGCACGTAGTCGCCGGGCTTCAGCATGCCGGGCTCGGGAGCGATGTCTCGTACGGGCTCCCAGGCGACACGATGCGGAAGGAGGTGCCAGCCCGCGCGCCCGCGGAAATAGTGCGCCTGCGCGAGGACGACGATGCGTTGCGGGCCGTCCGGCAACAGCGCCTTCGCCTTGTCGAGGAACGCGACGAGCTCGCCGTCCTCGGCGGCGCGTGCGCGCTCGTCGGCGTCCTTTCCGCCGTAGCGCTCGATCGTCGCGTAGGCCTGACGCGCCAGGTTGGCGGTCCAGCGCGCGTCGAGCAGGAGCCACGCCATCACGAACACGAGCGCCGCGATCGATGGAACGCCACGGAGGAAACGCGTCGGCAGCAGGCGCCGCACGAGAACGACGAGCGCGAACGCGATCAACGCCGCGATCATCAACGGGATCGGCAGTGGAAGGTCCTGCGTCGTCGCGCCGCCGGTGACGCCGTTGATCGACGTGCCGGTCCACGGCTCGTTGCGGAACCATTCGCCGGATCGATCGGCGAGAAGCTGTCCGAGGGAGAGCGGCTTCGCAACGACGCCGCGGACGCGGATCGCCGCGCTGCCGCTCCCGCGTACCGCGATCGCGAGCCCGGTGATGCGACCCAGCCACTCGCGGTCGTCGGTGAGTGCGATCGGTCGCAGCTTTCCGTTCTCGACGACGAGCGGACGGTTGTGAACACGGCGCGGCGTGTAGTCGCTGTTGAACAGGAGGCGCGCGTCGGCGCCGTCGGGGAGGCCCGTCACGTCCCACGCGATCGTCGCGAGGTCGCGGGCGCGGAAATCGGTCGCGACGGCGACGATGAGCACGTCGTTGCCGGTCGCCTGCGCGACGAGCGAGTCGCGGTCGATGCGCCCGACACCGCGAGGCACGTTCATTTTCGTCGCGTCGTAGGTCCGGGCCGAGGCGGTGGAACGGAAGACGGCGCCGTTGAGCGCAACGTAGCCGGCGACCACGAGCACGCATGCGACGACGAACGCGACGACGGTCGCGATGACGGTGCGGTCGCGCGGCGCTGGAACGACGGGTACCGGTGGGAGCCTTGTGGATGCGGCTGCCACCGCCGCCGGGTCCGCAACGGCAGCATCGGCAACGGCGGCGGACTCGGCGCCAGCGTCGAGCGTCGGCTCGGCCGTGTCCGCGGGGTGCCCCTCGGGAAGCGCGGGCTGGTCGGATCCCGGTCCTGCCGCGGACTCGTCGGTCGCGGGCTCGCGGGGTGGAAGGGAGGATTCGGTCACGTCGCTTCGCTGCGTGCCGATGGGCATCGCAGCCCTCGATTGTAGCGGGGAGGCATCGATGGACTGGCGCCGCAGCGTCACCGGGCGATGCACCGGACGCCGTGGCGGCCGCATGGCCGTGTCGACGCGGGTCGGAGCGCGCGGCCTTCGGGGTCCGCCGGAGGAGGGGCTGTTGACCCACCCTCGTTTCGTGCTAGAATCGCGCCTCTTTGCTGCCATCTGGCCGAATCAACGATTGATGGCCGGGTGACGCCTCTTCGCAGCAGCGCTCTTTAACAATTCGCAATCGATAGGTGTGGGTGCCGGTTGGGGTGCCTGTCCAGTGTCGTCCTTCGGGATGGCGCGGGTCGGGGATTCACAAGCTGGTGCTCACGCGACGCTAATGTGCGGATTCGTGTCCGGTCCTTCGCAAGGGGGGTTGGATGCTGATTCGTGCCCTGCGCCGGGCTTTGGCCTTGCGTAGGGCGTTCGAGTGAGTCTTGGACTGAAAAAGTAATGTCAAGATCAACTGAAGAGTTTGATCCTGGCTCAGATTGAACGCTGGCGGCATGCTTTACACATGCAAGTCGAGCGGCAGCGCGGGGGCAACCCTGGCGGCGAGCGGCGAACGGGTGAGTAATGCATCGGAACGTGTCCCGTAGTGGGGGATAACCCGGC
>JBDTNO010000032.1:0-21292 GCA_039933715.1 Betaproteobacteria bacterium
CGATCGTCTGCGGATCGACCTTGACGACCTCGATGAACGACTCGATCGCCTTGTCGGGCTGTTCGTTCAGGAGGAAGTTGAGGCCGCGGAAGTACGATAGCGGTAGCGCGCGCGACTCGGTCAGCAGGTGCTTGATGTCGATGCGCGCGGCGATCCAGCCGAGCGCGAAGAACACCGCCGGAATCGGCAGCAGCCACCAGAGCTCGAAGTCCATGGAGGGCGTTTCGCTAGCCGATGCCGAACGGCGGCTGGCCGGTCGTCGACGTCGGCGCCGGGACCGCGCCATGCGGCGCAGGCGGCAACGGCTCGCGCGTGCCCTCGCGTCGCATCCTGCGCAACTGTCGCCGCAACCGCGCGTTGCGCAGCGCGCCCGCCGACAGGCCGATCGCGATGCCGGCGACGAACACGACCAGCACGACGAAGACGAGCGGCGCCTGCCAGGTCGCCACGCGGAAGAAGCGCAGCGTGACGACTTCCGCGTTGTCGAGCGACAGGAACAGGAGCGCGATGAACAACGCCGCGCCGACGACCCAGCGCACGACGCCCATCATCGACGAATGCCCTGAAGGGCGGGGCGGGAGGCCCCAGGCGCCCGCGGGAACGCTCCAAGGGCGCATGCCCCCTCGGGGGGAAGCGACCGAAGGTCGCATCGGGGGGATGTCCCCCTCACGGCGCCTTCTTGAAGTCGACGCGCTCGCGCAACTCCTTGCCCGCCTTGAAGTGCGGCACCCGCTTCTCGGGCACGTGCACCTTCTCGCCGGACTTCGGGTTGCGACCGGTGCGCGGCGGCCGGTGGTTGAGGCCGAAGCTGCCGAACCCGCGGATCTCGATGCGCTCCCCTTTCGCGAGGCTTTCGGCCATCGCGTCGAGGATCATCTTGACCGCGAGCTCGGCGTCCTTGGCGACCAGTTGCGGAAACTGAGCCGCCAGGCGGTCGATCAGCTCCGATTTGGTCATCGGCATCGGACCCGGGATCAGCCGTTGGACTTGGTGTCGTTGAGCTTGGCCTTCAGCAGCGCACCGAGGCTCGTCGTGCCCGTGTTGGCGCCCGTGTTCTCCTGGGTGATGCGGTTCATCTGCTCGCTCTCGTCGGCCTGGTCCTTCTGCTTGATCGAGAGGTTGATGCCGCGGTTCTTGCGGTCGACGTTGATGATCATCGCCGTCAGCTTCTCGCCTTCCTGCAGGTGCTGGCGGATGTCCTCGACCCGGTCGCGCGCGACTTCCGAGGCGCGAAGGTAACCCTCGACCTCGCCGCTGCCGAGCGCGATGATCGCGCCCTTCGCGTCCATGCTCTTGACCGTGCCCTGCACGATCGCGCCCTTGTCGTGCAGCGCGACGAAATTCGTGAACGGGTCGCCTTCGAGCTGCTTGATGCCGAGCGAGATGCGCTCGCGCTCGACGTCGATCGCCAGCACGACGGCGTCGACGTCCTGACCCTTCTTGTAGTCGCGCACCGCCGTCTCGCCCGGGTTGGTCCACGAGAGGTCGGACAGGTGGACGAGGCCGTCGATGCCGCCGGCGAGGCCGACGAACACGCCGAAGTCGGTGATCGACTTGATCGTTCCGTGAACCTTGTCGCCCTTCTTGTGGTTCACCGCGAACTCGTCCCACGGGTTCGGCATGCACTGCTTCATGCCGAGCGAGATGCGGCGGCGGTCCTCGTCGATCTCGAGGATCATCACCTCGACCTCGTCGCCGAGCTGCACGACCTTGGTCGGATGGATGTTCTTGTTGGTCCAGTCCATCTCGGAGACGTGCACCAGGCCCTCGATCCCCGACTCGATCTCGACGAACGCGCCGTAGTCGGTGATGTTGGTGACCTTGCCGAAGAGGCGCGTGCTCGGCGGGTAGCGGCGCGACAGGCCGACCCACGGGTCCTCGCCCAGCTGCTTCATGCCGAGCGAGACGCGGTTCTTCTCCTGGTCGAACTTGAGGACCTTCGCGGTCACCTCGTCGCCGACCGCCAGCACCTCGGACGGGTGCTTGACGCGGCGCCACGCGAGGTCGGTGATGTGCAGGAGGCCGTCGATGCCGCCGAGGTCGACGAATGCGCCGTAATCGGTGATGTTCTTGACGACGCCCTTGACGATCGCGCCCTCCGACAGCGTGGCGAGCAGCTTCTCGCGCACTTCGCCCTGGCTCTCCTCGAGCACGGCGCGGCGGGACACGACGACGTTGTTGCGCTTGCGGTCGAGCTTGATGACCTTGAAGTCGAGCTGCTTGTTCTCGAACGGCGAGGTGTCCTTGATCGGGCGGATGTCGACGAGCGAGCCGGGCAGGAACGCGCGGATCCCGTTGATCATCACGGTGAGACCGCCCTTGACCTTGCTGGTGACGAGCCCCTGCACGACCGAGCCCTGCTCCATCGAATGCTCGAGGTCGTGCCAGGCCTTGAGGCGCTTAGCCTTGTCGCGCGACAGGCGCGTCGTGCCGTAGCCGTCCTCGATCGACTCGATCGCGACGGTGACGAAGTCGCCGGGCTTGACCTCGACTTCGCCGTTGTCGTTCTTGAATTCCTCGATCGGAATGAACGATTCCGACTTGAGGCCCGCGTTCACGACGACGACGTTGTAGTCGACGCGCGTGACCTCCGCGGTGATGAGCTCGCCCTGCCGCATCTCCTGGCGCGCGAGCGATTCCTCGAACAGCGCGGCGAAGTTCTCGACGGGAGCAGTGGAGCCGGACATCTGGGTGGCAGTCGCCATGGGTTGGCCTTTACGTTGCTACCGCACCGCGCGAGAACCCTGTATCTCGCCCGGCGGCGGGCTGGTGGTTGACGGCGCTCCGCGGGCTTAGGCTGGGGTGCCCCCGGAACGACCCTTTGCAAAATCGCGTCGGCCCCGTGCTTTCTCGATCTCAGCGCTGCGGCGCGAAGCCGGAGCGGCGAAACCGTTCAAGAACAAAGGCGACCGCCGCGTCGATCGTCAGGTCGGTCGTATCCAGGACCACGGCGTCGGCGGCGGGCCGGAGCGGCGCCGCCGCTCGTTCCCCGTCGCGCGTGTCGCGCATCCGGATTTCATGCAAAAGACCCGCGATGTTAGTCGATATTCCTTTTTCGATCAACTGTTTATACCGGCGCTCCGCCCGGGCCTCCGGGGTGGCCGTCACGAAGACCTTGGTCGCGGCGTCCGGGAACAGGACGGTGCCCATGTCGCGGCCGTCCGCCACGAGTCCCGCAGGTCTGCGGAACGCCCGCTGGCGCTCGATCAGCGCGGACCGGACCTGGGAGTGCACCGCCACTTTCGAGGCCGCCTCGGAAACCACCTCGTCGCGGATCGCCGCGGTGACGTCCTCGCCCTCGACGACGACACGACCCGGCTCGAAACGGACGTCCAACCCTGCGGCCAAGCGCCCCAGCCTCTCGCTGTCGCCGAGCGGGACGCCTCGACGAAGCGCCGCGAGCGCCACCAGCCGGTACAGGGCGCCACTATCGAGCAGGTGGAAGCCCAGCGCCTGGGCGACCCGCGCCGCGATCGTCCCCTTGCCCGACGCGGCCGGCCCGTCGATCGCGATGACCGGAATGGGGGTGGCCCCCCCCGTAGCGACCTGCGGTCGCCTCCCCCCGAGGGGGGCCGCGCCCTTGGGGCGGCCCGGCGGGCGCTGGGGTGTCGTCATCGGGCGGGCGCGGAGGCGGCCAACCGCGCGAACGCGTCGAAATACCCGGGAAACGTCTTGCGGACGCATGCGGGGTCGCGGATCGTCACACGCGTCCCGAGGAGCGAGATGAGCGAGAAGCACATCGCCATCCTGTGATCGTCGTAGGTGTCGATCACCGCTGCGCGCGGATGGCGCAACGGATGCACGGTGATCCGGTCGGCGCCTTCGTCGACGGTCGCGCCGACCTTGCGCAGCTCCGCGGCCATTGCGGCGATGCGATCGGTTTCCTTGATGCGCCAGCTCGCGATGCCGGTCAGCGTCGTGGGCTCGCGGGCGGCGAGCGCGGTGATCGCGAGCGTCATCGCGGCATCGGGAATCGCCGTGCAGTCGAGCGTGCCGCCCGCGAGCGGCGCGCCAGCGCGCGCTTCGATCCAGTCCGGTCCATCGCGGATGTCGGCCCCCAGGCGCGCGAGCACGTCGGCGAACGCGACGTCGCCCTGGATCGCATCCCGTCCGACGCCCGTCACGCGCACCGGCCCGCCGCCGAGCACGCCGGCCGCGAGGAAGTAGGAGGCCGACGACGCGTCGCCTTCGACGTTCAGGCTGCCGGGACTGCGATAGCGCGCGCCCGCGGGCACGACGAACGTCGACGCGTCGGGGGTGTCGACGGCGACGCCGAAGCGCTGCATCAGCCGCGTCGTGATCTCGACGTAGGGACGCGAGATGAGCGGCGTGGCCAGCGCGACGCGCGTCGCGGCTTCGGCGGATCCGCGCGCGAGCGGAAGCGCGATCAGCAACGCGGAAAGGAACTGACTCGACACGTCGCCGCGGATCGACACCGTGCCGCCCGCGTCCGCCCCCGCCGCGCCGATCGCGAGCGGCGGGTAGCCCTCGTTGCCGAGGTAGCGAACCTTCGCGCCCATCGCGCGCAACGCGTCGACCAGGTCGCGGATCGGCCGCTCGCGCATGCGCGCGACGCCGTCGAGAACATAGTCGCCGCCGAGCGTCGCGAGCACGGCGGTGAGCGGGCGGAAGGCGGTGCCCGCGTTGCCGAGCGCGAGCCGCGCAGCGCGCTTGGGCAGCGTTCCGCCGGCGCCGTTCACGACGGCGCGCCGCGTCATGCCGTCGTGCTCGACGTCCACGCCGAGCGCTCGAAGCGCTTCGAGCATCCGGTCGGTGTCGTCGGCTTCGAGCACGCCATCGACCGTCGTCGTGCCCTCTGCGAGCGCCGCGATCAGGAGCACGCGGTTGCTGATGCTCTTCGAGCCGGGCAGCACGACGACGCCTTCGGCGTGCGCGGCCGGTAGCAGCGTGAGGTCGGGCGACGCCATGTGCGTGCCGCTAGCGGTCGACCGGCTTGGGCGCCGCGACTCCGGACTGCCAGCGCCGGCGCGCATCGCTCGCCTGCGCGAACAGTCGCTCGAGCATCGCTCCGTCGCCGGCGTCGATCGCCTTCGCCATCGCATCGAGCATCGCGCGGTAGTCGCCGAGCGCGGCGGAGAGCGCGCCCCGGTTGGCCAGTGCGATGTCGCGCCACATCTCCGGCGAGCTCCCGGCGATGCGCGTGAAGTCGCGAAAGCCGCTGGCCGCATGCGCGAAGAGATCCTCCGCGTCCGGGCGGGCCGCGAGCTGCGCGACCAGCGCGAACGCGAGCACGTGCGGCAGGTGCGATACCGCGGCGAAAATGCGGTCGTGCTGCGCGGGATCGAGCGCGACGACGCGCGCGCCGCATCGCTCCCACAGCGCACGCACGGTGGCCAGCGCGTCGGGCGCCGTCTCGGGCAACGGGGTCACGACGGTCGTGCGGTCGCGAAAGAGCGTGGCGAACGCGGCCGCGGCGCCCGAGTGCTCGGTGCCGGCGATCGGGTGCGCGGGCACGAAGCGCGCGAGCTTCGCGCCGAACGCGACCTTCGCGGCGCCGATCACGTCCTCCTTGGTGCTGCCCGCGTCGGTGACGACCGTCCGGGCGCCGATGTGGTTCGCGATGCGGCCGAGCATCGCGCCGATCTCGCCGACCGGCGTGGCGACGAGCACGACGTCCGCATCGCCGAGCTCGGCCGCCCACGGCTGGTCGAGCGCGAAGACGCGATCGACGATTCCGCGCGACAGCGCCTCGTCGAGATTCGCGCGCGTGCGCCCGACTCCGACGACCTCGCGCACGGCGCCTTGGGCTTTCAGCGCGAGCGCGTACGAGCCGCCAATCAGCCCGACGCCGACGACGACGAGCTTGTCGATGGTGTCTCCGAAGCCCGCTTCGCGCGCCTCCCCCCGGGCGGCCACGCGCCCTTGGGGCGGCCCGGCGGGTGGTGTGGCCCCCCCGATGCGAACTTCGTTCGCTTCCCCCCAGGGGGCGCCGTGCCCTTGGGGCGGCCCGGCGGGCGGTGTGGCCCCCCCGATGCGAACTTCGTTCGCTTTCCCCCAGGGGGCGCCGCGCCCTTGGGGCGGCCCGGCGAGCGGGGCGTGCGCCGATCCCGCCGTGCGCGAGTGTCGGCCGCCTTCGGATCGGCCCTTCGGCCGCCTGGGCGCGGGGGGGCTCACGTTCCGGCTCAGCGCCCGAGCGACGACGCGAGCGCCGCGAGGAACCGCTCGTTTTCGTGCGGCAGGCCGACGGTGACGCGCAGCCACTCGGGCAGTCCGTAATTCGCGACCGGCCGCACGATCACACCCGCGCGCAGCAGCGACGCGTAGACCCGCGCGGCGTCGTCGAAGCGGGCGAGCACGAAGTTGCCGTGCGACGGCACCGTCGGCACGCCGAGCCGCGCGAGCCCCTGTTCGAGCTGGCGCATCCCCTCGCGATTGAGGCGCGCGCTCTCCTCGACATATCCGGCATCGGCGAGCGCGGCGATCGCGGCGGCCTGCGCGAGCGCGTTGACGTTGAACGGCTGTCGCACGCGGTGCAGCATGTCCGCGACCTCTTCGTCCATCACGCCGTAGCCGATGCGCAGCGCCGCGAGGCCGTGCGCCTTCGAGAACGTGCGCGAGACGACGAGATTGCGGTAGCGGTCGATCCAGCGCACCGAGCGCGACCGGTCGTGCGCGGCGAGGTACTCGTCGTACGCTTCGTCGAGTACGACGACCACGTCGCGGGGCACCGACGCGACGAATGTCTCGACCGCCGCGGCCGGCAGCCAGCTCCCCGTCGGGTTGTTGGGATTGGCGACGAAGACGACGCGCGTGCGCGGCGTGATGGCGGCGAGCATCGCGTCGAGGTCGTGACCGAGCGCCTTCGCGCGCACCTCGACGCCCATCGCGCCGCGGGCCTTCGTCGCCAGCGGATAGACGGCGAACGCATGCTGCGCGTAGACCGCCTCGTCGCCGGGCGTCAGGAACGCCTGCGACACCAGCTCGAGCACGTCGTTGCTGCCGTTGCCGAGCACGATGCGCGCGGGCGAAACGCCGAGCCGCGCGGAAAGCGCCGCGCGCAGCGCGTAGCCGTTGCCGTCGGGATAGCGGGTCGCGTCCGCGGCCGCGGCGATGATCGCCGAGATCGCTTTTGGACTCGGACCGCGCGGGTTCTCGTTGGACGCGAGCTTGACGATCGTCGCAGGGTCCAGGCCGAGCTCGCGCGCGAGCTCTTCGATCGGCTTTCCCGGCACGTAGGGCGCGATGCCGCGCACCCACGCGGGCGCGCGCATCGCCGCGTCCGCGTGGACGAGGTCCGTCTGCGCCACGGGCGGCATGCCGGGCGCACTCCCGATCGCCGGATCGTTCTTCGGCATCATCAGGGTTCGCGTGCCGCGGGGTACGAGCCCAGGAGCTTCAGGAACGGCGCGCGCTGCGCGAGCTCGGCGAGCGCCGCGGCGACCGGCGGATCGTCGCGATGGCCGGTCACGTCGATGTAGAACAGGTATTCCCAGAGGCCGGTGCGCGCCGGGCGCGACTCGAAGCGCGTCATCGACACGCCGTGCTTCGCGAGCGGCTCGAGCAGCGCGTGCACGGCGCCCGGCCGGTTCGGCGTCGACATCACGAGCGAGGTCTCGTCGCGTCCCGACGCGGCGACCTTCTGGCTGCCGAGCACCCAGAAGCGCGTCGTGTTGTTGGGCTCGTCCTCGATGTGCGGCGCGAGCACCGGAACGCCGTAGATTTTCGCGGCGATGTCGCCCGCGATCGCCGCCGCGCCCTCCTCGGCCGACGCGAGCCGCGCCGCCTCGGCGTTGCTCGCGGCGACGATGCGCGGCACGGCGGGCAGGTGGCGCGACAGCCATTGCACGCACTGCGCGAACGATTGCGCGTGCGAGTAGATGCGCCGGACGTCCGCGAGCGACGAAGCGCGGGAGAGCAGGTTCTGCTGCACGCGCAGCTTCACCTCGCCGACGACCGCGAGGTCGGTCGCCACCATCAGGTCGAGCGTGCGCCCGACCGCGCCCTCGGTCGAGTTTTCGACCGGCACCACCGCGTAATCGGCGCGCCCCGATTCCGCCGCGCGGAAGACTTCGTCGATCGTCGCTTCGGGCATCCCCTCGACGAACGCGCCGAAATGCCGCTCGACGGCCGCGTGTGTGAAGGTGCCCGGAGGGCCGAGGTAGGCGATCTTCAATGGGCGCTCGAGCGCGAGGCACGCCGACATGACCTGCCGGAACAGGAGCCGCACAGCTTCGTCCGGGAGCGGTCCCGGATTCTCTCCGGCGATGCGCGCGAGCACCTGGGCTTCCCGCTCCGGGCGATAGGCCGGCGCGCCCGACCCGTCCTTGAGCTTGCCGATCGCCTGCGCGTGGCGCGCGCGCTCGGACAGCCGCGCGAGGATCTCGCGATCCAGCGCGTCGATCGCGGCGCGGTGACCCTCGAGCTCCCCGTCCTTGTCGTCAGCCATCGCGATCCCGTCGGCGCGGCGACTTGGCGATCACACGTCTTCCTCGTCGCGCTCGACGACGCGCTCGAGGCCGGCCAGCTTCTCTCCGCCCGATACGTTGATCAGCGTGACGCCCTGCGTCGAGCGGCTCATCTCGCGGATCGACTTGACCTTGGTGCGGATCAGCACGCCGCCGGTCGAAATCAGGATCACCTCGTCGTCGTTGGACACCAGGGCCGCGACGACGACCTTCCCGTTGCGCTCCGATTGCTGGATCGCGATCATCCCCTTGGTGCCGCGCGCGTGGCGCGTGTGCTCGACGATCGGCGTGCGCTTGCCGTAGCCGTTCTCCGTCGCCGTCAGCACCGACTGGTTCTCGTCCTCGGCGACGAGCAGCGCGATCACCTTCTGCCCCTTGTCGAGCGACATGCCCTTGACGCCGTGCGCGTTGCGGCCCATCGGGCGCACGTCGTTCTCGTCGAAGCGCACCGCCTTGCCGCCCGAGCTGAACAGCATCACGTCGTGCGTCCCGTCGGTCAGCGCGACGCCGATCAGCCGGTCGCCGTCGGAAAGGTCCACCGCGATGATCCCCGACGGGCGCGGGCGCGAGAAATCGGCGAGCGGCGTCTTCTTGACCGTGCCCATCGCGGTGGCCATGAACACGTACTGGGTCGCGGTGAATTCCTTGACCGGAAGGATCGCGGTGATCTTCTCGTTGTCGGCGAGCGGGACGAGGTTGACGATCGGCTTGCCGCGCGACGCGCGGCTGCCCTGCGGCACGTTGTAGACCTTGAGCCAGTAGACGCGGCCCCGGTTGGAGAAGCACAGGATGAAGTCGTGCGTGTTCGCCATGAACATGCGCTCGACGAAATCGTCCTCCTTGGTCGCGGTCGCCTGCTTGCCGCGCCCGCCGCGGCGCTGCGCGCGGTATTCGTCGACCGGCTGCGCCTTCATGTAGCCGCCGTGCGACATCGTCACGACCATGTCCTGCGGCGCGATCAGGTCCTCGATCGACAGGTCCTCGCCTTGCGCGACGATCTCCGAGCGCCGCTTGTCGCCGAACTCGTCGCGGATCGCGCGAAGCTCGTCGGAAACGATCGTCGTGACGCGCTCGGGCTTCGACAGGATGTCGATGAGGTCGGTGATCAGGTTCATCACCTCGCGATACTCGTTGGTGATCTTGTCCTGCTCGAGACCGGTGAGGCGCTGAAGACGGAGCTCGAGGATCGCCTGCGCCTGGGCGTCGGAGAGCCGGTAACCGTCGGGCATCGCGCCGAATCCCGGCGGCAGCCCTTCGGGTCGCGCCTGCGACGCGATCGCGCGCTTCAACATCTCGTCGACGACCGGGCTCTTCCAGGCGCGGCCCATCAACGCGACCTTGGCCTCGGGCGGCGTCGGCGACGCCTTGATCAGCGCGATCATCGCGTCGACGTTCGCGAGCGCGACGGCGAGACCCTCCAGCACGTGCCCCCGCTCGCGCGCCTTGCGAAGGTCGAAGCGCGTGCGGCGCACGACGACCTCGCGCCGGTGCTGCAGGAAGAAGTCGATGAACTGCTTGAGGTTGAGGAGCCGCGGCTGGTTGTCGACCAGCGCGACCATGTTCATGCCGAAGCTGTCCTGGAGCTGCGTGAGCTTGTAGAGGTTGTTGAGGACGATCTCCGGCACCTCGCCGCGCTTCAGCTCGATCACGACGCGCATGCCGGACTTGTCCGACTCGTCGCGAAGATCGGAGATGCCCTCGAGCTTCTTGTCGCGGACGAGCTCGCCGATGCGCACGAGCAGGTTCGCCTTGTTCACCTGGTAGGGGATCTCGTCGACGATGATCGCCTGCCGGTTGCCCTTGTCGAGCTCCTCGAAGTGCGTTCGCGCGCGGATCACGACGCGGCCGCGGCCGGTGCGGTAGCCCTCGCGCACGCCCTCGAGCCCGTAGATGATCCCGGCGGTCGGGAAATCCGGCGCCGGGATGATGTCCATCAGCTCGTCGACGGTGATCTCGCGGTTCGCGAGCACCGCGAGGCATCCGGCGATGATCTCGGTCAGGTTGTGCGGCGGGATGTTGGTCGCCATGCCGACCGCGATGCCCGAGCTCCCGTTGACGAGCAGGTTCGGCAGCTTCGACGGCAGGACCGAGGGCTCCTCCTCCTTGCCGTCGTAGTTCGGGACGAAATCGACCGTTTCCTTGTCGATGTCCGCGATCAGCTCGTTCGCGATCTTCTGGAGGCGGCACTCGGTGTAGCGCATCGCCGCTGCGTTGTCGCCGTCGACCGAGCCGAAGTTGCCCTGGCCGTCGATCAGCGGGTAGCGCAGGCTGAAGTGCTGCGCCATGCGCACGAGCGTGTCGTAGATCGCCATGTCGCCGTGCGGGTGGTATTTCCCCATCACGTCGCCGACGACGCGCGCGCACTTCACGTACGGGCGGTTGAACACGATGTTCGCCTCGGCCATCGCGTAGAGCACCCGGCGATGGACGGGCTTCAGGCCGTCCCGCACGTCCGGGAGCGCACGCCCCACGATCACGCTCATCGCGTAGTCGAGATAGCTGTGCCGCATCTCGGCTTCGAGGCTGACCGGAACGGTTTCCTTGGCGAACGTGTCCATGCGCGGCCGATTTCCTGAAGTTTGTCGCAAGGCGCGAGGCGCCCGGCCCGGCCCGCGGAAAGGCCTGCCGGCGCGCCCCGGGGCGTCGCCTCGGGGTCGTCCCTGCGGGCGCTCCCCGTGCGAAAGCGGATCGGAGGCCCTTGAATCTTATAAATTTTACCACGGCGTTGTAATGCCGCGACACCCTGCGAAATCGACGCTCGGCGCGACCGCCTCTTCTTTGCGCCGCGGAAATGACCCGTGCTATAGTCGTCGCGGAATAAAGCATCTGGCGCGTCAGGGAGTTACCGTCGCGCGACCGAGCCAGACCACCGAAAACATCTCCAAAACCAAAGCCAAAGGGGTGAAACAATGACTCGTCGTCTCCTTTCCGCTGCTGCGATCGGCGCGTTCGCGTCGGCGCTGGCCAGCGCCGCCGGCGCGCAAACCGCCGGCTACGTCCCCGGCGTCGCGGAATGCAGCACCACGAATTGCGGATACGTGCTGTCGTTCGCCGCGTCGCCCGGCAACAATGTGGTCCGCAGCGCGGTCTACAACGGCACCGCGGGCATTTCCGGCAACCTCTGCTACCGCACCGGCTACTGGGCCCCGAGCATGGCGATCGCCGCCTGCGACCCGGACCTCGTTCCGCGCATGGCCCAGGCGTCCGCCCCGACGCCCAGCCCGGCGCCTGCTCCGGCCCCTGCTCCGCGAGCCCAGCCGTCTCCGGCAACGCCCTCACCGGCTCCCGCGCCCGCTCCGGCCGCCGCGGCCGGCGTCCAGAAGATCACGCTCGCATCGAAGGCGCTGTTCGACTTCGACAAGGCCGTGCTGAAGCCCGAAGGCAAGGCCGCGATCGACAGCGAGATCATCTCGAAGCTCCAGCAGGTGCAGCGCCTCGAGCTCGTGCTCGTCACCGGCCATACCGACCGGATCGGCACGCAGGCGTACAACCAGCGCTTGTCCGAGCGCCGTGCCGACGCCGTGCGCGACTACCTGGTCAGCAAGGGCGTCCCGCGCGACAAGATCGAGACCTTGGGCATGGGCAAGACGCAGCCGGTTCCGGGCGTGGTCTGCACGATGACCGCGATGAAGGAACTGATCGCCTGCCTCGCGCCGAACCGCCGCGTCGAAGTCGAAGTCAAGGGCGAGGCGATGGTCCGTCGCTGACCGGCAACGCGTCCCGCGAAAGGCCCCGCTTCGGCGGGGCTTTTTGTTGGCCGGGGCGAAAGTTCGCGCCCGGCGCGCCGGCAACGAAACACCGAGCGTTTCGAGGCGGTCTCGACTGGCGAACCGTCGCTCTGACGACGCCTTGCCTGGGACATCGCGAGCCGACGCCTCCGTGCGACCACGGCGGCGAATACACCCGGCGTTCTGCGGCGTTCTCACCTGACGAAATCCTGTCCGGGAGCGCTTTGGCCGTGACGCATCATGGCGGCGCGACCGTCCAAGTAGAATCGCGGCGATGAACGTCGTTTCCCCGCCGCGCGACGTCGACCTCGTCATCCACGCGCGCCACGTGGTGCCGGTCGAACCGGCGGGCGTGCTCGAACATCATTCATTGGTCGTCGACCAGGGCCGCATCGTTGCGCTCGTGCCGTCGAACGCCGTAGCCGCCTCGTTCGCTCCGCGCCGCGTCGTCGACTTGCCGACGCACGTGCTGATGCCCGGGTTCGTCAACGCGCACGCGCATTCGGCGATGACGCTGCTGCGCGGCGTCGCGGACGACCTGCCGCTCAAGGCCTGGCTCGAACGGAACATCTGGCCGCGCGAGGGGCAGCACCTGTCGCCCGAATTCGTGCGCGACGGCACGCTCCTCGCGTGCGCCGAGATGCTGGCCGGCGGCATCACGTGCTGCAACGACATGTACTTCTACCCGGACGCGTCGGCACGCGCGTACGAGGAAGCGGGCGTGCGCGCCATGCTCGGTCTGCCGGTGCTCGACTTTCCGTCCCCGTATGCGCCGGACGCCGACGGGTACCTTCGCGCAGGTCTCGCGGCGCGCGACCTGCACCGGAACAACCGGAGGCTCGCGTTCTCGCTCGCGCCGCACGCGCCCTACACGGTAGGCGACTCGACGTTCGCGAAGATCGTGACGTTCGCGCGGGAGCTCGACCTGCCGATCCAGACCCACCTGCAGGAGACGCGCGCCGAGCTCGACGATGCGCTCGCGGCGACCGGCATGACGCCGCTCGCGCGACTCGACCGTCTCGGCGTGACCGGTCCCGCGTTCGTCGCGATCCACGCGGTGCATCCCGGCCCGGGCGACATCGAAATCCTCGCGCGCCGATCGAGCCACGTCGTGCATTGCCCGGCCTCGAACATGAAGCTCGCGAGCGGCGTGGCGCCGGTCGCCGCGTACCTCGCTGCCGGGATCAACGTCGCGCTGGGCACCGACGGTGCGGCATCCAACAACCGCATCGACCTCTTTGGCGAGATGCGCCTCGCGTCGCTGCTCGCGAAGGTCACGTCGGGAGATGCGAGCGTGCTTCCCGCCGACGCGGTCCTCCGCATGGCCACGCTCGGCGGCGCGCGCGCGATCGGCCTGGAGTCGCGGATCGGATCGCTCGAGCCCGGCAAGGACGCCGACGCGATCGCGATCGACCTCGCGTCGCCGGCGCTCGCCCCCTGCTACGATCCGGTCTCGCACCTCGTGCATGCTGCCGGTCGCGAGGACGTCACCGACGTGTGGGTCGAAGGCGAGCGGCTCGTCGAAAGCGGCGCTCTCGCGCGTCTCGACGCCGCGGCGCTCGTCGCCCGCGCCGCGCTGTGGCGTGATCGCATCGCCTGAGCCCCACCCGGATCGCCATGGCCCTGCCCGTCCCCGCCGCTTCGACCAACGCCGATCCCGCGGAGCTCGCGAAGTTCGCGGCGCTCGCGCACCGCTGGTGGGATCCGCAGAGCGAGTTCAAGCCTCTGCACGACATCAATCCGCTGCGACTCGGATGGATCGAGACCGTCGCGGGTCCGCTCGCGGACCAGCGCGTCGTCGACGTCGGCTGCGGCGGCGGCATCCTCGCCGAAGCGATGGCGGCGCGCGGCGCCCGAGTCACCGGCATCGACCTCGCCGAAAAACCGCTGGGCGTCGCCAGGCTGCATACGCTCGAGACCGGCGTCGCGGTCGACTACCGGCTGATCGGCGCCGAGGCGCTCGCGCGCGAAGTGCCGGCGTCGTTCGACGTCGTCACCTGCATGGAGCTCCTCGAGCACGTTCCGGATCCCGCGTCGACGGTGAAGGCGTGCGCGACGCTCGTGCGCCCGGGCGGCCACGTCTTCGTGTCGACGATCAACCGCAACGCCAAGTCCTACCTGTTCGCGATCGTCGGCGCCGAGTACGTGCTTCGGCTGCTGCCGCGCGGCACGCACGAATGGGCGCGCTTCCTCACGCCGGCCGAGGTCGCACGCGACGCGCGCCGCGCCGGGCTCGACCTCGCCGCCATGACGGGCATGACCTACAACCCGCTCGGGCGTACCTACCGTCTCGACGCGTCGGACGTTTCGGTCAACTACCTCGCGGCGTTCCGGCGACCGGCGGATCCGGCCTCGTGACGCGCGCGCTCGACGTCGACGCGGTGCTGTTCGACCTGGACGGCACGTTGGCCGACACGGCCGGCGACCTTGCGGACGCGCTCAACCGCGTGCGCGCGGACCACGGCCGCGCGCCGCTGCCGGTCGCTGCGCTGCGCTCGTACGCGAGCGCGGGCGCACGCGGCCTGCTCGGCGCGGGCATGGATCTCAAGCCCGACGACGCGGGCTACGCGGCCGCGCGCGATGCATTCCTCGCGCACTACGAGGCGGGACTCACGACCACGACGCACCTGTTCGACGGCGTTGAGGCGATGCTCGCGGCGATCGAGGCACGCGGCCTCGCGTGGGGGATCGTCACCAACAAGGCCGAACGCTACACGGGACCGGTCATCGTCGCGTTGGGGCTCGCGCATCGCGCGGGCACGATCGTGTGCGGCGACACGACGCCGCATCCGAAGCCGCATCCGGCGCCGCTGCTGCATGCGGCATCGTCGCTGCGCTTGCCGCCGTCGCGATGCGCCTACGTCGGCGACGATCGCCGCGACGTCGAGGCGGGCAACGCGGCCGGCATGCCGACGCTCGTCGCGCATTGGGGCTACCTCGGCAACGGAGAGCCGCCTTCCGCGTGGCACGCGCATGGGTTGCTCGAGGCGCCCCGCGACCTGATCGGCTGGCTGCGCATCTGACTTCCCCGGCGCGGGCGCCTCACGGACAGGCGCCCGCGTTGACGACGAGAACCTCGCGCGGCTGCGACCCGCGTGCCCCGACGATGCGCACCGGCTGGCTGGCGGCCAGGGGACGCAGCACCGCGCCGGTCACGTCGTCGGGCTGCTGAAGCGCGATCCCGTTTGCCTGGACGAGGCGATCGCCGCGCGTAAGGCCCAGCATGCTCGCGAAGCCGCCATCCTCGCGCACGACGAGCGCGCCGTTTTCAGCCGCGAGCATCGCGCGCCAGCTTTCGGGCTGCGCGATCAGGCCGGCGAGCAACTCGGCATGGAGCTTCAGCACCGCGCCCGAGAATCCCGCGGGCACCGCGCAAGCCGGATTGGAACTGGATGGCGGCGTCAGCGTTCGCACCGGCGCCGCCGCGCGTTTCGCGGTCGCGGGCGAAGCGGGAATCGGATCGCGCCGCAGCTCGAGCGTGCGCTCGCCGGCTGCTTCCGCGATCCTCACGCTCCAGGGCTCGACGGCGAGCAGCCGCGTGCCCGGGACGATGTCGGCACCGTTCGCAACCACGCGCGCGCCTTCGCGCGTGCGGAACACCGCGAGTCCGTTGCCGTCGCGCTCGGCGAGAACGCCGACTAGGCGGATGTCGCCCGAGGACGTGGCGACCGTCGCTGCGGGCGCCTCGTCGCCTCCCGCCCACAACCCCGACGCGAGGATCGTCGCCGCGGGATCGGCCGGCGCGGGCGCGACCTGCACGACCGGAGCCGGCGTAACCCAACGCCAGATCCAGTGCGCGGCGACCCATGCGAACAGCACGAACGCCGCGGCCGTGATCGCGCCGATCGCGATTCGCCATGCGAGTGGCCGGCGCCCGTCGACAGCGTCGATCATCGGCTTCGCGCGCATGCGCCCCGGCGATCGTTATAATCCGCGCTCGCCGGACGTGCCCGCTTGAATCCCCGCCTCGATCTCACCAAGCCGTATCCCTTCGAGCGGTTGCGCGTCCTCCTGGCGGATGCGCATCCGCCGGCGGACCGGTCGCCGATCAACCTGTCGATCGGCGAGCCGCGCCATCCGACGCCGCGCCTCGTGATCGACGCGCTCGCCGCGGGCGGCGCGGGGCTCGCGCATTATCCCATGACGATCGGTCCGCTCGCGCTGCGCGAGGCGATCGCGCGCTGGCTCGCGCAACGCCACGGCATCGCCGCGCCCGACCCCGCGACCGAGGTTCTTCCGGTGCTCGGCAGTCGCGAGGCGCTGTTCGCGTTCGCGCAGTCGACGATCGACCCGAGCCGGCCCGGCGCGACCGTCGTCGTTCCCAATCCGTTCTACCAGATCTACGAGGGAGCGGCCCTCCTCGCCGGCGCGGTTCCGTGGTTCGTCAACGCCGACGAGCGCAACGGCTGGCGGCACGACTGGTCGAGCGTGCCCGACGACGCGTGGGCGCGCACGCAACTCCTGTACGTGTGCTCGCCGGACAACCCGACCGGCCGCGTCGTCGGCCTCGACGAATGGCGCACGCTGTTCGCGCTTGCCGACCGCCACGGCTTCGCGATCGCCTCCGACGAATGCTATTCGGAAGTGCATTTCGACGAGGCGCATCCGCCGCTCGGCGCGCTCGCCGCGTCGGCCGCCCTCGGGCGCGACGATCACCAGCGCGTCGTCGTGTTCGGCAGCCTGTCCAAGCGCTCGAACGCGCCGGGCCTGCGCTCCGGCTACGTGGCGGGGGACGCGTCGCTGATCGGGCCGTTCCTGCGCTACCGCACCTACCATGGCTCGGCGATGTCGCCCGCGGTCGTGGCCGCGAGCATCGCGGCTTGGGGCGACGAGGAGCACGTGCGCGACAATCGCCGCCGCTACACGGCGAAGTTCGACGCGCTGACGCCGCGCGTCGCCGCGGTGCTGCCCTGCGAGCGTCCGGACGCCGCGTTCTACCTGTGGGCGCGCACGCCGATCGACGATGCCGAGTTCGCGCGCCGGCTCCACGCCGAGGAGAACGTCACCGTGCTGCCGGGCAGCTACATCGCCCGCGACGCGCATGGCGCCAATCCCGGTCGCGGGCGCATCCGCATCGCGCTCGTCGCCGACGAGGCCGAATGCGCGGAAGGCGTCGATCGCATCGTGCGCTTCGCGCAGCGGTTGCAAGGGTAGCGAACGCCGGCCGCCACCGGGACGCGTGCCGGGGCGTCCCGTCCTGCGCCCCGAGGGATTCGTCCGGGCGGGGGTCGCTTCGTCGGCCGTGCGTCCCCGGGTGGGCGAGCCGCCTACAATGCGCCTCCATGACCGCTTCCGCAGCGCCGAAGTTCGCTTCTTCTCCGATGCTCGCAGCGCTCGCGCGCGGCGCGAAAGCGTCCTGGGTGACGATCGCGCTGATCGCGGCGATCAACACCGGCATCGCGGGCGTGCTGTGGATCGACGATCCCAGGCCGTTCTGGCACCCGCTCGTCACCGTGCAGATCTACGGCTTCATGATCGCCTACTGCGTCAACGTCGCCTCGCCGTGGGACAGCGAGCACCCGCTGAGGCGATTGATCGTCGCCGTGGCGATCGGCTCGTGCATCGGCGTGATCCTCGTGATCCTCGTCAAGGGCTACTCGTGGGAATACGTGGTCGAGCATCGCGGCAATTTCGGGTTCAACCTCGTCGTCTCGTTCTTCAACGGCCTTTTCGTCAGCCTGTTCTTCTACGTGAAGCTCGCCGCGGCGCGCGCCCAGGCGAAGCTCGCGCAGACCGAGGCGGAGCGGCACCTGTTGTCGAAACAGGCGGTCGAGGCCGAGCTGAAGCTGATGCAGGCGCAGGTCGAGCCGCATTTCCTGTTCAACACGCTCGCGTCGGTCCAGTTCCTGACCGAGACCGACCCGCCCGCCGCGCATCACCTGCTCGGCCACCTGATCGCCTACCTGCGCGCGGCGCTGCCGCAGCTGCGCGCATCGTCGACCACGCTCGGGCAGGAGGTCGAGCTCGCCGAGGCCTACCTCAACATCCTGCGCACGCGCATCGGCGCGCGGCTTTCGTTCACGATCGACGTGCCGGCGACGCTGCGCTCGCACCCGTTCCCGCCGAACCTCCTGATATCTCTCGTCGAGAACGCGATCAAGCACGGCATCGAACCGTCGCCGCAAGGCGGTGCCATCGCGTTGCGCGCGCGCCGCGACGGCGATCGACTCATCGTCGAAGTGGTGGATACCGGTCGCGGCATCGTCGCGAGCGAGGCGCGGCCGGGAGGCGGCGTCGGGCTCGGGAACGTGCGCGAGCGCCTCGCCGCCTTGTACGGCTCGCGCGGGCGGTTCACACTCTCGCCGGTCGAGCCGCGGGGCGCGCGCGCCACGCTCGAGATCCCGATCGATTCCGCCCACTGACGACGTGCCCACCGCGCTGATCGCCGAAGACGAGCCTCTGCTGAAGAGCCAGCTCAAGGCGCGCCTCGCCGAGGCGTGGCCCGAGCTCACGATCGTCGCCGAAGCCGAGAACGGCGAGGAGGCGGTGATGCTGGCCCAGGAGGAGCGTCCTGATATCGCGTTCCTCGACATCCGGATGCCGGTCCTGACCGGCATCGACGTCGCCAGGGCGATCGCCGGCGGACCCCACATCGTATTCGTCACCGCGTACGACGAGTACGCGGTCGCCGCCTTCGAGGAAGGCGCGATCGACTACGTGCTGAAGCCGCCGACGCCCGAGCGCATCGCGAAGGTCGTCGCCCGGCTCAAGGCGCGCCTCGGAACGCCGCCGGCCGACCTCGCCGGGCTGCTCGAGCGTCTGGCTGCGCGCGAGGCATCCGGGGGCACGCTCAAATGGATTCGCGCGTCGCTCGGCAGCGCGATGAAGCTGATCGCGATCGACGACGTGCTGTACTTCCAGTCCGAGGACAAGTACACGAAGGTCGTCACCGCCGAAGGCGACGCGCTGATCCGCAAGACGATCAAGGAGCTCCACGACGAGATCGACCACGAGCAGTTCTGGCAGGTCCATCGCGGCACGATCGTCAATCTCCGCGCGATCGCGAAGGTCGAGCGCGACTGGCGCGACCAGCCGGTCCTGACGCTCAAGGATCGCGCCGAAAAGCTCACGGTCTCGCGCACGTTCGCGCATTTGTTCAAGGCGATGTGACCAGCGCGCGGACCTGAAAGGCTGCTTTCGCGCGATCGAACGTTGCATGACCGCCTGGTGGCGGCTCGGCGCATGCCTTGCGGCACAAGAACGACGAAACACCGGGTGTTCTGCAACGGGCGCGCCCGGGCCGGCCGCCTGGCGCGGTCGCGTTAGACTCCGCGCGTGCGCTTCCTCGCCTTCGCGGGCCGGCACGCGACGGCCTTCATGGCGGTCGGCGTGCTGCTCGGCCTCGTCGTCGCGCCGCTCGCGGCGCTGGCACGCCCGCTACTCGTTCCGACCCTGCTGATCCCGCTGGCGCTCGCGCTGGTGCGGCTCGACTGGTCGGCCGCTGCCGCATGGCGACGGCGGCCGCTCGTCGTGGCGCTGCTGCTCGCGTGGGTCCTCGTCGTGTCCCCGATTCTCGTCTGGGCGTTGACGCGCGCGCTCCTGCTGCTGGCGTTCCCGGACACGCTTTCCCAGGCGCTGGTGCTGATGGCGGCGAGCTCGCCGATCGTGTCGAACGTCGCGCTCGCGCTTCTGCTCGGACTCGATGCGCCGCTCGCCGTCGTCGTCGTGCTCGCGAGCACCGCGCTCGTTCCGTTGACGCTGCCGTTCGCGGCCGAGCTGCTCGTCGGCGTGAGCCTCGAGGTCCCGCTCGTCGAGTTCATGGCGCGGCTCGGCCTCCTGGTCGCCAGCGCGTTCGCCGCCGCGTGGCTGATCCGCAAGGTCGTGCGCGCGCCCGTGCTCGCCGCGAATCACGAGCTCCTCGACGGGCTCACCGTGCTCAACCTGCTGCTGTTCGGGCTCGCGATCATGGACGGCGTCACCGCATACGCGATCGCGCGTCCCGCGTACGTCGCCCTGGCCGTCATCGCCTCGTTCGCGTTCAACCTGCTGCTGCAGGCGGCCGGCGGGCTGGCATTCCGCCGGCTCGGCACGACGCGCGCGCTGACGGTCGCGCTCCTGTCGGGCAACTGCAACATGGGGCTCGTGCTCGTGGCGCTGGAAGGGCGCGCGAGCTTCGACGTCATCGTGTTCTTCGCGCTCGCGCAGATCCCGATGTACACGCTGCCCGCGCTGCTGCGACCGCTGTATGCGCGGCTCGGCGGAAGCCGGCGCTCGACACGGTAGAATGCCCGGTTTCGCCGCTGCCCCGACCCGATGAACACCCCGCAAGCCACGATCGACCGCGCGTGGGAAGACCGCGCGTCGTTGAGCCCGTCCACCGCACCCGGCGAGGTGCGCGACGCGGTCGCGCGGGTGATCGACGACCTGGACGCGGGGCGTCTGCGCGTCGCGGAGAAGCGCGACGGCGCATGGATCACGCACCAGTGGATCAAGAAGGCGGTGCTGTTGTCGTTCCGGCTCGCGGACAGCACCGCGATGGGCCCGCCGCCCGAAGGCGCGCCGTTCCGGTTCTACGACAAGGTGCCGAGCAAATTCGCGCATTACGACGACGCGGCGTTCGCGCGATCCGGCGTGCGTGTCGTGCCTCCCGCCGTCGCGCGGCGCGGCGCGTACCTCGCGAAGAACGTCGTGCTGATGCCGTCGTTCGTCAATATCGGCGCGTACGTCGACGAGGGCACGATGGTCGACACGTGGGCGACGGTCGGCTCGTGCGCGCAGATCGGCAAGCACGTGCACCTCTCCGGCGGCGTGGGCATCGGCGGCGTGCTCGAGCCGCTGCAGGCCGGCCCGACGATCATCGAGGACGGCTGCTTCATCGGGGCGCGCTCCGAGGTGGTCGAGGGCGTGATCGTCGAGGAGAACTCGGTGCTCGGCATGGGCGTGTATCTCGGGCAGAGCACGAAGATCTACGATCGCGCCACCGGCGAGACGCTGTACGGGCGGGTGCCGGCCGGATCGGTCGTCGTGTCCGGCAGCCTGCCCGCGGCCGACGGCAGCCACAGTCTCTACTGCGCGGTCATCGTCAAGCGCGTCGACGCGAAGACGCGCGCGAAGACCGCGATCAACGAGCTCCTGCGGGCCTAGGGCCTGTTAGCGCACCCGGGACGCTCGCGTGACTTTGGGAAACGGCCGCCATCG
>JBDTNO010000033.1:0-21269 GCA_039933715.1 Betaproteobacteria bacterium
CAACGGCGCGGGCGGCAAGTCGGCCCATGCGGGCCAGTGTCGGCGCAACGCGCCGCAGCTGTCGCCCATCAATCCGAAGAACTACATGATCGAAGGCGTATGGCCGACGGTCCGCGACGAGGACTGGTGCGGTGAGTTCAAGCCGGGCCAGCGCCGCAGCGACACGCAGCGCGCGGATGCGCTGCTCGGCGCGATCGGCGTCGCCGTCTCCGCGTCGCCGACCGCCGTCCCGAGGGTAGGCGCGCAATCGTCCTCTCCCGCTTCGATCGGCGCGCATCGCGGCAACGGCGACGATTGACGCTCCCGCACCGCATCGACGCCGCGCGAGGTAAGCGCGGCGTTCGCGCGCGCGCCGCGCACTGGTAGAGTCGTCGCGGTTCCCTCCACGCCGCCGCGGCTCGCCCCGCGCGGCTTTTCGCATTCGACCGATGAACGACGCGCTCGCGCGGGCGCTCGCCGAAGGCGCGACGGTCGTCACGCCCAACCGGCGGCTTGCCCGTCACCTGACGGACGCCCACGACGGCGCGCAACGCGCGGTCGGCAAGCGTGCGTGGACAGCGGCCACCGTGCTCCCATGGCCAGCGTGGATGCGCCTCCTCGACTCCGAAGTCGTCGGCGCGGGCGCCGCGCCCGCCCGCGCGCGGCTTGGCGACCATGCATCGAGCGCGCTGTGGCGCGACATCGTCGCAAGCGACGAACCCGCGCCGCTCGACGTCGCCGGGCTGGCGGCATCCGCCGAGGGTGCGTGGGTGCTCGTGCACACCTTCGGCTCGGGCGGCGAAAGCTGGCGCGCCTGGGCGGGGCGCGACGATGAGCCAGCGGTGTTCGCCCGCTGGGCCGAGCGTTACCGCGCCGCCTGCGACGAGCTTCGCGCCGTCGACCCCGCAAGCGTCCCGAACCGCGTCGCGCAGGCCGCCGGTGCGATGCCGGCGTGGCGTGGCCGACCGGTCGTGCTGGCCGGATTCACGGCGTTGACGCCGGTCGAGCGTCGCGTTGTCGAGGCGCTGCGCGGCGCCGGCATGGCGATCGACGCATGCCCGACCGTCGAGGACGTCGCGACGGTGCCTTCGATCGCGGCGTTCGCGTCGCCCGGCGAGGAGATCGCGGCGGCGCTGGACTGGGCGCGCGCAGCGGTCGAGGCGCGACCGCAGCGGCGAATCGGAATCGTGGTGCCGGATCTTTCGTCACGGCTCGCGGCGGTGCGTCGCGCGGCGCGCGAGCGGCTCGGCGCACCGGACGGCGACGGTGTCGCCCCCGCGTGGAACGTCTCGCTCGGCGCAGCGCTCGACGAAGCGCCGGTCGTCGCGGCGGCGCTCGATCTCCTGGCGCTCGCGTGGTCGTCGCTGCCCGTCGGACACGCGGCTGCGGTGATTCGCTCGCGCCACTTCGCCGACGGGGCGGGCGACGGCCGCACCGCGCGGGCCCGCGTCGAGCGCCTTTGGCTCGATGCCGGCATGCGCCATGCCCGCCTCGGCGATGCGATCGCCGCGCTGGGCGCCGGAGATCCTTGGTCGGAGCGGCTCGTGCGTGTCGCCGATCTCGCGCGGCGTACGCGCCAGGCGACACGGCACGAATGGGTCGACGCGTGGCGCGAGGCGTTGCGCATCGCCGGCTGGCCCGGCGACCGGTCGCCGTCGTCCGCCGAATACCAGGCCGCGGGTGCGCTCGACGAACTGTGGGCGGCGTTCGCGACGATCGACGCGGTGGCCGGCACACACGCGAAGCGCACGATCGGCGGAGACGAGGCGGTGCGCACGCTCGCCGAGTGGGCGGCGGCGACGCCGTTCCAGACCGAGTCGCCACCGGCGCCGATCCAGATCCTCGGGCTCATCGAATCCATCGGCCTTCCGTTCGACGCGCTGTGGATCGCCGGAATGACCGACGAAGCGTGGCCTCGTGCACCGCGCCCGCATCCGCTGCTGCCGATTCGCTGGCAGCGCGAGCGCGGCGTGTCGCGCAGCGACGCGGCGATCGAGCTCGCATGGGCGCAAGGCGTGACGGCGCAATGGCTGGGCGCGGCATCCGAGGTCGTCGTGAGCCATGCGCCGGCGCCGGACGCGCGCACTTCGACCTGCTCGGCGCTCTTCTCAGGAGGCGCGGCACGCGAGATGACCGTGCAGCCTTCGGCGGCACGCCGTGTTTTCGACGCGCGCGGGCCCCGCGAGCGGCTTCGCGATCCCGACGCGCCGCCGTTCGCCGGGGATGAACAGGCCCGTGCCGGCGCGAGCCTCGTCGAAGCGCAAAGCGCTTGCCCATTCCAGGCGCTGGCGGCGATGCGCTGGCGGGCCGATCCCTGGCCGTCCGCGTCCATCGGGCTGACGCTGATGGAACGCGGCACGCTGGTGCACGCGACGCTCGACGCGTTCTGGCGCGAGACGAAGACGCACGCGGCGCTGGTGGCGCTGATGGCCGACGCACCCGCGTTCGCGGACCGGTGCGACGCTTCCGCACGCGCAGCGTTGACGACGCTGCGGCAGGATCGCCTGCGCCGCATCCCGGCCGCCGTGCGCGCAGGAGAGGCGGAGCGCCTCGCAAGCCAACTTCGGCGCTGGCTCGAAACCGTGGAGCGCGATCGGCCGCCGTTCAGCGTCCTTGATACCGAGAAGAAGCTCCCGCTCGCCATCGGCGCGCTGCGGCTCCGGCTGCGCATCGACCGCGTCGACGCGCTCCACGACGGCGGCGTCGCGATCGTCGACTACAAGACCGGCGCGGTTCCCGCGGTGGCGCGCTGGATCGCGCCGCGGCCGGAGGCGACGCAGATCGCGCTGTACTCGCTCGCCTGGCGGCAGGCGAATCCGGAGTCGTTCACCGCCGCTACCGTGCTCGCGCAGTTGCGCCCGGGCGGATGCACAACGACCGGTTACTACGCGAGCGACACCGACCGCTTCACGACCGCGCCGAAGCGGCAGGTGGTGGTCGACGACTGGCCGGCGTTCGAGGCGACACGCGACGCAAAATTGACCTCCCTCGCGCAGGCTTTCGCGCGCGGCGTCGCCGAGGTCGCTCCCCGGAATCGACAGGAATGCCGCCGCTGCCGTCGCCAGGCGTTGTGCCGGATCGGCGACGCGGCAGACGAGCCCGACGAGGACGAGCGATGACCGCCGCCGCGCGCGATCCGGAAGCGCATCTCGCCGAGGACGGATCCGCACGCGAGCGCGCGCTCGACGTGACGCGCTCGTTCCTCGTGCAGGCGCCCGCCGGCTCGGGCAAGACCGAGCTTCTGACGCAGCGCTACCTCGCGCTGCTCGCGCGCGTCGAGCGCCCGGAGCGCGTGCTGGCGATCACGTTCACCCGCAAGGCCGCAGGCGAGATGCGCGAGCGCGTGGTTCGAGCGCTCGTCGCAGCGCAAGGCGACGACGACGCCGGGCTGGCGCCGCACGCACGGACGACGCGCCGCCTCGCGCGCGCCGTGCTCGCGCACGACCGGGCGCTCGGATGGAGCCTGATCGCGCATCCGTCGCGCCTCGCGATCCGCACGATCGACGCGCTGGCGCAGGCGATCGCGCTTCAGGCGCCGATCGCGAGCGGCCTTCCGCCGAGCCCGCGCTTCACCGAGGATCCGGGGCCGCTCTACGTCGAGGCGGTGCGGGCGGCGATCGCCGACGCCGACGAACGCGACCCGGCCTGGCGGTCGCTTCTCGACCACCAGGACAACGATGCCGACGCGCTCGGCGCATTCCTGGCCGCGATGCTCGCGCAACGCGATCGATGGTTCACACTGCTCGGGGGCGATCCGGCGCGGCTGCGCGCACGATTGGAAGAATCGCTCGCGCGCGAAGTGAAGGGCGAGCTCGAGGCGCTCGCCGGGACGCTTCGCCGCGCCGACCTCGCGCCGCTGTGCGGCTTCGCGGCGCTCGCGTCGCGCCACCTGTCCGACGACAACGCCGCGCTGCGCGAGGTGCTGGCCGGGTGCGCGTCGCGAGGCGCACCGCCGCCGCTCGATTTCGAGCACGTCGATGCGTGGAAAGCGATCGCGCGATGGCTGTCGACGCAGCAAGGCGATTTGCGCAAGACCGCACGCGGAATGGCGGGCATCCCGCCCGTGGGCGGCGGCGACGGCCGGAACGAGCGCAGCGAGCAGGCCCAGGCCGTCGGAGGGTGGCTGAAGGCGCTCGCAGACGATCCGGAATTCGAGGAGGCGCTGCGGGCGTTGTCGATGTTGCCGCCAACACGCTACGACGAAGAGGAATGGTCTCGCATCGCCTCGTTGCTCTCGCTGCTGCCCGCGCTGGCCGCGCGTCTGGCGACGGTGTTCGGCGACGCGCGTGAATACGATTTCGTGCAGGGCACGCTCGCCGCGCTCGCGGCGCTCGGGACCGGCGACGCGCCGAGCGAGCTGCTGCTGCGGCTCGATCTCTCGGTCGACCACATCCTCGTCGACGAATTCCAGGACACGTCGTACGCGCATCTCGACCTGCTCGGCCGCCTGATGGCCGGATGGTCGGACGGCGACGGGCGGACGTTGTTCGCGGTCGGCGACCCGATGCAGTCGATCTACGGCTTCCGCGGCGCCGACGTGCGCGCGTTCGTCGAAGCCCAGTCGGCGCGCACGATCGAAGGCGTGGCGATCGAGACGTTGCGGCTGCGGCGCAATTTCCGTTCGCAGGCCGGGCTGGTCGAGTGGGTGAACCGGACGTTCCCGGACGCGCTGGGCGCGACCAGCGATCCCTGGCGCGGTCGCGTGGCCTTCGCGGAAGCGGTGGCTGTGCTACCGCGGTCGTCGCACGAGCCCTGCACGGTCGACCACGCGGAGTCGGCCGACGAGGAGGCCGCGCTCGTCGTCGCGCGCGTGCGGGAATCGTTGGAGGAGGGCGGCGACGTCGCCGTGCTCGTGCGCTCGCGTTCGCACCTGGCGACGATCCTTCCCGCGTTGCGCGAAGCGGGAATTCCGTACGAAGCGGTCGAGCTCGACGTGCTGGCCGACCGGCCGGCGGTGCGCGACGTCGTCGCGCTCGCGCACGCGCTCCTGCAGCCCGACGACCGACTCGCATGGCTCGCCGTGCTGCGCGCGCCGTGGTGCGGCCTCCTGCTCGCGGACCTGCATGCGATCGTCCGCGCCGCGGACGGCGCGAAACGGTCGATCGAAGCGATCGTCCACGCGCCGCCGTCATCGGTCGACGAGGACGCAAGGGCGCGGCTCGCGCGCATCGCCGCGGTGCTCGAACGCGCGCACCGCGACGCGGATCGCGCGACGCTCGCCGAGCGCCTTCACGACGCGTGGCTCGCGCTCGGCGGGCCCGCGACGCTCGACGATCCGATCGACCTCGTGGCGGTCGAGGACGTGATCGCGCTCGTCGCCGGGCACGAGCGCGCCGGCGGGATCGACGACTGGAGCGCCTTCGAGGCGCGCCTTGCGGGCGAGCGCCTGTCGCCCCGACCCGGAGAGCCCGCGCGCGTCCAGGTGATGACGATGCACAAGGCCAAGGGGCTCGAGTTCGACGCGGTGATCCTGCCGGCGCTCGCCAGCGGGCACGGCCGCCGCGACACGCCGCTGTTGCGCTGGCGCACGCGACGCACCGGCCTCCTTGTCGGCCTCGCGGCGGCGCAGGGCGGCGAGCACGGCGGCGTCGACGCGTACCTGAAGGCGCTCCACGACAAGGAGGAGCGCGCCGAGCTCGCGCGTCTTGCGTACGTCGCGTGCACGCGACCCCGCCGCCGTCTCGCGCTCGTGGCGAGCGTGCGCGCCCGCGATAACCCGAAGACCGGCGCGCGGGAATGGGTCCTGCCCTCCGACGCGTCGCTCTTCGCCGTGCTCGGGGCGCCCGGATTCGCGACGTTGCCGCCACCCGACGCCGAGCAGGCCGTCGGCGTCCCGCCGACCGCGGCGCCTGCGCTCGAGCGGCTGCCTTCGGACTGGAGCGGTCCCCCGCCGCGCGTGCCGCTCGCGCATCCGCTGCCCGCACGGGCGGTCGAGCCGTCCGTGCGGTTCGAATGGGCGCGCGAGCGTACGCGAAGGCTCGGCGTCGTCGTGCATGGATTGCTCGCCCAGATCGCCGCCGACGGCATCGGCGCATGGAACGCGCGGAGGATCACCGCACAGGCGGATCGTATTGTCGCCGAGCTCGTGGGCGAGGGCGCGTTGCCCGCCGACGCGGCGCGCGAGGCCGACGACGTGAGCGCCACCGTCGAAGCGGTGCTGCGCGACGAGCGCGGCCGCTGGCTGCTCGCTGAACACGAGCACGCGCGAAGCGAGTGGGCGCTCGTCGGGATCGACGGCGACGAGACCGTGCGCATCGTCGTCGACCGCACGTTCGTCGCCGAGGGCACGCGCTGGATCGTCGACTTCAAGACCGGCGCGCACGAAGGCGCGAACGTCGACGCGTTCCTCGCTTCCGAGGCCGAACGGTACCGCCCGCAGCTTTCGCGCTACGCCCGCATCGTCGCGGCGATCGACCCCTCGCATCCGATCCGGCTCGCGCTCTACCATCCGCGCGTTCCCGGCGGCTGGCGCGAGGTCGAAGGCTGACCGCGCGCCCTGTCGGCAGATGCGCGCGTTTTCCGCTATAATTCAACGCTTTGGCTGTTCTCGCGCGCGAATTCGCGCGGTGCGTTCCCCCTCATGCGTCTTCTCCGCGGCCTGCCCGCCGTCGCCGACCGCCCGGTCGCGCTGACTGTCGGGAATTTCGACGGTGTCCATCGCGGCCACCAGGCGATGCTCGCGCGCCTCGCGGAGGCGGCGGAAGATCTCGACCTCGTGCCGGCGGTACTGACGTTCGATCCGCATCCGCGCGAGTTCTTCGCGAAGGAGAATCCGCCGGCGCGGCTTTCGACGCTGCGCGGGAAAATCGACGCGTTCCGCAATTTCGGCGTCGAGCGCGTGATCGTCGCGCGCTTCGATCGCGCCCTCGCAACGCTCGACGCCGACCGCTTCGTGGACGACGTGCTCGCGCGCCGGCTCGGCGCGCGCTGGGTGCTGGTCGGTGAGGATTTCCGCTTCGGTCGCGGGCGTGCCGGCGACCTCGCGCTCCTGCGCCGCCATGCGCGCACGTTCAGCGTCGAGGCGATGGGCACGGTCGAAGCCGACGGCGAGCGGGCGAGCTCGACCGCGGTGCGCGACGCGCTCGCGAAAGGCGAGCTCGCGCGTGCGACGCGGCTTCTCGGCCGGCCCTACACGATGGCCGGGCACGTCGCGCACGGCGCGAAGCTCGGCCGCTCGCTCGGCTTCCCCACCGTCAACCTGCCGCTGCGGCGCCGCCCGCCGCTCGCCGGGATCTACGCGGTGCGCGTGCACGGGCTGGGCGCGCCGCGGCGCGGCGTCGCGAGCCTCGGCGTTCGGCCCACCGTCGCAGACCGGGGACGCCCGATGCTCGAGGTCTACCTGTTCGACTTCGATGAAGCCGTCTACGGCAAGCGCATCGTCGTCGAGTTCCTGCACAAGCTGCGCGACGAGGCCCGCTTTCCCGACCTCGACGCGCTCACGCGCCAGATCCGCGCCGATGCGGACGCGGCGCGCGCTTTTTTCGCGGCGAATCACGCCGCCTGACCATGGCCGAAGACAAGAAGCCCGACTGGAAGTCCACGCTCAACCTCCCGGACACGCCGTTCCCGATGCGCGGCGATCTCGCGAAGCGCGAGCCCGGCTGGGTGCGCGAGTGGCAGGAGAAGAACGTCTACGGAGCGATCCGCAAGGCGTGCGCCGGACGGCCGCGCTTCGTGCTGCACGACGGTCCGCCGTACGCGAACGCGGCGATCCACATCGGGCATGCGGTCAACAAGATCCTGAAGGACGTGATCGTCAAGAGCCGCACGCTCGCGGGCTTCGACGCGCCCTACGTGCCCGGATGGGACTGCCACGGCATGCCGATCGAGGTGCAGATCGAGAAGACGCACGGCAAGCACCTGCCGGTCGAGGAGACGCTGAGGCTCTGCCGCACCTACGCGACCGAGCAGATCGCGATCCAGAAGAAGGATTTCCAGCGTCTCGGCGTACTCGGCGACTGGGACCATCCGTACACGACGATGGCCTTCGCGAACGAGGCCGAGGAGATCCGCACGCTCGGCAGGATCCTCGAGAAGGGCTACCTGTACCGCGGGCTCAAGCCGGTCAACTGGTGCTTCGACTGCGGCAGCGCGCTCGCTGAGGCCGAGGTCGAGTACGAGGACCGCCAGGACATCGCGATCGACGTCGCGTTCCCGCTCGTCGAGGATGCGGAACGCGCCAGGCTCGCGCGCGCTTTCGGGCTCGCCCGGGCGCCCGAGGGTGCGATCGCGGCCGCCATCTGGACGACGACGCCGTGGACCATTCCGGCGAATCAGGCGTTGAACTTCCATCCGGACATCGTGTATGCGCTGGTCGACACCGAGCACGGGCACCTTGTCGTCGCCGAGGACCTCGTCGCCGCGTGCGTGGCGCGCTGGAAGCTCGCCGGGCACGTCGTCGCGACCGCCAGGGGCGCCGCGCTCGAGCGCATCGCCTTTCGCCACCCGTTCTACGATCGCGCCGCACCGGTTTACCTCGGCGAGTACGTGACGCTCGAGCAGGGCACCGGCATCGTCCACAGCGCGCCCGCGTACGGGATGGACGACTTCCTGTCGTGCCGCCGCTACGGGATGAAGGACGACGACATCGAGAACCCGGTGCAGGGCGACGGGCGCTATGCCGAGTCGCTGCCGTGGTTCGGCGGGTTGAAGATCTGGGATGCGAACCCGAAGATCGTCGACAAGCTGCGCGAGGCGGGCGCGCTACTGCACGCCGAGAAGTTCAAGCACAGCACCATGCATTGCTGGCGTCACAAGACGCCGATCATCTACCGCGCGACGACGCAATGGTTCGCCGGGATGGACGAGGTGCCGGGCTATCGAGGCACCAGGCCGCCGCGCCCGCTGCGCGCGCTCGCGCTCGAGGGCATCGAGGCGACGCGCTTCTATCCGTCGTGGGGCAAGGCGCGCTTGCACGGCATGATCGCGCACCGGCCCGACTGGACGCTGTCGCGCCAGCGCCAGTGGGGCGTGCCGCTGCCGTTCTTCGTGGACCGCGATACGGACGCGTTGCACCCCGACTCACCGGCGCTGCTCGAGCTCGCCGCGAAGATGGTCGCCGAGCGCGGGATCGCCGCGTGGTTCGAGGCGTCGCACGAGGACTTCGGCGTCGACGAGAAGCGCTACCGCAAACTCACCGACACCCTCGACGTGTGGTTCGACTCCGGCTCGACGCACCAGACAGTGATGGGCGGCCCGGGCGGGCGTGCCACGCACCACGGTTCGCACCCGGACGCGACCGGCTTTCCGGCGGACCTCTACCTCGAAGGCTCCGACCAGCATCGCGGCTGGTTCCACTCGTCGCTGCTCGTCTCTTGCATGCTGAACGGCGTGCCGCCGTACAAGGCGCTGCTGACGCACGGCTTCGCGGTGGACGGCGAAGGCAAGAAGATGTCGAAGTCGAAGGGCAACGTCGTCGCGCCGCAGAAGGTGTCCGACTCGCTCGGCGCCGACATCCTGCGCCTGTGGGTCGCGGCGACCGACTACTCGGGCGATCTCAACATCTCCGACGAGATCCTCAAGCGCACCGTCGAGGGCTACCGGCGCATCCGCAATACGCTGCGCTTCCTGATCGCGAACACGGCGGACCATTCCGCGGCCGACGCGGTGCCGGTCGATTCACTGCTCGAGATCGACCGCTACGCGCTCGCACGCCTCGCCACGCTCGTCGAGGACGTCGCGCGCGACTACGAGCGCTACGAGTTCCACCTGGTCGTGCAGAAGCTCACCACCTATTGCTCCGAGGACCTCGGCGGGTTCTACCTCGACGTGCTGAAGGACCGCCTCTACACGACCCCCGCGTCGAGCGCGGGCCGGCGCTCGGCGCAGACCGCGCTCGCGGCGATCCGCGATGCGCTGCTCCTGCTTCTCGCGCCGGTCCTCTCGTTCACGGCCGAGGAGGCGTGGCGCCTGCTGCACCCGGACGATCCGACGATCTTCGTTCGCACCTGGCGCGAGGGGACGCCCGCGGTGCGCGGCGCCGACGCGCTCGTCGCGAAGTGGGATGCGATCCTGGCGGTGCGCGCCGCCGTGCAGAAGGAGATCGAGGCGGTGCGGCAGGAGGGTCGCATCGGCAGCTCGCTGCAGGCCGAGGTCACGATCTCGGTGCCCGAGCCCGCCTACGCGGCACTCGCGTCGCTCGGCGACGACCTGCGCTTCGTGACGATCACGTCGGTCGCCCGGATCGAGCACGGCGATGCGCTGGCGATCGCGGTGAACCCGTCGGGCGGCGAGAAATGCGAGCGCTGCTGGCACTGGCGCGCCGATGTCGGCGACGATGCTGCGCGCCCGACGCTGTGCGGCCGCTGCGTCGCCAATCTTTTCGGTCCCGGCGAACCGCGGACCCATGCGTAAGGTCGAACGCCGATGAGCCTGACCCAGCCCGCCCCGATCGACGTCATGCGCTGGCTCGCGCTCGCCGCGGCGCTCGTCGTCGCCGACCAGGCGACCAAGGCAGCCGTGCTCGCGACGATTCGTCCCGGCGACGAGGTCGTGCTGCTGCCGTTCCTGTCGCTGATCCTTACGTTCAACACCGGCGCCGCGTTCAGCTTCCTCGCCGGGGCCGCTGGCTGGCAGCGGTGGTTCTTCGCCGCCGTCGCGCTCGGTGCCGCCGTGTTCATCACCTGGCTGCTGCGCCGCGGCGGGAGCCGCGTCTATCTCGCCGGGCTCGCGCTGATCCTTGCCGGCGCGATCGGCAACCTGATCGACCGGCTGTGGCTCGGGCACGTCGTCGACTTCGTGCTCGTCCACTGGCGTGGCTGGTTCTTCCCGGCGTTCAACGTCGCCGACAGCGCGATCACGATCGGCGCGGGCCTGCTGATCCTCGACAGCTTCCGGCAGCGTCGCGCCGACGCGCCGGCGACGCCATGACCCGGACGCCCGACCTGTCGATCGACGTGTTGCTCGCCAACCCGCGCGGCTTCTGCGCGGGCGTCGACCGCGCGATCGCGATCGTCGAGAACGCGCTCGCGCAGCACGGCGCGCCGATCTTCGTGCGCCACGAGGTCGTGCACAACCGCACGGTCGTCGAGGACCTGCGGGCCAAGGGCGCCGTGTTCGTCGACGAGCTCGACGCGGTGCCGCGTGGCGCGACCGTCGTGTTCTCGGCGCACGGCGTGTCGCGCCAGGTGCGCGCCGACGCGGACGCGCGCGGACTGAACGTGTTCGACGCGACCTGTCCGCTCGTCACGAAGGTCCACGTCGAGATCGCCAAGATGCGCGCGCAGGGGCGCGACATCGTGATGATCGGCCACGCCGGGCATCCCGAGGTCGAAGGCACCATGGGGCAGGCCGACGGCGGCGCGCACCTGGTCGACTCGGTGGCCGACGTCGCGGGCCTGGTGGTGCGCGACCCGCTGCAGCTCGCCTACGTGACGCAGACGACGCTCTCGGTCGACGACGCCGCGGCCGTCGTCGAGGCGTTGAGGCGTCGCTTTCCCTCGATCGTCGGCCCGAAGCGGGTCGACATCTGCTACGCGACGCAGAACCGGCAGGACGCGGTCAAGGTCCTGGCGCCGGCCGTCGACGTGGTCATCGTCGTCGGCAGCCCCAACAGCTCGAACTCGAACCGCCTGCGCGAAGTCGCGGCGAACCGCGGCGTCGCCTCGTACATGATCGACACCGCGAGCGAGCTCGATCCCGCGTGGCTCGAAGGCAAGCGCCGCGTCGGCGTCACCGCCGGCGCGTCGGCGCCCGAAGTCCTGGTGCGGGAAGTGATCGACCGGCTGCGCGCTCTCGGCGCACGCACGGTGACCGAGCTCGATGGCGCGATCGAGCGCGTCGTGTTCCCGCTGCCTGCCGGCCTGCGGGGCACGCACGCCGCCAAGGCGCCGGAAACCGGACCGGGCGGCTCCTGACGTCACGCGCGCGCGTGAGGTCGACGCGCCCGGAACCACGCAAGCGCGCTCGCGAACGTCGCGATCGCGAGCAGCGCCGCCGTCGCCGCGACGAGCGCATGGCGGCCGGATTCGCTCCAGGCACGCACGATCCCTTCCGCCGCGTAGAACGGCAACAGCAACACCAGCCATTGGCGCGCCTTGACGTCGCCGCGCATCACCCCGGGCGCGAGCAGCGCGAGCGGCAACGCCTTGAACGCGAGCCAGCCGCCCTGCGCGCGCACCGGCGCGAGCACCGTTTCCCACAGGACCGCCAGCGCCAGGAGCGCGACGAGGCCGGCGATCGTCGCGCGCGCGAATGCACGCCCGCGCACATCCGTTCCCGCGCTCACGCGACCGGCACGAACTCGTGGATCTCGTAGCCGGGGCCCTGGTCGACGAGCTTCGTGAGCACGGCGACGCCCACACGCGGCCCGCGATGCAGCGCGATCGCCTGTTCGTGCTGGAACTGCCCGGCGGGCACGACCACCTGCGGCGGATCGGCCGCGGCGTCGTCGTCCTCGGGCAGCACGATGACCGGCACGAGCGACGTGTTCGGTGCGCCTTCCGGCGCCGCCGCTGCGGCTTCCGCATGATCGGCGAGGAGCTCGCAGCCGAACTCGAGCGCCGTACCCTTCAGCGTGTTGCGGAACCATCGCACGACGGCGAGTTGCAGCGTGACGCGACCCTCGACGCGCAGAGACACGAGTTCGCCGATGCGCAGCGACGCCGGCGACGCATCGGCCTGGCGGAGCGCGTAGCCCGCCGGCGTGTGGTTGATGACCTGACAATGCGTCATCGGGGGCAGTCCGCCGGGCAGGAGCGGTGGCGCAACGCCCGCCGGCCGGCCCTTGCTGTATTGCCAGGCACCGGCGAAGCCGACGCACATGACGACGCGAGCGCGGGACGGCAGCCGGTTGAACTGGCGCGCGGGCGGAATCGCCCATTGGCGGAGCAGGCGGTTCAGCAGCGCGACGTACGCCTGCCGCGACGCCGCGTCGCGCGGGACCTCGGCAGGCGCGGTGCCGCCCGCCTGCAACGCCCGCAGTTCCTCCTGCAACTGGAACGCGAGGTCGAACGTCAACAGGTAGAGGCGCGAGCCGTCCATCGCGCCGCCCTTGTTCGCCGAGAACGGCGGGAAGTCGTGCCCGGCGGGGACGATCGCGACCGACTTCGCGAGCCGGTGCACCGGCGGGATGTCGGTCAGCTTCGCCCAGCTCGTGTGGGTCTGCAGGTAGACCAGCACCGTGCCGAGCTGGCCCGGGTGAAAGCCGTACGGATTCGCGAGCGCGAGCAGCAGCGCCTGCACGTAGATGCGCTCGGGCGTGGCCTCGGTCACGTCGCCCGGGATCGCCTGCAGGTGCAGGTGGCGGTCGCGCGCGTACGCGTAGACGGCATGCGCGTCGAGCCAGGTGTTCGGCGGCACCGGCGAGTACGACTGGTAGGACGAGGCCAGCACGCGCGCGAAGCATTGGAGGCAGCGGTGGATCAGCGCGCCGGCGAGCCGGGCCCCGCCGAGCGAGATTCGCTTGCGGGCCTCGCCTGCGAGAAGATGCTTGTACGAGGTTGAAAGCTCCTGCGCCAGCGTCAGCGCGGCCTTCGCCGCCTCGAGCGGCGGGCCGGTGAGCGGATGCGGCGCCTGCAACACAGTCCGCTCGAGGCGCGGCCACAGGAGCGTCGCCGCGGACCAGTACGCCTCGGAGATCTCCATGCGCCGCGAATCGCTCATGCCGACGCGATTGGTCGCGGCGAGCGCGTCGCCCATCAGCTGCGCGGCGGCGACCGGATCGCGTCGGCCGATCTCGGCGAGCCAGGCGCTGACGCGCGCCGTGCGCGTCTCGGGCGGATTCGTCGGCCGCGCGTCGAGCTTGGGAAGCGTGAGGGACAGGGCGGCCATGGCGCAGGCGATTGTAAGGGATGGTCCCATGCCGCCGTCATGGCGGCGCGCCCGCCGGTCAGGCGAGGTCCGGAGGCAGGACCGGAACGTACGACGCCCCGACCACCGCGAGAAACGCTTCCAGCTCCTCGCGCCGCGCCATCGCGTCCGCGTAGCCGAGCGCGAGCAGCGCCCGCACGAACCCGGGCTCGAACAGAAGGTAGGACGTGAGATTCGCGCCGGTCCCACGCGTGCTGCCGAAGCCGCGCAGCAGGTAGCGCACGCCGCCCGGAAGTTGCGCGGCGAATGCGAGCGCGATCTCGCCGACGTCGCGCGACGGCGCGAGCACGAACGCGTCGACGTGCCCGACCTTGAGGCCGCGCCGAGCGATTTCGTCCGGCGTCGTGACGCTCGCGAGCCGGTTGATCTGGTGCAGTCGCTCCAGGTCGGCGCCGAGATTGTCGAGAAAGATCGTCGACAGCGCGTGGCCCGCCGTCTGGGCGAACGAGGGATATCCCGGGTGATGGGTGGGAGCGTTGCGCTGGCCGGCGAATTGCCCGACCGCCAGTACGAGGACGCGACGCGCGCCGAGATGGAGCGCCGGCGAAAGCGGCGTCGACTGGCGCACCGAGCCGTCCATGTACCAG
This sequence comes from Betaproteobacteria bacterium, assembly GCA_039933715.1. Taxonomy (GTDB): domain Bacteria; phylum Pseudomonadota; class Gammaproteobacteria; order Burkholderiales; family Casimicrobiaceae; genus VBCG01. The sequence goes on from JBDTNO010000033.1 coordinate 14,376, forward strand.
TCGTCGTCGATGGCGACCGCCGGAAAGACGAACGGAATCGCCGTCGATGCGAGCAGGTGGTCGACGCCGAGCTCCGCGCGCCGGCCTTCGCGGCGCATGCGGCGCCACGGCTGGGCGGTCGTCGCGCCGGCGAAGAACGTGATCGCGAAGCCGGTCGAGTAGCTGGTCGCGTTGATCGCGAGCGCGTGCAGCGAGCCGTCGCGGATGCGCGCGTCCACGCGCGAGAAGTCGATCGCGTCGCGCAACAGTCGCCCGAGCGGCGCGCTGTCGAGCATCGACGCCGCCTCGGCGGGGCCTGCGCGCCCGATCAGCACGTCGGCGAGCCAATGCATGCTGTGCCGCGACAACGTGGCGAGATCGGCGCGATACACGTCCGCGGTGCGCACGCGACGCCACCAGCGGATCAGCCGCGCGACGCCGCGGCGGAAATCGTCGGCGTGGATGGCGAGCGTCGCGGCGTTGATCGCGCCGGCCGACGTCCCGCACAGGATCGGGAACGGCAACGGCCGCCCGCGCGGCGTCAGCTTCGCGAGCGCGCGCAATGCGCCGACCTGGTAGGCGGCGCGCGCGCCTCCGCCCGACAGGATCAAGGCGGTCTCGTGCGAGAGGAGTGCCATCGCGCTTCGACCGTGCGGACCGGGTGCGGTCAGGACGTCGCGTCGACCGCGCGCAGCGTGCGGTCGAGGATCATCAGCATCGCCGCCGTCGCGCCCCAGATGTAGCGCTCGCCGAAGGGTATCGCCCAGAAGTCGCGACGCACGAGGCCCTGCATGCGGAAATGACGCTGCTGGTTGGCCGGATCGAGCAGGAACGAGAGCGGCACCTCGAACACGTCGGCCACCTCGACCGGATCGGTCCTCACCGCGAACGGCGGCGCGACCCAGCCGACGATCGGAGTCACCCGGTACCCGGTCGTCGTGTCGTAGGTCGCGAGCGGTCCCAGCAGCAGGACGCGATCGCGCGGCAGCCCGATCTCCTCGGTCGCCTCGCGCAGCGCGGCGTCGCCGGCATCGATGTCCTCGGGCTCAATGCGCCCGCCCGGGAACGAGATCTGTCCCGGGTGGTCCGGCAGCCCTTCGCTTCGCTGCGTCAAGAGCACCGTGAGCCCCTCGTCGCGATCGACGAGCGGCACGAGCACGGCGGCCGGCGTGTTGCGGCCTTCTCGACCGGGCATCCGGAACCCGTCGCTCATGCCGACCGCGCCATAGGGCGGCGGGCGCCTGAGCTGGGCTTCGAGCCAGGCGCGCTGCTCGGCGCGGGGCAGTCGGAACAGCGGAATCGACATCGCGGCAAGGATACCGCGCCTGCCGTCGGCGCCCGGCGCTCCTGCCATAATCGCGGCATGGCCTCACGCGGCGTGATCCTGTTCGCGCATGGCGCGCGCGATCCTGCGTGGGCGGAGCCGTTCGAGGCGCTGCGCGACCGATTCGCGGCGCTGGCCGCCGACCTGCCGGTCAGGCTCGCGTTCCTCGAATTCCTGCCTCCCGACCTCGCCGACGCGGCGCGCGATCTCGTCGCGAGCGGTTGTCGCGAGATCACGATCGTCCCCGCATTCCTCGGCGTCGGCGGTCACGTGCGGCGCGACGTGCCCGGGAAGATCGCCGAGATCGAGCGCGAGCACTCCGGCGTGAAGGTCACGCTTGCCCGCGCGCTGGGCGAGGACGCCTCGGTGCAGGACGCGATGGCCAGCGCGGCGGTCGCCGCGGCGCGCGACTGACGTGCGCGTCGCCGTGCTCGGCGCCGGCGTCATCGGCCTTTCGACCGCGTGGTGGCTCGCGCGCGACGGCCACGACGTCACGATCATCGACCGCAACGACGGCGTCGCGCTCGAGACCAGCTTCGCCAACGGCGCGCAGCTCTCCTACAGCTACGTCGCGCCGCTCGCCGGACCCGGCGTGCTGCCGAAGATCCCGCCATGGCTGATGCGCCGCGACTCGCCGTTGCGCTTCTATCCGGCGATCGACCCCGACCAGTGGCGCTGGCTGCTGCGCTTCGTGCTCGCGTGCAGCCGCGCGCAAAGCGAGGCGACGACGCGGCGCCTTCTCGCGCTCTCGTTCTACAGCCGCCGGCTGATGCACGAGCTCGTCGCGTCCGAGCCGCTCGAGTTCGGTCATCGGCGCAACGGCAAGCTCGTCGTCCATGCCGACGCGGACAGCTTCGCCGCGGCGCGCGCGCTCGTCGACTATCAGCGCTCGCTCGGCTGCGAGCAATTCGCGCTCGACCGCGACGCGTGCCTCGCGCTCGAGCCCGCGCTCGGCGACGGCCGCGACGGCCTCTCGGCGCGGCTCGCCGGCGGCATCCACACGCCGAGCGAGGAGGTGGGCGACTGCTACCGCTTCTGCGTCGGGCTCGAGCGGTTGCTCGCCGCGCGAGCGCCGCGCGTGCGCTTCGCGCTCGAAACGCAGGTGCGGCGACTCGTCGCCGAGCGTCGCCGCGTCGTCGCCGTCGAAACGTCGTCGGGGCCGATCGACGCCGATGCGTTCGTCGTCGCGGCCGGGTCGGTGTCCGGGCGGCTCGTGAAGCCGCTCGGCGTGCGCATCCCCGTCTACCCGTTGAAAGGCTACAGCCTGACGCTCACGGTGCGGGGTCCCTCGCCGCGCGTGTCGGTCACCGACGCGAAGCGCAAGGTCGTCTACGCGCCGCTCGCCACGCCGGGCGGCCCGACGCTGCGCGTCGCGGGCATGGCCGATATCGCGGGCTGGTCGAGCGAGCCCGACCCGGTGCGACTGCGCCAGCTCGTCGCCGAGGCGCGCGCGGCGTTTCCCGACGCGGCCGACTACGATGCGCCGATCGAGTCGATGGCGCCGTGGTGCGGCCTGCGTCCGGCCACGCCGCTCGGCAGCCCGATCCTCGGTGCGACGCCGGTGTCGAACCTCTTCGTCAACGTCGGGCACGGGGCGCTCGGCTGGACGCTTGCGATGGCGAGCGGGCGCATCGCGGCCGACGCGGTCGCCGGACGCGAGTCCGAGATTCCGCTCGAAGGTTTCGAGCTCGCGCGATGAGCACGATGCGCGAGCGCTTCCTGCAAATGGGCATGGCGCCGCTCGCGCCCAGTCCCGAGGAATTCGCGGCGGAAATCCGCGACGCCGTCGCGCGCTGGCCCGCGATCGTGGAGACGGCAGGCGTGTCGCGCCGATAGCTCCGCGACGGCGTCGCGGGCGTTAGCGTCGCGCGCGTCGCCGGAGCCCGCCGCGGAACGGACCGGTTGACCGGAATGCCCGCACCGCCGATGCTGCGCGCGGGGAGGGCACCGACATGGCGCCACGCAGCACCCGGGCCGCGACGGCGCCGGTCGATCCGAAGTCCGCCGCCGCGCGGCTGACGAGCGCCGGCCTCGACACGCTCGACTTCGGGTTCGCTATCTTCGACCGGGAGCTCGAGCTCGTCGCGAGCAATCGCGCGTTCCGCACGCTGCGCGGCTACCCTGCCGCGCTGTGCAAGCCGGGCACCGAGCTGGTCGCGTTCTACCGCTACAACGCGCGGCGGGGCGACTACGGCCCCGGCGATGTCGAAGTCCTGGCGCAGTCGCGCCTCGTGCGCATCCGCGCGCGGCAGCCGCACGAGCTCGAGTACGCGACGGCGGCCGCGCAGGTGCTGCTCGTGCGCTACACGCCGATCGGCGACGACGGCCTCGTGCTCACCTACGCCGACATCACCGCGCGCAAGGCCGCAGAGGCGCTCGCCACGCGCACGCAGGCCGCGCTGCAGGTCGCCCTCGACAACATGCCGGGCGCGCTCGTCTACACGAACGAGGCGCTCGAGATCGTGGTGGTCAACCACCGCTTCGCCGAGATGTACCCGGCGCCGCGAGAGCTGCTGCAGCCGGGGCGCTCGTATGTCGACTTCTTTCGCTTCGCGGCCGCGCAGGGCTATTACGGCGACGGCGACGTCGCGACGCTCGTCGAACGGCGCGTCGCGAGCCTGCGCAACCCTACGGGCACGGCATTCGACGATCGGGTGCCCGGCGGTCGCGTCTACCGCGTCGTGCGTCGCAAGGTCGACGTCGGCGGTACCGTCACCGTCATCACCGACGTGACCGACTTGCGGCAGGCCGAGCTGGACCTGGCGCGCAAAGAAGCGGCGTTGCACGTCGCGCTCGACAACATGCCCGGAGCGCTCGTCTATACGGACGAGGCGCTCGACATCGTCGTCGTCAACCACCGTTTCGCCGAGATGTACCCGACCGAGCGCGACCTGCTCCGGCCAGGACGCTCCTACGTCGATTTCTTCCGCTTCGCGGCGGAGCGGGGCTGGTACGGCGAGGGCGAGATCGCGGCGCTCGTCGACCAGCGCGTCGCCAGCGTGCGCAACCCGACGGGCAAGGCGTTCGACGATTTCCTGCCGGACGGGCGTATTTACCGCGTCGTGCGCCGAAAGGTCGACGCGGGTGGCACCGTGACCGTCATCACCGACATCAGCGAGCTCAAGGAGGCCGAGGCGCGCCTCCGCGCCGCGATGCTGGCGAGCGAAGAGGCGGGCCGGCTGGTCGCCGAGAAGAACCGCATGCTCGAATCGCTGGCGTCCAAGCTGTCGAAATACCTCGCGCCGCAGATCTACAAGTCGATCTTCAGCGGAGCGAAGTCGGTCGAGGTCGCCTCGCAGCGCAAGAAGCTCACGGTCTTCTTCTCCGACATCGCGGGATTCACCGAGACGACCGACATGCTCGAATCCGAGGAGCTGACGACGCTTCTCAACCAATACCTGCGCGAAATGTCGGCGATCGCGCTCGACCACGGCGCGACGATCGACAAGTTCATCGGCGACGCGATCATGGTGTTTTTCGGCGATCCGGAATCGCGCGGCGCGAAGGACGACGCGCTCGCGTGCGTCAAGATGGCGATCGCCATGCAGCAGCGGATGCGCGACCTGCAAGCCGAGTGGCGCGAGCGGGGGCAGGAGCACGTGTTCCAGCTCCGCATCGGCATCAACACCGGGTTCTGCACGGTCGGCAATTTCGGCAGCGACGACCGAATCGACTACACGATCATCGGTAACGAGGTGAACCTCGCCTCGAGGCTTCAGACGCACGCCGACCTCGGCGGCATCCTGCTCGCGCACGAGACCTGGTCGCTCGTGAAGGACGAGGTGCTGGCCGAAGAGACCGGTACGATCACGGTGAAGGGATTCAGCAAGCCCGTCCGCACGCACCGCGTCGTCGGCCTGCTGGACGGCACCGGCATGCAGGGCCGCGTGATCCGCCAGGAGCAGGACGGCATGCTCCTGATCATCGACCGGCAGAAGCTCGGCGACCAGGGACGGCAGGACGCGATCCGGATGCTGGAGGATGCGGCGGCGCGGTTGCGGGAGTGACGGGGCCGCCGCGAAGGCCCGGCAACCCAAGTCGATGCCGACGTGCCATTCCCTGCGCGGTCGCCCCCACACATAATTTGACATAATAACAATTATGCGAAGTACAGGGGGTGGCGGACGGGACCTGGACAACGGCCCCGCGCCCGCCAACCGGTCCTCCGAAACGACCTCCGCCGCCGCCGCGGCATCGCAGCCTTACTTCTTGCCGAGCCCCAGGCTCTGCGCGCCCTGCGTGTAGAGCCTGATCTTGTCCTTCATGAACGCGTCCATCTCGTCGGTGCCGACGTTGATGAGCTCGAAGCCGCTCTTGTCCGCGAGCGTCTTCATTTCCGGATCGGTGTTGAGCGCGCGCCACAGGTCCGACAGGCGCTTGCGTACTTCCGGCGAAACGCTCTTCGGCACGCCGATGCCGCGGTAGGCTCCGTCGACCCAGTCGGTACCGAGCTCCTTGAACGTCGGCACGTCGGGCAGCAGCGGATGGCGCTTGTCCATCGCGACCGCGAGCGCGCGCACGCGGCCCTTGTTGTTGATCGCGAAGGCCGTGTACGACATCGCGCCGGTGACCTGCGAGCCGAGCACCGCCGTCGTCATGTCGCCGGTGCCCTTGAACGGGATGTAGGTCGTCTTGACGCCGAACGTCGCGTTGAGGCGCTCGTGCGCGGCGTGATTGGCGGAGTTGAGGCCGGAGCCGCCGAGCGACAGCTTGTCCGGATCGGCCTTCGCCGCCTTCACGAAATCGGCGAACGTCCTGATCGGGCTCTGCTCGGGCACGACCAGCGCATCGGGCGTGTAGTGGAACCAGAACACCGGCGTCACGTCGTCGGTCTTGTAGCTGACCTGCCCTTCGATCGGCTGGAACACGATGTGCGGCAGGTTGATGCCGACGATGTTGAGGCCGTCGCCGGGAAGCGTGTTCATCTGCGACCACATGAGGCCGCCGCCCGCCCCCGCCTTGTACTGGATGATCGTGTCGATGGCCGGGCACCTGGCCTTCAGCACGATCTGCTGGTGGCGCGCCGAGAGGTCGGACTCGCCGCCCGGCGGAAACGCCTGCCAGTACAGCACGTTCTTCTCCGGGCACGCCTGGGCCGCGGCGAGCGGCGCGATCGAGACCAGGCACAAGGCAGCCATCAAGTTCCGCATCGTCATTCTCCTGTCGTGGTGATTCCGTCGTTCCGCGGGGCGCTCACGCGGCCCGTTCCTGCGATCCTGCGGCCCCGACCCGCGCGCATGCGGCGTGGGTGACTTCCGCCGTCGTCGCGCTCCCGCCGAGGTCGCGCGTGTGCAGCGACCGGTCGGCAGTCAGCGCCTCGATGGCCGCCATCAGCGTCGCCGCGGCGCGCGGCTCGCCGAGGTGCTCGAGCATCATCGCGCAGCTCCAGAACGTGCCCACCGGGTTCGCCACCCCCTGCCCCATGATGTCGAACGCGGAACCGTGGATCGGCTCGAACATCGAAGGATAGCGGCGTTCCGGGTCGAGGTTGGCGGTCGGCGCGATCCCGAGGCTGCCGGCCAGCGCGGCGGCGAGATCGCTCAGGATGTCGGCGTGCAGGTTGGTCGCGACGATCGTGTCGAGCGACGCCG
>JBDTNO010000034.1:0-20767 GCA_039933715.1 Betaproteobacteria bacterium
GGCGGTCGGCGGTCGGCGGTCGGCGGTCGGAAAACGCGTACCCGCATCGACCGCCGCGGCGCTTCCCTTAACGCCCGCTCACCGCCGCGCCGAACAACCGCGCCATCGCCTCGGCGCGCTCCGCGATGAGCGACGCGGCGTCGCGCACGCAATCGTCGAGCGTCGCCGGGCCCGCCGGCAGCGCGAAGCATCCGTCGAAGCGCATCTGCAACGCGTGCAACGCCGCCGCGTCGATTGCGCCCGACAAGAGCGAGACCGGGACGCCGCGCGCCCGCGCATGCCTGGCGACGACGGCAGGCCCCTTGTCGAGCAGCGTCTGGCTGTCGCTGCGGCCTTCGCCGGTAATCGCCCACGCCGCTCCGTCGAGCGCCGCGTCGAGGCCGACGAGCTCCGCGACCACCGCGGCGCCCGATCGCATCGTGCCGCCGACGAGCATCAGCGCATGGCCGAGCCCACCCGCGGCGCCCGCGCCCGGCCGCGTCGCTGCATGACGTCCCGTCGCGGCCTCGACGATCGCGGCGTAATGCGCGAGCGTCGCGTCGATCGCGCCGATGCGATCGCGCGCGACGCCCTTCTGCGGCCCGAAGATCGCGGTAGCTCCGCGCTCGCCGGCGAATGGATTGTTGACGTCCGACATGATCGTGATCTCGCAGTCGGGGAGGCGCGCGTCGAGCGCGGACGCGTCGGCGCGCGCGAGATGTGCGAGGCCGTCGGGCGTGGGAGCCACATCGCGTCCATTCGCATCGAGGAGCCGCAGGCCGAGCGCGACCAGGAATCCGGCACCGCCGTCGTTGGTGCTGCTTCCGCCGATCCCGACCATGAAGCGGCGCATGCCGCCGTCGAGGAGTGATCGCATCTGGCGCCCCAGCCCGGTCGTCGTGCGCGACGTCACCGGCACCGAGGTGCCCGCGGAGTCGGTGAGCGCGACGACCTGTGCGGCTTCCAGCACGGCGGTCCTCGTTCCGTCCTGATCGACCATGCCGTAGCCGGCTTCGAGCGGTGCGCCGCCGGCGCCTTCGACCGCGATCGTGCCGCGCTGCGCGCTCGTGCCGGATGCGCGGAGGACCGCGTCGAGCGTGCCTTCGCCGCCGTCCGCCATCGGACGAAGGATCGACCGCATGCCCGCGCGTCCGACCCCCACGGCGATCGCGGCGGCGGCGTCGGGCGCGGAGAGCGAGCCCTTGAACGAGTCGGGCGCGATGACGACGACGGAGATTCGGCCGGCCATGTCGTGGTAGCGTCGCTCCGTGAACGCCGGACGACGCGCACGGGAACGCGGCAGGTCGCCATGCTAGCAGCGCGCGGCGCGCTTGTCGCCGCGTGGCGCTCGCTGCGCGTGTTCGTCGTCTCCGTTTCGCTCGCGGCCGCCGGCGGCTGCGCGACGTTGTTCCGCGGCGTCACGCAGGATGTCCAGGTCGCGACCGACCCGATCGGCGCGGTCTGCGAGCTTCGCACCGGGGACGGAGCCGCCGTCGTCGACACGGTGGCGACCACACCCGGCTACGTGCGCGTGCGAAAGGGCCTCGAGGGGTACCGGCTCGACTGCCGCGCCGATGGCTATCTCGATTCGACGACGCCGGTCGAGCCGGGCGTCGAGAACGCCTCGGTCGGCAGCGCCTCGATGGGTGCGTTCTCGGGGCTGAACAGCGCGGCCGGCCCGACTTTCACGTCGACCGTGCTCGGCACCTTCATGCCCGCCGCGAGCGCGGCCACCGCCGCGTCGTGGCTCGGCATCGCCGGCGCGGTGTCGTTCCTCGTCGACCTCGCAAGCGGCGCGCTGTTCGAGTTCCCCGTAAGCATCGCGCTGACGCTCGTGCCTTCGTCGTTCGCCGATCGCGTCGCACGCGACCGCTTCTTCGACGGCGAGGAAACGCGCCTGCGCGACCTCCATGCCGCGCAGCGGCGCGAGCTCGTAGCCGACTGCAGGGTCGCCTGTCAGGGCGCGATCAAGTCGGTCGACGACCTGCTCGTACGCCAGCTCGACGAGCTCCAGAGGCTGCGGGCGGCCGCGCGCGTGCGCGGCTGACCGTCGCTTCAGCGGTGCGTGGCGCGTTCGACGCGGTCGCGCACGGCCAGCCACGCGGCGCCGGAAGGCGGCGCCTCGATCAGGATCGCGTCGGGACCATCCGCGTCGAGCGCGCGCAGGTTCGCGTAGAGATCGCGCGCGTACCCTTCCGCGTCGCGCGGCGCCGCGATCCACACGCCGTCGAACTCGTCGGGGCGCGCGACGGTTCGCGCGAGCACGGCGACCACCTCGTCGCGCTCGACCAGCCGCTCGGCCTCGGTCGCGAGCGCGTGCGCGTCGACGAGAAACGCGGCGGCGCGCGGCGCGTAGTGCGACGCGTGCGTGCCCGATGCGCGCGGCGCGCCGGCGGAAGGCGCTCCCGGCTCGTGCCCGAGCACGCGCGCGAGCGCGTCGACACCGATGCCACCCGGGCGCATCAGTATCGCGCGATCGCCTTCGAACGCGACGATCGTGCTCTCGATGCCGACGTCGCACGGCCCGCCGTCGAGGATCAGCGCGACGCGGTCCCCGAGATCGTCGGCGACGTGCCGCGCCGTCGTCGGCGACACGTGGCCATAGCGATTCGCCGATGGCGCGGCGACGCCGTGCCCGCCGCGGCGTGCGAACGCGGCGAGCAGCGCGCGCGCGACCGGATGCGCGGGCACGCGCAGACCGACCGTGTCCTCGCCGCCGGTCACCGCGTCGCTCGCGCGCGCCGAGCGCGGCAGGATCAGCGTGAGCGCTCCCGGCCAGAATGCGCGTGCGAGCGCGAGCGCGCCGTCGGGCGCCTCGCGCGCCCATGCGCCGAGGTGCGTCGCGTCGGGAAGGTGGACGATCAACGGATGATCGGGAGGTCGGCCCTTGACGGCGAACACCGCGCGCACCGCCGCCTCGTTCGCCGCGTCGGCGCCGAGGCCGTAGACGGTCTCGGTGGGGAATGCGACGAGTTCGCCGCGCGCGAGCGCGTCGGCCGCGCGCTCGATCGCGGCTTCGGTCGCCGGAAGCAGGTTCGCGTCCATCGTCGTGGGTCAGCGCCCGGCGGGCGGCCCGAGCGGATTTGCTAGAATCCGATGCTTTGCCGCGCGCCGGCTTCGGGCGTCGCGGACACTTGCGCGCGAGCCATCGGCATGGATCGGCCCGGCGCCACGAGGGAGGCCATGAGCGAATTCCTGTTCACGTCTGAGTCGGTGTCGGAAGGTCATCCGGACAAGGTGGCCGACCAGATCTCCGACGCGGTGCTCGACGCGATTCTAGAGCAAGACCCCACGGGTCGCGTGGCCGCCGAGACGCTCGTCTCCACCGGCCTGGTCGTGATGGCCGGCGAGATCACGACCAAGGCGAACGTCGATTTCGCGCGCGTCGCGCGCGAGACCGTGCGCGCGATCGGCTACAACGACCCGGCGCTTCGTTTCGACGCCGACGGTTGCTCGGTGATGGTCTGCTACGGCAAGCAGTCGCCCGACATCGCGCAAGGCGTCGATCGCGCGTCCGACGACTACCTGAACCAGGGCGCCGGCGACCAGGGACTGATGTTCGGCTATGCGTGCGACGAGACGCCCGCGCTGATGCCCTTCCCGATCTACTACGCGCACCGGATCGTGCAGCGCCAGAGCGAAGTGCGCCGCGACGGCCGCCTGCCGTTCCTGCGCCCCGACGCGAAATCGCAGATCACCGTGCGCTACCGCGACGGCAAGCCGGCGAACATCGAGACGGTCGTCCTGTCGACGCAGCATCACCCGAGCATGAACGAGCGCCAGGCCGAGCTCGCCGAAGCGGTGATCGAGGAGATCATCCGGCCGGTGCTGCCGAAGGACATGCTCGCGGGCACGCGCTTTCTGGTCAACCCGACCGGGCGCTTCGAGATCGGCGGCCCGCACGGCGACGCCGGCCTCACCGGGCGCAAGATCATCGTCGACACCTACGGCGGCGCGGCCCCGCACGGCGGCGGCGCGTTTTCGGGCAAGGATCCGTCGAAGGTCGACCGCTCGGCCGCGTACGCGGCGCGTTACGTCGCGAAGAACGTCGTCGCCGCGGGCCTCGCCCGCCAGTGCCAGGTGCAGGTCGCGTACGCGATCGGCGTCGCGAAGCCGATGAACGTGACGATCTACACCGAGAACACCGGCAGGATTCCCGACGAACGGATCGCCGAGATCGTGCAGCAGGAGTTCGACCTGCGCCCGAAGGGCATCGTCCGGATGCTCGACCTCTTGCGCCCGATCTACCGCAAGACCGCCGCATACGGCCACTTCGGCCGCGACGAGCCCGAGTTCACCTGGGAGCGCGTCGACCGCGTGGACGCGCTCCGCCAAGCCGCCGGGATCTAGGGAAGCTCTGCGTAACCTCACGGCGCGCGCGGACTCGCATGCACGAACTTCTCGAACCCCCGACTTCGCGTTCGCTCGTCCGCCCTGCGGGACGCGCCGGGCGGGTGGCGGGCGCCTCGCCATCCCACCCGCCCGACGCGTCGCCCATCCGCGGGTTACGCAGAGCTTCCCTAGCGGTGCGCCATCTGACCGTCATTCTCGCGCTGGCGGTGTCGGCCTGCGCGACCCCGCCAACGGAACCGGCGCGCCGTGCGGTCGTGGGCCCTCAATTCGTGACGCTCGCCGAACAGGACGCGCTGATCGAGCTCGCGCCGGGGGCACGCCTGCACGTCCGGCTGGAGTCGGAGAAGGTGTCGCACCGGCGCTGGCACGTCACGGTGGTGAGCGGCGACGCGGTCGCGGTGCATGGCTCGCCATGGTTCACCTCGAAGAACGTCTACCAGATGAGCCTAGCCGGCAACTGGATCTTCGACTTCGACGCGATGACGCCAGGCCGCGCGAGCGTCACGTTCGACTATCGCCGCGACGACGAGCCGGTGTCGGCCGCCGAGCGGACCGCCACTTTCGACTTCCTCGTGCGCTGACCGCGGCTTGAGTCGCAGCCGCGACGGGCCGACAATGGCTGCTCGCGGCGCGAGCGCTCGCAAGCCTGCGACGTGCCGGACCTCCTGCGGAGACATCATGACCTCGCTGCGTTCCCTGCTCGCCGTTCCGCTCGCCGTCGCGCTGGCGGCGTGCTCGTCCAACCCCGTCTCGGATACCTGGAACCTCGCGCCGATCGTGCGCAACAGCGACGCGTCGATCGACGGCCGCAGCGAGATCGTCAAGCGCGGCGACACGATCGCCGTGCATCTCGACGCGAACCCGTCGACCGGCTACCGCTGGGAGCTCACGCGTCTCGCCGGCGCGTCGGTCGCGCAGATCGGATTGCCCGACTACCAGCCCGAGACCGCGGCCGGCGTGCCGCGCGTCGGCGCTCCCGGCCACGCGTCGTTTCGCTTCCGCGCGCTGACGCCGGGCACGTCGAGCATCGAGCTCGCCTACCGCCGTCCTTGGGAGACCAACGTCGCGCCGGCGAAGACGGTTCGCTTCGAGATCGCGGTGCAGTAGCGCATCGCGCAGGAACGGACCGTTGCGCGTCGTCGGCGTCGATTTCACCAGCGCGCCCTCGCGACGCAAGCCGATCGTCGCGGCGCACGGGCGCCTCGCCGGGGATCGCGTCACGATCGAGCGCATCGACCGGCTCATCGACTGGCCGGCGTTCGACGCGCTGCTGGCGACGCCGGGCCCTTGGGTCGGCGCGTTCGACTTTCCGTTCGGCCTGCCGCGCGAGCTCGTCGACTCGCTGCGCTGGCCCGGCTCGCGCTCGCGCTCGCAACGCGGATGGCGCGCGATGATCGCACACTATGCGACGCTCGATCGCGCGGGCGTCGAGCGCGCGTTCGCGCGCTTTCGCGCGCGCCGCGTCGCCGGGCAGAAGTACGCGCACCGGAAGACCGAGGCGCACGCGCTCGCGCATCCCTCGATGAAGCTCGCGAACCCGCCGGTGGGCTGGATGCTGCACGAGGGCGCGCCGCGGCTCGTCGCGGCCGGCGTGCACATGCCGGGCGTCTCGCGCGGCGATCCCGCGCGTGTCGCGCTCGAGGGCTACCCGGGCCTCGTGATGCGCCGCATCGCGCTCGCGCGCGGCGAGGCCCGCGCGCCGCCCTACAAGAACGACGCGCGCCGGCGGCAGACGACCGCGCATCGCGACGCGCGCGTCGGATTGCTGTGGGGGCTCGTCGAGGGCGCGCACGCGTACGCGCTGCGGGTCGACCTCCCGATCGCGCTCGCCAAGGCCGCCATCGACGACGCGAGCGGGGACACGCTCGACGCGATCGCGTGTGCGGTTCAGGCGGCCTGGGGCGCGCAGCGCGCGGGCGCGCGCTACGGCCTTCCGACGCGCATCGACCCGGTCGAGGGCTGGATCGTCGGGGCGTGAGGCCGCCGCTGGCGCGAAGCGCCCGGATGCTGTAGGATCGAGGGTTCTTCCACGAACTTTGGCGACGGGCACGAGCCCGGAGCGGGAAACCACGACCATGGCCGACATCAAGCGCACCCGTCGCAACACGCTCGAGCGACGTTGCCTGCCGAAGACGTTCAAGCGCATGTTCGTGGGCAGCCAGAAGGGCATTTTCAAGATGCTCGAGAAGGTCAAGAAGTCCTGACGCTTTCGCGGCTCCACGCCGCGCGAGTCGTAGACGAAGGCCGTCCCCGGGGGCGGCCTTTTGCATGGGAAGCCGGATAGACGGGACGTCGCCATCGGGCGAACACCGGGTCGCGACCTGATCGCGAAGCGCTTCCCGCATCCGGGGACGCCATGCGCCGCTCCCCGACGATGCGAACACGTGGACCGGCGACTCTCCGCTCCGGATCCCCGATCCACGATCCGCTCGTCCCGATTCCATGCCCTTCGCCTACTACGCCAGGCTTTCCCCCGCGCGGAAGCGCATCTACCGCGCGAGCGACGCGATCGAGCGGCTGGATCTGCCGGCGGGGTTCGCGGACGGTGAAGCGGTCGACACGATCGCCGCGGCGCTGGCGGCGGACGATCGCGCCCGATGCGAGCGCGCGTGCCAGCGGCTCGCCGATGCGCTGACGCGAGGCTACGACGTGCCGGGCACGCGCGTGCGAGTGCTCGCGCGGCGGCCTTCGTCCGATTACGGCGAGTTGCACGGCCTCTACGAGCCCGGGGAAGGCCGCGCGCTCGCGAAGCTCTCGGTGTGGATGCGCACCGCGCAACGCCAGCAGGTCGTCGCGTTCCGCTCGTTCCTGCGCACGCTCGTGCACGAGATCGGCCATCACCTCGACTACGAACTGTACGGTCTCGAGGAGACGTTCCACACCGAGGGCTTCTACAAGCGCGAGTCGACGCTCAGCCACGCGCTGATCGCGATGATGCGAACACCGCCGCCCGAAACGCGCCCGCGCAGGATCATTGCCCCGTCATCCGGCGGCAGCGCCTGATCGCGGCACCGCGAAGCGTCAGCCCTCGAAGCCGCCTTCGCGGCGCAACGCGGCCGCGCGCTCGCCCGCGATCCGCGCGACGAACGTCGTCGCGAGCGCGGGGGACGCGGCATCGGCCGTGACGCCCGCCGCATAGGGCGTCGCGAGCTCGAACGCGCCGGGCAGGCGGGCGGCCAGCACGACGCCGGGCGTGTAGAGGATCTCGGTGACCTGCGTGCATCCGATCGCACCGGCGATCCCGCTGTGCGCGAGCGCCTGCATCGCGATCGCGCCGCTCGCGTAGGCGCGCAACCGCGGCGCGAGTGCCGCGAGCAGCCCGAGCCGATCGAGGACGCGCACGAAATGGATGCCGGCGGTCGCACGTTCGGTATCGGGGACGAAGATCGCGGGCGCGGCTTCGAGGCACGCCGCGAGCGCGTCGCCGTCGGCGACGGCGGGCGACGGATCGCCTGCGCGCACCGCGATGCCGGTGCGAACGAGACCGATCGGCCGGATCGACGCCGCGAGGACGCGACCATCCTGCGCGAGCGCGTCGAGCATCGCCGCGGTCGAAACGAAAGCGTCGCAGGGATTACCCGAAAGGAGCTTCTCGCGCATCGCGCCGACCGCGCCGAACGTTCCGCGGATCGCGGATCCGGTCGTGCGCAGGAATTCGGCGGCGACACCCAGGACGAGCCCCTTGGCCGCGCCCGCCGACAGAAGCACGAGATCGAACGGCGCGTCGGGCGAAGGCGCGCCGTCAGGCGCCTTCGCCGGCTTCGACGGCATCGCGCGCGTCGCCGCGCTACTGATCCGGCTTCGCGCCGGAGATCCGCACGACGCGCTCCCACTTGACGATGTCCTGCTCGAGGTAGCGCGCGAACTCGGCGGGCGTCATCGTCATCGGAACCGCGCCCTGCCTCGCCCAGTCGTCGCGTACGTCCGGCCGCGCGACGATCCTCGCGATCTCGGCGTTGAGCTTCGCGACGATCGCAGGCGGGGTCGCCCTGGGCGCCATCACGCCCAGCCAGATCGTGGCCTCGTAGCCGGGAACTCCGGCCTCGGCGATCGTCGGCACGCCCGGAAGCACCGACGAGCGCGCGACGCCGCTCGTGCCGAGCGCCTTTACCTTGCCTTCGCGCGCATGCTGGCTCATCACGGTGACCGCGTCGAACATCATCTGCACCTGGCCGCCGAGGAGGTCGGTGCGCGCGCCGGCGCTTCCCTTGTACGGCACGTGCAGGATGTCGACGCCCGCCATCGACTTGAAGAGCTCGCCCGCCATGTGGTACGGCGTCCCCGGGCCCGACGACGCATAGCTCATCCTGCCGGGCTCGGCCTTCGCCTGCGCGATCAGTTCGGTGATCGAGTTGGCCTTGACCGACGGATGCACGACGAGCACGAGGTCGGACGAGTTGATCGGAGCGACGCCGACGAAGTCGCGCATCAGCACGAACGGCTTCTGCGGCATCAGCGACTCGTTGACCGTGTGCGTGTTCGACATCAGCAGCAGCGTGTAGCCGTCGGGCGCGCTCTTGGCGACCGCGTCGGTGCCGATCACCGATCCGCCGCCCGGGCGGTTGTCGATCACGAACGGCTGGCCGAGCGATTCCTGCAGGCGCTGGGCGAGCACGCGCGCGTAGACGTCGGCCGGACCGCCCGCGGCGAACGGCACGACGATGCGCACCGGACGAATCGGGTAATCCTGCGCGAACGCGGCGGGGGGGAGCAAGGCGAGGAGGGCGGCGAGGACAATCGGAACGATGCGCGGCATGCGGGCCTCCGGTCCGGCGGAACGCGGACCGCGCATGGTAACGTCATCGGTGCGCTCGCGCCGGATCGGATCGGTTGCAGGAGGGGAGCATCGGGCCGCGCGAGCCGTCGCATCGCCGCGGCGGCGCACAGCTTGCTCGCGTCGATCGCACGCTCACGCCGCAGAGGCGAAGCGTGGCACTGCCGTCGCGGGCGAACACGTCGCGGTCCGGCAGCTAAGCGGCGCCGCACACGTTCGGAGGACCCGCGCGCGATGGCCCGATCCGCGTTGATCGCTCGCGGCTCGTGGCGGCAGGGATCGTAGGTGTCCGTCAGCAACGACCGACAACGTCAGGCGAGGTCAGCCGACTGAGGTCGCGCGCCGGGAAGCGGAAACTGGTTTCATGCAGGACGGTCCCGAGGCCACCTGTGGCATGCGTACGGCACGGGCCTTCATACGACCCGGAGCGCCAGCGCTTCCCCACTGCGAAAGGATTTCGTCATGACCCAGCGACAAGACCAGGACAAGAGCAAGAGCGGCTCGGCCGACATCGAGACCGGCAAGCCGCAGGACATGCGCGACCAGCGACATCCGGGCGAGCGTGGGACGTCGCAGAACCCGCAGCCATCGCAGCAGAACCATGGCGGCAAGGACCAGCACGCCGGCTCGCAGCACGGCTCGGGCGACTCGAACCGCAACCAACCCCAACAGCACGAAAAGGGTTCGCAGTTCGGCGACAGGAAGACGGGCGGGCAGCAGCAGACCGGCAACCAGGACCATGGCAGGAGCGGGTCCGGTCAGCAGGGCCAATCGGAGCCTTCGTCGGGCAACAAGCAGTATGGCGAGGGCAACTACGCTGCGTCGAAGGATTACAACGACCGGACCAAGCAGTTCGTCGAGTCGGGTCGCGTCGATCAGGCCGCGAAGGATGCCGCACCGAAGAACGAGCAGGAGTCGCGCGAGATGAAGGATGCGGAGCGCGAAGGCCGCCGTCCGATGCGCGAGGAGGATCCGGCGATCAACCCGGACAAGTCGAAGAAGCCGGGCCAGGGTCCGGACACCAGGCAGTAACCGCCAGCCGCCTATCGGGGTTGGTGTCGACGGCGACGCGCGGCCGGCAAGGCGACGAGGGCTTCGTGCCCCGCCCTGCGACACGCGGTGCCGGGTAAGCGAAAGGGCCGAAGCGTCTCACGCTTCGGCCCTTTCCATTGGGTGCTGCGAGCGAGCGCCGCGCGAGCGGCGGGATCACTTCACATCGGCCTTCTTCCAGCTCGCGTCGGGGTTGTAGCTGGTCATCGCCGTGGCGATCCTCTCGGTCGCGCGCCCGAGGTTCTTCTCGTAGACGGTACCTTCGAGGTTGCAGACGAACGTCATGACGCCCGACACGCCGTAGCGTGCGGGATAGAGCACGACGCCGAAGCCGCCGATCAGCTTGCCCTGCGCGAGGTACGAATACGCGCCGCCCTTCGCGTCCTTGCCTTGGGCGGTCAGGAGCCGCGCGCGGTAGCCGTGGTACGCGCCGGCGCCCTGGCGGGGCTGGCCGTTGGCCGACTTGCCGCCCTGCGCGCCGTAACCCTCGGTACGCGCCTGGACGGCGAGGGGACCCAGCGGAGACTCCGGTTCGCCGGCCTTCGTCGGCCAGTACAGTCCGTCCTTCTTTCCCGGCGACGAGATCAGCTTCTTCGCGTACTCGATGATGCCGTTGCCGTTGCGGTCGGCTTCGGCGTACTCGCGCTGCGCGTCGACGAACGCGAGGCAAACCTTCATCGCGGCGAGCTCGTTTTCTCCGACACGCCGATTGACTACCTCCTCCGCGCCGGCCTTCGCGTCGAAGCGCCACGCGCTCGCGTCCTTCACCAGCGGGAACGGGAACGGGGTGTCGTTCGGCCCGATCAACAGCGTCGCTTTCGCGTCGCCCTGCCTTTCGACCTTCATCGAGCGATCCCACGACGAGATCAAGTCGTCGCGCACGGCGTTGTCGGCCACCTTGTCGCCGCTGTAGATGACCCCCTGGCTGCCCGGGCCGAGCACCGCGTAGATCGACTTCAGGTCGTCGGACCTGGCCGCGTCGTAGAGCGCCTTCGCCGCGGCTTCCGGCGTCGCGTACGTCGTCTGTGCGGGCAGCGTTTGCTTCGACCCGGCGGCCGCGGGCTGCTGCGCGTGCGCGACCGGTGCGCCGAGCGCGAGCGCGCCGGCCAGCGCGAGGAATGCGATTCGCTTGATCATCTCGTTCTCCTCGCCTATCGCCGTCCGCCGCCGCCGCCACGTGCACCGCCGCCACTGCCGCGCGATCCGCCACCCGAGCTCATCGACGAGCGGCTCGACGCGCCGCGGTTGCTCATGTTCTGCGTCTGCGCGCGATTCGCGCCGGAGTTGAACGAGCCGCTACCGCCGCTGCTGCCGAAGTTCTGGCCGCCGCCACCACCGCCGCCGAAGCTCTGGCCGCCGCCCGCGCGATTCGCGGGACTGCCCGCGCTGATGCCGCCGGCGCCGCCGCCGCCGCCCGGCGACGCGCGATTGCCCGCGCCCCCTGCGCGGTCGGCCGCACCGGCACTCGGCCCGCTGCCGCGGTCGATGCCGCCCGCACCGCCGCCGCCGGCGCGGTCCCCGGCCCCGCCGGCACGATTGCTCGCGCTGTCGCGGCCGCGGTAGTCATTGCGCGACGCCGCCCCACCGCGGTCGCTCGATCCGTACTTGTCGCGCGTGCCCTGGTCGCGGTACGCCACGCCCTTGCGCTGGCTGGCATTGTGTTGGAACTTGCCGCCGTTGTTGGCCCGGTTCTTGAATTCGGCGTTGTTGCTGTTGCGCACGAAGTTGTTGTTGTTGTTGTTGATGTTGATGTCGCCGCCGCCCCAGTTCGCGCCGGCCCAGCCCCAGGCCGCACCGACGGCGAGGCCTACGCCGAAGCCGACCGCGGCCGCGCCGAAGGCGTAACCCGGGTAGTAGTACGGCGAGGGCGGGTAGTAGTAGGGCGGGTACCCCGGCGCCCACCAGGTGCCGTATACGACGGCCGGGTTGTAACTCGGCACGTAGACGGTCTGGGGCTGCGCCGGCTCGATGATGATCGTCTTGTCCTGCTGCACGACGACCTTCTGCTGCTCGTTGGTCTTGAGGTTGCCCGCATCGGACGCTTTCTGGCGCAGCCTCTGCGCGGTCGCCATCACGGCCTTCTCGTCGGCGAGCACGGCGTCGCCGAGCTGCTGCATCCACTCGAGCTTGTCGTTCATCATCTCGAGCACCTGCGGATGCGCGGTGAGCGACTGGACCGACGGGTCCCAGGTCTTCTCCCCGGCCGCCTTCACCATCGCGTCGCCCTTGAGCTTTTCCCGGTTCGTCTTGACGAAGCGCGATGCTTCGACCACGTCGAGCGGGTAGGTCGCCGCCATGAACACCTGCACGAGGATCTGGTCGGGGTAGAGCGCGACCGGCGCGACCAGGCTGTCGAGCTGGTCCTGAGACAGCGCCGGTTGGGACGGCGCCGCGGCGGTTGCGGCCGCCGGAGCGGGAGCGGGCGATTGGGCGTGCAGCGGAACGGCGGCCGAGAGGCCGATCGTCACGAAGGTGACGGCGAGGCGCGTGATGGATGCGTGCCTACGGGCTCCTTGTGCGCCGCGCCTGTGTGTCGCGCGGCCCAGGCGACGGGCGGAGGCTACACCGGCGCGCACGCGGGTGTCCGCCCCATCGCGCCACGACTTCGACGGGCGGGCCGGGGGTCGCCCCAGCGAGCGAAGGGCGGCCGGCTGCTACCATTTCGCGGTCGCCCCGACGCCTCGCCATCGCATGTCCGCCTCGCCCTTCGCCACCGAGATCGAAACCCATCGCCGGTACCTGACGCGCGTCGCGCAGTTGCAGTTGCGCGATCCGGACCTCGCGCAGGACGTCGTGCAGGACACGATGCTCGCAGCCCTCACGGGCGCGCAAGGTTTCGACGGGCGGTCGAGCCTCAAGACGTGGCTTACCGGCATCCTCAAGCACAAGATCGTCGACGCGATCCGGCGCAAGCAGAAGGCGCCCGTGCCGCTCGCCGCGCTCGATGACGAGGCGACGCTCGACGACTTCGACGCGCTGTTCAAGGCGAACGGCGCGTGGGACGCGCCGCCGGCCGATTGGGGCGACCCGGAGGCGGCGCTCCAGCAGCGCGAGTTCTTCGACATCCTCGAGTTCTGCCTCGAGAAGCTTCCCGCGCAGACCGGGCGCGTCTTCATGATGCGCGAGGTGATGGAGCTCGAGAGCGACGAGATCTGTAAGGAATTGCGGATCACCGCGAATAACCTCTGGGTGATCCTCTATCGCGCGAGGATGGCCTTGCGCGTCTGCCTGGAGCAGCACTGGTTCGCGGGCGCACGAACTCCCCGGCCGGCCTGACCGACCCGACGACCATGCTAAGACGCCTGCTCGGCCACCTGTTGATGTGCAAGGACGCGACGCGCCTGTTGTCGCGGGCGCAGGACGAGCCGCTGTCGTCGTTCCAGCGCTGGCGCCTCGACGCCCACCTGATGGCGTGCGATCTGTGCGCCCGGTTCGAGTCGCAGCTTCGGTTCCTTCGCGAGGCCGTGCGGCGTTACAAGGCTTGACGCGATGGCCACGATCAGCGTCAACGGCGCATCGCGCGCGCTCGCGCGCGGATCGACGGTGGCCGACCTCGTGCGCGAGCTCGCGCTCGAAGGCAAGCGCGTCGCCGTCGAGCTGAACGGCGCGATCGTGCCGCGCAGCCGGTACGGCGAGACGCCGCTCGCCACCGGCGATCGCGTCGAGATCGTGGGCGCGGTGGGCGGCGGCTGACGCGCTCGTGTTTGCGCGCGAGGGTTCGCCGGACCGCGACGGTCGCACCGGTTCCGACTCCCGATCCTCGGCGTCGGCGCCCGGATTCCGGGGCGTACAATCGGCGCATGAACGCCCCGGAGCGCACCGCGATGGACGAGCCGCTGGTGATCGCCGGCCGCGCCTACCGGTCGCGCCTGCTCGTCGGCACCGGCAAGTACCGCGATTTCAGCGAGACGCGCGAGGCGATCGTCGCTTCGGGCGCGCAGATCGTCACCGTCGCGATCCGGCGCACCAACCTCGGACAGGATCCGTCGGCGCCTTCGCTGCTCGACGCGCTGCCGCCGTCCGAGTTCACCTACCTGCCGAACAGCGCCGGCTGCTACACGGCGGACGATGCGGTGCGCACGCTGCGCCTCGCGCGCGAGTTGCTCGACGGCCATCGGCTGGTCAAGCTGGAGGTGCTCGGCGACGCGCAGTCGCTCTATCCCGACGTGCGCCAGACGATCGCGGCCGCGACGACGCTCGTGCAGGACGGCTTCGACGTGATGGTCTACACGTCCGACGATCCGATCGTCGCGCGCGAGCTCGAGGCGATCGGCTGCTGCGCGATCATGCCGCTCGCGTCGCTGATCGGGTCGGGGATGGGCATCCTCAATCCTTGGAATCTCAAGCTGATCCTCGAGCACGCGAAGGTGCCGGTGCTCGTCGACGCGGGTGTCGGCACGGCATCGGACGCCGCGGTCGCGATGGAGCTGGGCTGTGCGGGCGTGCTGATGAACACCGCGATCGCGCAGGCGCGCGAGCCGGTGCGCATGGCGCGCGCGATGAAGCTCGCGGTCGAGGCGGGGCGCGAGGCGTTCCTCGCCGGCCGCATGCCGCGCAAGCTCTACGCGGGCGCGCCGAGCTCGCCGACGTCGGGGCTGATCGGATGACGGTTCGACGCGGCGCCGCCGCGCTCGCGCTTTTCGCCCTGGCCTTCGCCGCTTTCGCGGTGCCGCCCACGCGCGAGGAGCTCTCGCAATGGTGCGGCGAAGCCGAGGACATGGCGCACTGCGGACGCCTGATCGAGCAGCAACAGATGAAGCGCCTGCCCGGCCTCGCGAAGCGCGAGGGCGTCGATTTGCGGATCGCGCTCTTCCCGTCCGGCACGGCGACGTTCAGCGACGTCGAGAACCCGGTGCAGCCGCTTTCGTATTCGCTGTTCGACTCGATCGACGCGATCAACGCGGTTCTGCTGTTCAAGACCGACGGCGAGCGCACGACGTTCGTGCTTCTGCAACGCGCCGGCAACCGCTGGACCGAGCTTCCATCCGAGCCGGCGCTCTCGCCCGACCGCCAGCGGCTCGCGACCTCGGATTTCTGCGCGACGCGCTGCGCGAACGAGCTCGCGATCTGGCGCGTCACGCGCGACGGTGTCGCGAAGGAGCTCGCCTGGCGCTCGCCCGAGGACTGGGCCGATGCCACGCCGCGCTGGAAGGACGCCGAGACCGTGCTGGTCGACTACGTCGCCGCGGCGGACGGCACGCCGCGCACGCTCGAGCGCAAGCTCTCGCAAGGCGGCTGGCTCGCGCCGCGCTAGCGGCATGACGGCGTCCGGCGACCGCGACGTCGTCCGCCGCCCGGTCCGCAGCTACGTCCTGCGTCAGGGCCGCGTCTCGCCGGCGCAGGCGCGCGCGCTCGACACGCTCGCGTCGCGGTACTGCGTGCCTTTCGGACGCTCGCCGCTCGACTTCGCGCGCACGTTCGGGCGCAACGCGCCGGTCGTCGTGGAAATCGGCTGCGGCATGGGCGAAACGACCGCGGCGATCGCCGCCGCGCATCGCGAGACCGATTTCCTCGGCATCGAGGTGCACGCGCCGGGGATCGGCGCGATCCTCAACCGCATCGAGGCCGGCAAGCTCGCGAACCTCCGCATGGTCCAGCACGACGCGGTCGAGGTCGTCGACGCGATGATTCCGCCGGGATCGCTGGCGGGCGTGCATGTCTATTTCCCCGACCCATGGCCGAAGAAGCGGCATCACAAGCGCCGATTGCTGAAACCGACATTCGTCCACGCGCTCGCGCAGCGCATCGTCCCCGGCGGCTACCTGCACGCGGCGACCGACTGGGCGCCGTACGCCGAGGAGATCCTCGCGACGTTGTCGAGCGAGGCGTTGCTCGCGAACACGGCGCAGCGCTACGCGCCACGTCCAGCCTGGCGCCCGCAGACCAAGTTCGAGACGCGGGGGTTGAAGCTGGGGCACGAGGTGTTCGACCTGGTCTTTCACCGCGCGGGGCGAGAGTAGCCGACCTGAAGGCGGGGATCCAACGCCTACGCCAGGATTTTCTCCAATGCGCGCTTCGCCGCTTCGCGCGAGAAATGCCGGCGGATGTTCTCGACGCCGGCGCGCGACAGGCGATTCCACAGCTTCTCGTCGCCGTAGGCGGCGACGATCGCATCGGCGACCGCCTGCGGATGGTCGGCGACCAGCACGTCGACGTTGTGGCCGAGATGCATGCCCTCGACCGCGGCGGACGTCGCGACGACCGGCACGCCGTAGCTCATCGCGAGGTTCACCTTGCCCTTGACGCCCGCGCCGTAGCGCAATGGCGCGATCGACAGGCGCGCCTTCGTGAACACCGGCTCGACGTCCCCGACATAGCCGGCGATCGCCAGGTCGGGCCGCGCGAGCGCGCGCACGTTCGCGGGCGGATCGGCGCCCACGATCGTCGTGACGACGCCGTGCAGGCGGCCGCGCACCAGCGGCTGCACCTCGCGCGCGTACCAGAGCACGGCGTCGACGTTCGGCGGATGCCGGAACCCGCCGATGAACACGATACCCTCGCGCTCGCCGAACGGAACCCCGCGCTGCATCGGCTCGTGGATGTTGGACAGCACGTCGACATGCGCGCCCGGCTGGAGCTGCGCGAGCAGGTCCCGCTCGACCGGCGACACCACGAGCGTGAGGTCCGCGCGGCGCACGAGTTCGAGCTCCTGCTCGCGCTCGCGGTCGGTCGCCTCGGGATCGCGACTGCCGTCGAGCGCCGCCTGCCGCTCGGAGCGCAGGAAATGCAGGTCGACCGTGTCGAACACCGCGCGCGCGCGCGGCGCGAACTGGCGCACCGCGCCGAGGTGCTTCGACGCGACGTAATGACGCGACAGCACCACGACGTCGAACTCGCGCCCGCGCTTGGCGAGCAGCTCGGCGATCGACGTGATCCACGGCCGGTAGAGGACCTCGACGCCGCGCTCCTGCAACGCGGAGACATACGGCTCTACGTACTCGAGATTGTCGGCCACGAACGTCGCCTTGCCGCCGAGCTCGCCGATGAGCTCGAGGATCGCCAGCATGCGCATCGACCCCGAGTCCCGGTCGGGCGTCAGCATGTTGGCGTCGACGACGAGGACGCGCTTGCGCGCGCCGCGATCCGCTTCGAGCGCCGGTGCGTCGCCGTTCGAGCGGTGCGTCGCGAGCTCGACCGACCACCGCTGCGCGAACGTCGCGCGATTGAGCACCTGGTGCTTCTTGATGCCGACCGTCTCGTCGCGGCCGGACGTCGTTCCCTCGAAATGCACGACGGTCGCGGCCGGCTGGTAGCGCACGGCCCGACCCGCCGCCCGGACCGAGAACGCGAGGTCGGTGTCCTCGTAGTAGGCCGGCGTGTAGCGGACGTCGAACCCCCCGAGAGACGCGAACAGCGCCTTCGGGATCGCGAGGCACGCGCCCGAGCAGTAGTCGACGCGCCGCACGTAGTTGTACTCGGGACGGTCGGGATCGTCGCCGCGCCCGACGTTCCACGCCGAGCCGTCGCGCCACACGATGCCGCCCGCCTCCTGGAGGCGCCCGTCCGGATAAACGAGCTTCACGCCGACGAGTCCGGTTTCGGGGTAGCGCGCGAAGGTCCGCTCGATCGCCTCGAGCCATCCGGGCGTGACGATCGTGTCGTTGTTGAGGAACACGAGCCGCTCGCCGCGCGCGCGCTGCGCCCCGAGGTTCGACGCCGCGATGAATCCGCCGTTGCGCTCGGCGCGGACGAACGTCACGCCGGTCACGCTCGCAAGCTCGCTCGCGAGAGGCTCCGGCGACGCGTCGTCGACGACGATGACTTCGACCTCGCCGTGCGGCACCGTCGCGTGCACGCTCTTGAGGCAGGTGAAGGTCGCGAGCGCCTGGCCGTAGGCGGGGATCACGATCGACACGCGCGGCAACGTCGACGCGCCGAACGCGAGCGCGCCGATGCCTGCCTCCATCGCAAAGGTCCGCCGCGTCCGCGGCGCCACGAAGCCGCGCCCGCGTACCTTGTCGCGCACGCGCCGCGCGAGCGCCGCCGGTCCCTGTTCCTTCAGGATCGTCACCGCGGTCGCCGACTGGCGGGGTAGCTGGCGCATGGCGGCAGGGAGCGCGGCGACGCGCGCGCGCGCGATCCGTGCTCGCATCGCGAGATTGCGCAACGGCGCCGTGATCCGCCAGCTCGCCGACGACTCGAGCGCCGCGACACGCGCGCGCGCCTCGGCCAGCTCGCGATGGCGTCCCGCCTGGTCGCGCGCGACATCCGCGAGCGTCGCGTCGGCTTGCGCCGCGCGGCTCACGAGCTCGGCCTTCGCCTGGGCTTCGCCGCGCAGTGCCCCGGCGCGCACGAGCTCCTCGAGCGTCAGCGCTCGCTGGTCGTCGGTCGGCCGCGACATGTGGCGCGGTTCGAGAGCGGGAAGCGGGAGGGACGACGCGTCCGGTGCCGGCGACCATCGCGACGCGAGGCGCTCGACATAGGCGGGCCACGTCACGACCCGCTGCGAGACCGCCTGCGGAAGCTCGGGTGGCGCCACTGCCGCGACGAGCGCATCGTTCCAGACCTGCGCCGGCGCATCCCAGGCCACGAGCGTGGCGTTCGCGACGTCCGCGAGCCGCTCGCCCAATGCGCCCAGCGCGGACGCGACGATCGGCCGTCCGGTCGCGATCGCCGCCGTCAGCGTGTACGACCACGCCTCCGGGATCCGCGCGGCGAACAGGAATGCGTCGGGCGCCTCGGCGGCGACGAGGTGCGGCAACTCGCCTTCCGCGTACTCGCCGGTCATCGACAGCACGCCGGCCGGGAGCGGCGGCAGCGGAGCCTCGGTCGATCCGAGCACGCGGAACGCCAGCGGAAGCCCTCGAAGCGCCGCATCCCGCGCGCACGCGACGACCGTGTCGAAGCCCTTGACGCGCGTCAGCCGGCCGAGGATCGCCACGCGGCGCGCCATCGGCGCGGCCGGCGCGGTTGCGTCGGGATGCGGCCAACTCTCGACCTGCACGCCTGGAAAATGACGCGCGAATCGTTCGGCGCCGTCGCGTGTCGGCGCGATCACGCGCGTCGGTCCGGCGAAGGCGGACCGGAATGCCTCGCGCCATTGCGCGACGTCGAGCGGCCATTGCGCCGGGCCGCGCGCGAGGCAGTCGTCGCATTCGATCTTGCCCGCGATCCCGCAATACCGGCCCTCGCCGCGGTCGAGGTGGTAGCGCGGGCAGTAGGGATAGGCGTCGTGAAGCGTGACGTCGAGCGGGATTTCGAGCGCGCGCGCGACGTCGAGAACTTCCAGCGGAAGCCCGTCCACGTGATGAAGATGCACGCGCGAGACGCGAAGCGCACGCAGCAGCGCGAGCATCGTCGAGCGATCCTGCGGCATCGCGAACCACAAATCGGCGCGGTCGGCATCGCGCGCCCACGCGAGATGCACGGTTCCGCGCGGCGCGGGCGAGAGCGTGATCGCCTCGGCGCGCGACGCGAGCGCCTCGACGAGCTCGTCGACATGGCGGCGCACGCCGCCGCCCCAACCGTGCGTGACGATCAGGATGCGCGGTCGCGTCGAACTCGCGATCCGGCCCAGCGTGGCGTGGAGGTCGGCGGGCAAGGGGGCGTCGATCGGTGATCCGCGTCGTGGAGGGCGGGCAGCGGCGGGTCCTCGCGCGCGAGGTAGCGGTTGCGCGCAGGCGAGATTGTAGCGGGCGGGCGCCGCGCGAATGCTTGCGCTCGCTCAGCCCGCGAAAGTCACGACGACCGGCTGGTGGTCCGAGAGGCGCGTGTCCGAATCGACCGCCACCGCCCGGATGCGATCCGCGAGCTCGTCGCTCACGAACACGAAGTCGCAGGCGACCGGCACCGAGTCGGCGGCGTACCGCTCGTGCACGTTGAACGTCGGCGGCTGCGGGGCGCCGCCATGGACCAGCGTCCACGCGTCGCGCAGCCGCGACGTGCCGTCGTCGAACGGATCCTGCATGCGCGCGTGCTCCGGATCGCCCGGCCCGAGATTGAAGTCGCCGCAGACGATCGTCGCGCTCGGCGAGGAAAAGCGATGGAACGGGCCGCCGTCGTCGCGCGCCTTGCTGCCCCGCCGCGCATGGCCATGTCCTTCGCGATGGATTTCGCGCAGGCTCTGCACCTGCGCGGCGCGCTGGGTGCCCGACCAGTACTCGAGATGCGTGGTCACGACGCGAACCGGTCCGAAGGACGCTTCGACGACCGCCTCGACGGCGACGCGCGGCATCGATGGCGCCGAAGCGTCCGCGGGCCAGGGCAGCGCGTGCCGCCGCACCTGCCGCACCGGGAGGCGCGAGGCGATCGCGTTGCCGAAGCGGCGGCGCCGGCCGTCGTCGGACGGGTGGTCGCTGCCGATGCCCTGGACGATCGTGTAGCCGGGCAGCAGGCGCGCCAGCGTCGCGAACTGGTCGCCGTCGTCGTTGCCCTTCAGGCGCGGCGCGGGAAAGTTGTCGGCGATCTCCTGCACGCACAGCACGTCGAAATCGCCGAGCGAACGTGCGTGCTCGATCACGCGCCTCGCGTCGACGCGTCCGTCGAGCCCGAGGAACCACTGGACGTTCCAGGTGACGAGGATCACGCGCCCGCCGGGCCGCCCCAAGGGCGCGGTTCCCCCTGGGGGGAGGCGAACGAAGTTCGCATCGGGGGGATCACACCGCCCGCCGG
>JBDTNO010000035.1:0-20376 GCA_039933715.1 Betaproteobacteria bacterium
GCCGCCCCGAGGTCGCCGTGCCCCCTCGGGGGGAGGCGCGCGCAGCGCGCTTCGGGGGGATCCCTTGACGCTCGCGCTCGTCCCGATCTTTCTAGCGCTGGGCGTTTTCGTCGGCTTCCTCGCGGGCCTGCTCGGCATCGGCGGCGGCTTCACGATGGTGCCGGTGCTGGTCGAGGTGTTCACTTTCCAGGGCGTCGGGACGTCGCACCTGTTGCCGCTCGCGATCGGCACCTCGGCCGCGACGATCGTGTTCACCGCGTTCGCCTCGGCGCGTGCGCATCATCGGCGCGGCGCGGTCGCGTGGGGAATCGTCCGGGCGATGGCGCCCGGGCTCGTCCTCGGTTCGCTGATCGGCGCGCAAGTCGCGAGCGCGCTGCCGATGCGCGTGATGTCCGCGATCTTCGGCACTTTCACCTGGCTCACGTCGCTGCAGATGCTGCGCAACGTCTCGCCCCATCCGATGCGCGAGCTTCCCGGCCGGCTCGCGTTGTTCGGCGTGGGGTCGGTGATCGGTCTCGTCGCCGGCATGGTCGGGACCGGCGGCGCGTTCCTCGCGGTGCCGTTCATGACCCGCTGCAACGTGAAAGTACACACGGCGGTCGCGACGTCGGCGGCGATCGGCTGGCCGGTGTCGGTCGCCGCCACCGTCGGCTTCGTCATCGCCGGCTGGCGGCAGGTCGATTTGCCGCCTTACGCGATCGGCTACGTCTACCTGCCCGCGCTCGCGATCATCGCGGCCGCCAGCATGCTGCTCGCGCCGCTCGGCGCGCGCGTCGCGCACGCCTGGCCGGTGGCGCGGCTCCGCCGCGCGTTCGCGCTGATGCTGTTCGTGCTCGGCGCGTGGATGTGGTGGAAGGCGTTGGCGTAGCGACGCCATTCGCAAGGCTTCGCAAGCGCGAGCCTTCACGAACCGTCGCGTCAGCCCAATCAGCGCGCGCGGTTACGCAAGCCCGGGCGTCCGGCTGCGCGATGGTCCACCAGCACCGACGGTCCCGGTGCGACGTTCAGTCCGCGGTGACGGGCTCGTCGTATCCGAACCGCTCGCTCGGCGCCCCGCCCGCGGTGACCTGCACCGCGCAGTACTTGAACTCGGGAATCTTGCCGAACGGGTCGAGGGCGGGGTTCGTGAGCAGGTTGGCAGCCGCCTCGTAGTAGCAGAACGGCAGGAAGATCGTCTTGCGCGGCGTGCCGTCGTCGGCGCGCGCGAACAGCGACACTTCGCCCCGGCGCGTCGCGAGCGTGATCGCGCCGCCGGCCGCGACGCCCAGTTCGGCGAGATCCAAAGGATGCACCGACGCGACCGGCGCAGGCTCGATCGCGTCGAGCACCTCGGTGCGACGCGTCATGCTGCCGGTGTGCCAGTGCTCGAGCTGGCGCCCGGTGATCAGCACCCACGGATATTCGGCGTCGGGCTGCTCGGCTGCGCGGATCAGCGCCGCGGGCACGAGGCGCGCGCGGCCGGTCGGCGTCGGGAAGCTGTCGATGAACACGACCTTCTCGCCCGGGTCGCCTTCGTGCTCGCACGGATAGGTGACCGAATGCTCGCGCTCGAGACGATCCCAGGTGATGCCGGCGATCGAGGGCATCGCCTTTCGCATCTCGTCGAACACGTCGCGCGGATGCTCGTAGCGCCAGTCGAGCCCGAGGCGGCGCCCCAGGTCGACGATGATCGCGAGGTCCTGGCGCGCCTCGCCGGGCGGCTCGAGCGCCTGCCGGCCGAGCTGCACCATGCGGTCGGTGTTGGTGAACGTGCCGGTCTTCTCGGGAAACGCGGAGGCCGGCAGGATCACGTCGGCGAGGTAGCAGGTCTCGGTCAGGAAGATGTCCTGCACGACCAGCATCTCGAGCTTCGCGAGCGCCTCGCGCGCGTGGCCCGCGTCGGGATCCGACATCGCCGGGTTCTCGCCCATCACGTACATGCCGCGGATCGCGCCGGCGCTCACCGCGTTGATGATCTCGACGACCGTCAGGCCCGGCTCCGGATCCAGCGACGCGCCCCACAGCTTCTCGAACGACGCACGCAGGCCCGCGTTGTCGACGCGCTGGTAGTCGGGGAACACCATCGGGATCAGCCCGGCGTCGGACGCGCCCTGCACGTTGTTCTGCCCGCGCAGCGGATGCAGCCCGGTGCCCGGGCGGCCCACCTGCCCGGTCAGCATCGCGAGCGCGATCAGGCAGCGCGCGTTGTCGGTGCCGTGGATGTGCTGCGAGATGCCCATCCCCCACAGGATCATCGATCCCTTCGAGGTCGCGAACGCGCGTGCGACCTCGCGAATCGTCCCGGCGGGGATGCCGCAGACCTCGGCCATCTTCTCGGGGCTGAACGCGGCGACGTTGCGCGCGATCTCCTCGTAGCCGCTCGTGCGGCCGGCGACGAACGCGCGGTCGACGAGGCCTTCCTCGACGATCGTGTGCATCATCGCGTTCAGGAGCGCCACGTCGGTGTCGGCCTTGAACGGCAGGTAACGCCACGCATGGCGCGCGAGCTCCGAGCGCCGCGGATCCGCGAGGATCAGCCGCGTGCCGTTCTTCACCGCATTCTTGATCCAGGTCGCCGCGACCGGGTGGTTGACGACCGGATTCGCGCCGATCAGCAGCACGACGTCGGCCTTCAGCACGTCCATCACCGGATTCGACACGGCGCCCGATCCGATGCCCTCGAGCAGCGCGGCGACCGACGATGCATGGCAAAGGCGCGTGCAGTGGTCGACGTTGTTGGTGCCGAAGCCGGTGCGCACGAGCTTCTGGAACAGGTAGGCTTCCTCGTTGCTGCCCTTGGCGGAGCCGAAGCCCGCCAGCGCGCGCGGGCTCACGGTGTCGCGGATGCGCGCGAACGCGCCGCTGGCGCGCTCCATCGCCTCGTCCCATGTCGCCTCGCGAAACACGGCGAGCGGATTCGCCGGGTCCACCGTCGCGTGCGGATCCTTCGCCACGCCGTCGCGGCGGATCAACGGCCTGGTCAGGCGCTGCGGATGCGAGACGTAGTCGAAGCCGAAGCGTCCCTTGACGCACAACCGCTCGTGGTTGGCGGGCCCGTCGCGTCCTTCGACGCGCACGATGTCGTTGTCGGCCACGTGGTAGGTGATCTGGCAGCCGACGCCGCAATACGGGCACAGCGACGGCACCAATCTGTCGACCGGCGCGAGATAGGCGTCGTGCGCAGGGGCGAGCGCGCCGGTCGGGCATGCTTGCACGCATTCGCCGCACGCGACGCACGACGACGCGCCCATCGGGTCGTCGAGGTCGAACACGATCGCCGAGCGCCCGCCGCGGTATGCGTAGCCGATGACGTCGTTGACCTGCGCCTCGCGGCACGCGCGCACGCAGCGCGTGCACTGGATGCACGCGTCGAGGTTCACCGCCATCGCCGGATGCGAGAAATCGGCCTTCGGCTGCGCGCGCATCGGGAAGCGCGGCTTGCCGATGCCGAGCCGCTGTTTCCACAGCTCGAGCTCCGAGTCCTGCTTGTACACGCGCTCGGGAACGTCGGAGGCGAGGAGCTCGACGATCATCTTCTGCGCGGCGACGGCGCGCGCGCTGTCGGTCGTGACCTCCATCCCCGCCGCCGGCGCGCGGCAGCACGACGGCGCGAGCACGCGCTCGCCCTTGATCTCGACCATGCACGAGCGGCAGTTGCCGTCGGGGCGCAGGCCGGGCTTGTAGCAAAGGCGCGGGATCGCGACGCCGAGGCGGTCCGCCACTTCGAGGAGCGTCTCGCCGGGCGCCGCGCCGACGTCGGCGCCGTTCAGCTTGAACGTTACCGTCTGCTCGACCGCGGCTTCGTGGGGCGCGTTCATGGCGACCTCGAGTCTACCCCTCGAGCTCATGCGGGAAATACCTGACCACGCACGCGATCGGATTGGGCGCCGCCTGTCCGAGCCCGCAGATCGACGCATCGGCCATCGCGGCGGAGAGCTCGGCGAGGAGCGGCCGGTCCCACCGCGGCTCCTGCATCAACAGCACCGCCTTCTCGGTCCCGACGCGGCAGGGCGTGCACTGCCCGCACGACTCGTCGGCGAAGAAGCGCATCAGGTTGACCGCCGCGTCGCGCGCGCGATCGTGCTGCGAGAGCACGATCACCGCCGCCGAGCCGATGAAGCAGCCGTGGGGTTGCAGCGTGTCGAAATCGAGCGGCACGTCGCCGAGCGACGCCGGCAGGATGCCGCCCGACGCGCCACCGGGCAGGTAGCCGTACAACGCGTGCCCGTCCAGCATGCCACCGCAGTGCTCGTCGATCAACTCGCGCACCGTGATGCCGGCCGGCGCCAGATGCACGCCCGGGCGCTTCACGCGACCGGACACCGAGAACGAGCGGAGGCCCTTGCGGCCGTGGCGCCCCTGGCCCGCGAACCACGCGCCGCCCTTCTCGAGGATGTCGCGGATCCAGTAAAGCGTCTCCATGTTGTGCTCGAGCGTCGGGCGGCCGAAGAGACCGACCTGCGCGACGTACGGCGGCCGCAGCCGCGGCATGCCGCGCTTGCCCTCGATCGACTCGATCATCGCGGACTCTTCGCCGCAGATGTACGCGCCGGCGCCGCGTCGCAGGTGGATCGCGGGCAGCGCGCACGGCGGATCGCGCTCGAGCGCCGCGATCTCGCGCTCGAGCAGCGCGCGGCACGCCGCGTACTCGTCGCGCAGATACACGTAGATCGCGTCGATGCCGACCGCCCACGCGGCGATCAGCATGCCCTCGAGGAACCGGTGCGGATCGCGCTCGAGGTAGTGGCGATCCTTGAACGTTCCCGGCTCGCCCTCGTCGATGTTCACCGCCATCAGGCGCGGCGCGGGCTCCGCGCGCACGATCTTCCATTTGCGACCGGACGGAAATCCCGCGCCTCCGAGGCCGCGCAGCGCCGATTGCTCGAGCTCGGCGATCGCGGAATCGTGCGTCCGCTGGCCCGACACGCATTCGACCAGCGTCCGATAGCCGCCGTCACGACCGTAGGCGGCGTAGTCGATCGCCTGCGCCGGCGCCGGCTCGGTGCGGTGGTTCCGCACCGCATCGGCCACCGCGTCGACGGTCGCGCCGTCGACCGGGTTGCGCCCGACGACCGCCACCGGCGCATGTTCGCAGCGCCCGACGCAAGGCGCGCCGATGACGCGCACGTCCGCCAGGCCGAGCCGCTCGAGCGACGCCATCAGCGCTTCGGCGCCCGCCATCCTGCACGACAGCGTCTCGCAGACGCGCACGGTGATCGCCGGCGGGCGTGCGTCGCCTTCCTTCACGACGTCGAAATGATGGTAGAACGTCGCGACCTCGTACACCTCGGTCGTCGCGAGCCGGAGCTCCTGCGCGAGCGCGACGAGGTGCGGCGCGGCGAGGCAGCCGTGGCGGTCCTGGATCCGGTGCAGGAACTCGATCAGGAGGTCGGCGCGACGCGGTGCGTCGCCGAGCAGCGCCCGCACCTCGTCGAGCGCCTGCGGATCGACGACGCGCCCCTTCGGCGTGTTGCGCGAGCCGCGCCGCGAGGCGAGGCGCGACGTGTCGACGACCGTGGCGCGCGTCATCGTCCGTGGATCTCCCCGGCCACGCTACGTCGTCGACGGCGCGCCGCCGCCGCGTTTCTTCATCGTCTCGAGCGCCAGCGACACGAGCGGCCAGCACAAAAGCACGAGCGCGAGCGTCATGATCGAGCCCACGAGGCCGTTCGCCCAGAACACGCCGATGTTCCCGCCCGACAGAAGCATCGACTGCCGGAAGCTGGTCTCGGCCATGTCGCCCAGGACCAGCGCCAGCACGAGCGGCGCGAGCGGATAGCGGAGCTTCTTGAAGAAATAGCCGGCGACGCCGAACACCACCATCATCACGACGTCGAACATGTTGTTGTGGACCGTGTAGGCGCCGACCGCGCAGATCGTGACGATCACCGGCGCGATGATCGAGAACGGGATGCGCAGGATCGCGGCCCACCACGGCACCGTCGTCAGGACGACGACGAGGCCCACGATGTTGCCGAGGTACATGCTCGCGATCAGCCCCCAGACGAAATCCGGCTTCTCGACGAACAGCAAAGGGCCGGGCTGCAGTCCCCAGATGAGGAGGCCGCCCAGCAACACCGCGGCGGTCGGCGAGCCGGGAATGCCGAGCGTCAGCATCGGCAGCAGCGCGCTGGTGCCCGCCGCATGCGCGGCGGTCTCGGGCGCGATGACGCCCTCGATGTGTCCGGTGCCGAACTTGTCGCGCTCCTTCGACATCCGGCGAGCCATCCCGTAGCTCATGAACGACGCCGGCGTCGCGCCGCCCGGCGTGATCCCCATCCAGCAGCCGATCAGGCATCCGCGCACCGACGTCATCCAGTAGCGCGGCAGCTTTTTCCAGGTCTGCCAGACGACGGCCGCGTTGATCTTGCCGTGCACGCCCTTGAACGCGAGCCCCTCCTCCATCGTGATCAGGATCTCGCCCAGGCCGAAGAGACCGATGACCGCGATCAGGAAGTCGAAGCCCTGCAGGAGCTGCATGTGGCCGAACGTCATCCGCAGTTGCCCGGTGACGATGTCGAGGCCGACCGCGGCGAGCGCGAAGCCGATCATCATCGCCGCGATGGTCTTCGCGGGCGGCTCGCGGCTCATGCCGATGAAGCTGCAGAACGTCAGGAACTGCACCGAGAAATACTCGGGCGGCCCGAACTTGAGCGCGAAGCGCGCGACCAGCGGCGCGAGGAACGTGATCACCAGCACCGCGACCAACGCGCCGACGAACGACGACGTGAACGCGGCGGTCATCGCCTCGCCCGCGCGCCCCTGCTGCGCCATCGGGTAGCCGTCGAACGTCGTCGCGACCGACCAGGGCTCGCCGGGGATGTTGAACAGGATCGACGTGATCGCGCCGCCGAACAGCGCGCCCCAGTAGATGCACGACAGCATGATGATCGCCGAGGTCGGCGGCATCGAGAACGTGAGCGGCAGCAGGATCGCGACGCCGTTCGCGCCGCCGAGGCCCGGCAGGACGCCGATCAGCACCCCGAGCAGGATGCCGATCATCATGAACAGCAGGTTCTTCCAGGTCAGCGCGACCGCGAAGCCCTGCATCAGGTTGCCGATGTCCTCCACCGATGACCCTCTTATCGTCTGTTCGCCGTCCGGCTGGCGGGCGGCACGGCGCGGCCGCGCGACCGCGGCCGGAGGATCGTCCACCGGTCGCCGCGACCTCCGCGGGCGCGCTCGCGCGGCGCGCCTCGCGGGAGCTCCATCTCAATATCCCAGCAGGTTCTCGAGCGGCCCCTTCGGCAACGGCACGAGGAACCAGATTTCGAACAACAGGAACATCGCGATCGGCACGCCGAGCGCCACCGCCAGCATGGCGGGAGCGCGGTAGCGTCCCTTCCAGACCATGAACGCGCCGATGAACACGGCCGACGCGACGTAGATGCCGGTGAACTTGATCAGCGCGACGTACGCGATCGTCGGCAGCAGCATCTCCAGCACCGGCTTCAGCTTCGCCCACTCGACGAACAGCGCGCCCTCGAGCTTGCGCCAGCGCCAGAGCGCGCTGAGCGCGATCCATCCGCCCGAGAGCAGAAGGCAAGTCCCGGTGAGGAACGGGAAGTAGCCGGCCTCCGGGCCGTCGCTGCCCCACTTGGCGCCGATGCGCAGGCTGTCCTTGATGACCAGCGCGCCGCCGGCGCAGATCAGGAGCGCGACGACGAGCTCGACCCAGCGCGTCCGAAGGCCGCCGCCCGTCGCGGCGGCCTCCCCGTGCGTCTCCGGCGCCATCGGCTACTTCGCCAGGAAGCCGGCTTCCTGCATCAGGTCCTTGTGCCTCCCCTCGGCCTTCCCGACCCATTCGGCGTACTCCTTGCCCGCCATGAACGTGTCGTTGAACGCCGCGTCCTCCGTGTATTTCTTCCACTCGGGCAGCGCGCGGACCTTCTTGAAGAGATCGACGTAGAAGTCGACCTGTTCCTGCGTCACGCCGCCCGGCATGAAGATGCCGCGCAGCATCACGTACTCGACGTCGAGCCCCTGCGACTTGCAGGTCGGCACGTCCTGCCAGGATTGCGTCGTCGTGACCTTGTTCGGATACGGCATCGGCTTGGTGTCGAACACGCACAGCGGCCGCAGCGCGCCCGAACGCCAGTGCGCGATCGCCTCGATCGGGTTGTTCACCGTCGAGTCGACGTGCTTGCCGACGAGCTGCACGGCGACGTCGCCGCCGCCCTTGAACGGCACGTAGGTCAGCTTCTTGCCGACCGCCTTCTCGAGCGCGACCGTGATGATCTGGTCCTCCTGCTTCGAGCCGGTGCCCGCCATCTTGAACTTGCCGTTCTCTCCGGCCTTGATCGCGGCCACGTAGTCCTGCACGGTCTTGTACGGCGTCTCCGCGTTGACCCACAGCACGAACTCGTCGAGCGCGAGCATCGAGACCGGCGTCAGGTCCTTCCAGTTGAACGGCACGCCGGTCGCGAGCGGCGTCGTGAACAGGTTCGACAGCGTGATGACGACCTTGTGCGGGTCGCCCTTCGCGTTCTTGATTTCGAGGAAGCCTTCCGCCCCGGCGCCGCCCGACTTGTTGACGACGACGAACGGCTGCTTCATCAGGCTGTGCTTGGCGACGATGCCCTGAAGGAAGCGGGCCATCTGGTCGGCGCCGCCGCCGGTTCCGGCGGGCACCACGAACTCGACCGGCTTGGTCGGCTCCCACGCTGCGACGGCGGGAGTGGCGGCGAAGACCGCCGCGAGCGCGCCCGCGAGCACGGTCGCGGTGCGAGGGATGAGAGTGCGAATCATGGCTCCTCCTAAAGGATCGGGTGGACCGCCGGTGCGGCTCTTGTGGACGCCGGTCGCGAAAGGCGGGTGAGGCACGGACTCAACGTTTCGGTTGTCCCTGTCGCCGACCGACGCGCAGCGGGCCGGTCGCCGGTGCTAGATCAGGCCCGCGCCGCGGGCCCACTGGTACTTGGCGCCGAGCACCATCACCGGCATCTCGGTCGAGTACGGATACGACGGGATGCCGTGGTCGAACAGGTATTCGGCCGCTTCTTCGACTTCCACGTCGCCGGCGAGCGATACGACGACCGGCTTGCTGATCCCCTTCGCCTTGAACTCGTCGACGACTTCGACGACGAGCTTCGCGAACACCATCGGCGGCGTGACGATCGTATGCCAGTAGCCCAGGATCAGCGAGTGGATGCGCGGATCCTCGAGGCCGAGGCGGATCGTGTTCTGGTAGGTCCTGGGCGGCTCGCCGCCGGTGATGTCGACCGGGTTTCCCGCGGCGCCGAACGGCGGGATGAACTTGCGGAACGCGGCGTCGAGGTCGGCGGGCATCGCCATGAGCTTCAGCCCGTTGTCGACGCAGGCGTCGGACAGGAGCACGCCGGATCCACCCGCGCCGGTGATGATCACGACATTCTCGCCCTTGGGCGTAGGCAGCTTCGGGATCGCGCGCGCGTACTCGAGCATTTCGCGCAGCGCCTTCGCGCGGATCACGCCCGACTGGCGCAGCACGTCGTCGTAGATCTTGTCGTTGCCGGCGAGCGCGCCGGTGTGCGAGCTCGCCGCGCGCGCGCCCATGCTGGTCCGGCCCGCCTTGAGCATGACGATGGGCTTCTTCTTCGAGACGCGCTTCGCGACCTCGGCGAACGCGCGCCCGTCCTTCAGGTCCTCGCAGTGCTGCGCGATGATGTGCGTATTTTCGTCCTGCTCGAAGAAGGTCAGCAGGTCGTCCTCGTCGATGTCCGACTTGTTGCCGAGGCCGACGATCGCCGAGACGCCCATCTTCGCCGAGCGCGAGAACCCGATGATCGCCATCCCGATGCCGCCCGACTGCGACGACAGCGCGGCGTGCCCCTTGACGTCGTACGCGGTGCAGAACGTCGCGCAGAGGTTCTTCCACGTGTAGTAGAAGCCGTAGATGTTCGGGCCCATCAGCCGCACGCCGTACTTGAGGCCGATCTCCTGGATCTCCTTCTGGCCCTCGACGTTGCCGGTCTCGGCGAAGCCCGACGGGATCAGCACCGCGCCGGGGATCTTCTTCTCGCCGCACTCGACCAGCGCGGCGGCGACGAACTTGGCCGGGATCGCGAACACCGCGACGTCGATCGTTCCGGGCACGTCCTTGACGCTCTTGTACGCCTTGAGGCCCATGATCTCGTCGGCGGACGGGTTGATCGGGTAGATCTTCCCCTGGTAGCCGCCGTTGATCAGGTTCTTCATCACCGAGTTGCCGATCTTGCCGGCCTCGCTCGACGCGCCGATCACCGCGACGGCATCGGGCTTCATGATCCGGTTCATGTCGCGCACGATGTCCTCGTGCTTCGGGCGGAAGCGAGCGGGCGCCGGATGCCAGTCGCACACGATGCGCACGTCGGCGGCGGTCACGCCCTTCGCGGTCGCGAAGACCGGGTTCAGGTCCATCTCGGCGATCTCGGGGAAGTCGGCGACCAGCTGCGACACCGCGACGATCAGGTCGGCGAGCGCGTTCCGGTTCACCGCCTCGGCGCCGCGCACGCCCTTCAGCATCTCGGCCGCCGCGATGCCGTCGAGCATCGACAGCGCGTCGTCCCTGGTCGCCGGCGCGAGGCGGAACGTGATGTCCTTCATCACCTCGACCAGCACGCCGCCCAGTCCGAACGCGACGAGCTTGCCGAACGACGGGTCGGTCACCGCGCCGACGATCACCTCCTGGCCGCCGGCGAGCATCTGCTGAACCTGCACGCCCAGGATCTCGGCCTTCGCGTCGTAGTGCTTCGCGTTCGCGAGGATCTTGGCGTAGCCGGCCTCGGCGTCCGCGGCGCTCTTGACGCCCACCAGCACGCCGCCCGCCTCCGTCTTGTGCAGGATCTGCGGCGAGACGATCTTCATCACGACCGGGAAGCCCATGTCGGCGGCGAGCTTCGCCGCGTCGGCGGCGGACGTCGCGACGCCTTCCTTCGGGACGGCGATGCCGTAGGCGTCGCAGACCAGCTTGCCTTCGGGCGCCGTGAGCGCGTCGCGTCCGTCCGCCTTCGCCTTGTCCAACGCCCGCCTCACCGCGTTCTTGTCGTGCGTCATGTCGTTTCCTCGTCTCGATGGGGCCGGTCGCCGTTCGCAGCGAAGCGGGTCAGATCGCGTTCGCGGCGCGCAGCGCGGCGACCTCGTCGGGGCGGAAGCCCAGCTCGCGCATCACCTCGTCGGTATGCTCGCCGAGCAGCGGCGAGCGTGTCACGTCGGTGGGGCTGTCCGACATCTTGATCGGATTGCCGACCGTCAGGTACTTGCCGCGCGTCGGATGGTCGACCTCGACGACGGTGCCGGTCTTGCGCAACGACGGCTCCTCGGCGATCTCCTTCATCGACAGGATCGGTCCGCACGGGATGTCGTGCTGGTTGAGGATGTCCATCGCCTCG
Source organism: Betaproteobacteria bacterium (assembly GCA_039933715.1). Classification (GTDB taxonomy): domain Bacteria; phylum Pseudomonadota; class Gammaproteobacteria; order Burkholderiales; family Casimicrobiaceae; genus VBCG01. Next base: position 11,328 of record JBDTNO010000035.1, read on the forward strand.
AACTTGGACTTGGTCATCGTCCACTTCTCGATCTCGCCGAAAATCTCCATCAGGTGCGGCAGCCGCGCCTTCGGCGTCGCGTAGCGCGGGTCGGCCAGCCACTCGGGCCGCCCGATCACCTCGCAGATGTCCTTCCACACCGGCGCCTGCGTGATGAAGTAGATGTACGCGTTGGGGTCGGTCTCCCAGCCCTTGCACTTCAGGATCCAGCCGGGCTGCCCGCCGCCCGACGCGTTGCCGGCGCGCGGCACCGCGTCGCCGAATTCGCCGTTCGGGTATTGCGGGTACTCCTCCATCACGTGCGTGCGATCGAGGCGCTGCTGGTCGCGCAGCTTCACGCGGCAGAGGTTCAGCACGCCGTCCTGCATCGCCGCCAGCACCTTCTGGCCGCGCCCGGTCGTGTTGCGCTGGTAGAGCGCCGCGACGATGCCGAGCGCGAGATGCAGCCCGGTGCCCGAGTCGCCGATCTGCGCGCCGGTGACGAGCGGCGGGCCGTCGTCGAAGCCGGTCGTCGAGGCCGAGCCGCCGGCGCACTGGGCGACGTTCTCGTAGACCTTGCAGTCCTCGTACGGGCCGGGGCCGAAGCCCTTCACCGAGGCGACGATCATGCGCGGGTTGAGCGCGTGGATGTGCTCCCACGTGAAGCCCATGCGGTCGAGCGCGCCGGGCGCGAAGTTCTCGACCAGCACGTCGCAGTGCTTGACCAGCGCCTCGATCACCGCCTTGCCTTTCGGATTCTTCGCGTCGACGGTGATCGAGCGCTTGTTGTGGTTCAGCATCGTGAAGTACAGGCTGTCGACGCCGGGGATGTCGCGCAGCTGGCCGCGCGTGATGTCGCCCTCTCCCGCGCGCTCGATCTTGATGACGTCGGCGCCCATCCACGCGAGGAGCTGCGTGCAGGTCGGTCCCGATTGCACGTGCGTGAAATCGAGGATGCGGACGCCGTCCAATGCCTTGCTCATACGTTCACGCTCTCCTGGGCATGTGCCGTCGTTCCGGGTGCGCCGCTCCGGCGCGAGCGGGTGTCACGCCTTCTTCTTCGCGGCGGGATTGAGGCTGGTGATGCGGCCGCTTTCCGTGCCCGCCTTTTCGTCGATGACCGCGTTGATCAGCGTCGGCCTGCGTGACCGGATCGCTTCTTCCATCGCGTGGCGAAGCTCCGCCGGCGTCGTCGCCAGCACGCCGACGCCGCCGAACGCATCCATCAGCTTCTCATAGCGCGCGCCCTTGACGAACACCAGCGGCGACGGATCGCGCCCTCCGGTGACATTGACTTCGTCGCCGCGGTACACGCCGTTGTTGTTCAAGATCACGACGCAGACCGGCAGCTCGTACCGGCAGATCGTCTCGACTTCCATGCCCGAGAAACCGAACGCGCTGTCGCCCTCGATCGCGATCACCTGCTCGCCGCTGACCACGGCCGCCGCGATCGAGTAGCCCATGCCGATGCCCATGACGCCCCACGTGCCCACGTCCAGCCGCTTGCGCGGCTTGGCCATGTCCACGATGCTGCGCGTGAAGTCGAGCGCATTCGCGCCCTCGTTGACGAGGACCGCGTCCGGATTCGCCTGGACGATGTCGCGCACGACGTTGAGCGCGCTGTGGAAATTCATCGGCGAAGGGTTCCTGGCCAGCGCTTCCGCCATCTTCGCGACGTTCTTCGCCTTGCGCTCCGCGATCGCGTCGAGCCACTCGGCGGGGGGCTTTTTCCAGTGCGCGCCCATCGCGCCGAGCATGGCCGCCACGCAGGAACCGATGTCGCCGACCACCGGCGCTGCGATCCGCACGTTGCTGTCCGCCTCCTGCGGCGAGATGTCGACCTGGACGAATTTCTGCCCGCCCCAGGCCTTGGCGTTGTCGGCGCCCCAGGTCTTGCCCTTGCCGTGCGACAGCAGCCAGTTGAGGCGCGCGCCGATCACCATCACGACGTCGGCTTCCGGCAGCACGTACGAGCGCGCCGCGGAAGCGCACTGCTCGTGCGTGTCGGGAAGCAGCCCCTTGGCCATCGCCATCGGCAGGTAGGGGATGCCCGTTTTCTCCACGAGCGCGCGGATGTCCGCGTCGGCCTGCGCATACGCGGCGCCCTTGCCGAGGATGATCAGCGGACGCCTGGCGCCCTCGAGGAGGTCGAGCGCGCGCTGCACCGCGTCCTTCGCCGGGATCTGGCGCGGCGCCGGATCGACGACCTTGATCAGCGACCGTTTCCCCGCTTCCGCGTCGATCGATTGCGGGAACAGCTTGGCCGGCAGGTCGAGATACACGCCGCCCGGCCGGCCGGAGACCGCGGCACGGATCGCGCGCGCCACGCCGACGCCGATGTCCTCGGCGTGCAGCACGCGGAACGCCGCCTTGGCGTGGGGGCGCGCGATGGCGAGCTGGTCCATCTCCTCGTAGTCGCCCTGCTGCAGGTCGACGATCTCGCGCTCGCTCGAGCCGCTGACGAGGATCATCGGAAAGCAGTTGGTGGTGGCGTTGGCCAGCGCGGTCAGTCCGTTCAGGAAGCCCGGGGCGGACACCGTGAGGCAGATGCCCGGCTTTTGCGTCATGAAGCCCGCGATCGACGCGGCGTATCCGGCGTTCTGCTCATGGCGGAACGAGATCACCCGAAGACCCGCGGCCTGGAGCTTCCGTGTGAGATCCGTGATCGGGATGCCGGGCAGGCCGAAGATCGTATCGATGCCGTTGAGCTTGAGCGCCTCGATGACGAGCTGGAAGCCATCGATCTCGTGCGATGCGCGGTCGATCGCGCCGGCACCGGGCATCTTCGGCAGGTCGTCGGCGGCCGGCGACGCGGGCTTCGCGGCGGATTTCAGCGCGTGGTCCTGCATGCGTTCCTCCGGATTCGGAGCCGACGCGCCGCGCGGCCGTTCCCGTTCGGGACGGCCCGGGCCCGAAGGCGGGTCAAGGGTTGGGGCGAGGCGCCTGGGACGCGGAATCGGAGAACGATGGGCGGCACGGGCGCCCGCGACGCGTTCCGCGACCGCGGTCGGCGCTCGACGTCGTGGTCGCGCACGCGCGCGGCGACCGGGCCGGTCCTGGCACAGCGCGAGACGATGTGGAATACATCCCCGGGTTTCCTCCAGCGGGTCCGTTGCGAACAGGTGGTGCGCGGCCCTTAGGTCCGCATAAGGTATTTGATATATCAGAAGGCGTCAACGCTGCGGCGCACGCGATCGTTTGCACCCGCCCCCTGCGGCGAACAGCCGAAAGGTGCCGGTCAACGCACGCCGGCGTCCGCAGCGGGAGCCTCGACCACCGGCGTCGGCGGGGTGCGGCACGCCCAATCGACGCCCATGAACGACTCGATGAGGCGGGCCCCGTCGCTCCGCAGGAACTCCTTGAAGGCGATGGCTACCGCGGGCAGGCGCTTTTGGCGCAAGTGAACCACGTACCAGTGCCGCATCGCCGGGAAACCCTCGACGTCGAGGATCGCGAGGCTGCCCGTCGCGAGCTCCAGCGCGATCGCATGCGACGAGAGGAAGCCCAGTCCCATCCCGGCGATCACCGCCTGCTTGATGGTTTCGTTGCTGCCGATCTCCATCGCGACCCGCACGGCGCTAAACGACGCGCCGAACGCCTCGCGCATCGAGTTCCAGGTGTCGGAGCCGCGCTCGCGAACGATGAACGGCTCCTCGAGCACGCGCGCGAGCGGGATCGTCCGCGCGCCGCACAGCGGATGCGAAGGCGAGGCGACGATCACGTAGGCGTGCGGCGCGAACGCCTCGTGCACGGTCTCGTCGCCCTCGGGAGGCCGCACCATCACCGCGAGATCCGTCTGGTTGTCGGCGAGGCGCTTCAACAGGCCCTCGCGGTTCTGCACGGTGAGGTCGAGGACGACGCCGGCGTGGCGACGCATGAACTCGGCGAGGAGTCTCGGGAAGAAATAGTCGCCGGCGCTGATGACCGCGACCGACAGCGTGCCGCCCGAGATGCCCTTGAGGCGCGCCATCGCGTCCTCGGCCTCGCGGAACTGCTGGAGGATGGCGCGACTTTGCGCGACGAGCTCGGTCCCCGCGGCGGTCAGGTAAACGCGGCGGCCGAGGCGCTCGAAGAGCGGCAGTCCCGCATGGCCTTCAAGCTCCCGGATCTGTGCGGAAACCGCGGGCTGCGTGAGATGGAGCGCTTCGGCCGCACGCGAGAAGCTCAGGTGCTCGGCGACGGTCTGGAAGACCTTGAGTTGGCGCAGTGTGGCGTTCTTCACCGGATAGTCGGCCTTGATTCATAAACGAAACATTATGGAAACGACAATCAAATAAAACTATACATTATGGGAGCGCGGGCCTATCGTCGATTCGAGTCCGGTTTCACCCATTTCGAGAGCCCGCCATGATGAGACGCCACGCAACCCAATCGACACCCGCCCGCGTGATCATCGAGCACGATCCCGAGCTCGACGCGTATAACGCGGCCTTCGACGCGCTCGAGCTGGACTGGCACTGGAACCACGCAGTCCTGCGCGATCTCGCCGGCATCGGATCCGAAAAGGACCGCATCAGCGCCTATCTTCGCGCACATCGCCCTCATCTCCTCAAGGTCTACGATGCCGACGCCCTGGCCGCGCAGATTCTGGAAGTGAAGACGCGCATCCTCGAAGGCGCGAGGGCTCGAAGCAACTAGCCAGACCAGGAGGCGGGGCCGTCGAGACCTTTGCCTCGCGTCGGCCGAGGCGGTGCCGTCCATGCCGCCGCTGCCCGGCCGTCGTGGCGGTCCCCCGAACGACGCCCGTCCCCGCATCGGTCATCGCGCCGGTCCCGTCGACCTCGTGGACCCGGCGCCCCCTCGGGAAGCGCCGATTTCCCTACGCGCGCCTTCTGATATATAAGATACGCGATGCAAGCTGCGTGGCGGCCGGCCCGGCGGTCGCGCGCGAAATCCAGTCGACCCGGGGCCACCGAACCGACCCCATGGCCCTCCCGACGGCCGCCATCCCCAAGACCCCGCTGTCGCTCGCGCCGATCAACGCGAACGCGAGCCTGCGCGACCAGGCGTACGCGGCGCTGAAGCAGGCGATCGTCGAGGCGGACGTGTATTCGCACAAAGGGGAGGTGCGGCTCGACGAGCGGCAACTGTCGCTGTCGCTCGGCGTTTCGCGCACGCCGATCCGCGAGGCGATGACGCTGCTCGAGCAGGAGGGGCTGCTGCGCACGGTGCCGCGGCGCGGCATCTTCATCGTGCGCAAGACCAAGCGGCAGATCGTCGAGATGATCGAGATGTGGGCGGCGATCGAGAGCCTGGCCGCGCGCCTCGCGACGCTCAACGCGTCCGACGAGGAAATCGCGGGCCTGCGCAAGATGTTCGACGACTTCCGCAATTCCGCGCCGGCCGAGCACATCAACGAGTACTCGGACGCGAACATCGCGTTCCACCAGGCGATCATCCGGCTCTCGGGCTCGCACCTGATGGGCCAGACGCTCGAGAACCTGTTCATCCACGTCCGCGCGATCCGGCGACTCACGATCTCGCAGGCCGACCGCGCGTCGCGCTCGATCGTCGATCACATGCGCATCATCGAGGCGCTCGAGAAGCGCGACACCGAGCTCGCCGAGCGGCTGGTGCGCCAGCATTCGCTCGACCTCGCGGCTTACGTGGAGAAGTACTGCGACTTCCTGGACTGAACGCGGCAGTAGGCGGTGGGAAATGCGCGTCGCCGCGCAGCGCTCGACGTCGAAGCGCGCGGATTGACATTGGGCGGGGGTGCATGCGATCCGACCGCCGCTTCAATCGCCTCGGCGCGATCCGACCGCCGACTTCCGACCGCCGCCTTGGAATGCCCGGGCGCGATCAGCCCGCCGTCACGGCGCCACCTCGAGCATGATCTTCCCCACGTGTTGCGACGATTCCATCAGCGCGTGCGCGGCACCCGCCTCGGCGAGCGGGAACACGCGGTGGATCACGGGCATCACGCGGCCTGACGCGTAGAGCGGCCAGATGCGTTCGCGCAGCGCCGCGGCGATCGCGACCTTGCGCTCGACCGGGCTCGCCCGCATCGTCGAACCGGTCACCGTCAGGCGCTTCAACATGATCGGCGTCCAGTCGACCTCCACGCGGCTGCCGTGCAGGAACGCGATGATCACGAGCCGCCCGTCGACCGCGATGCAGCGCAGGTTCTTCGCGATGTAGTCGCCGCCCACCATGTCGAGGATCTCCTCGACGCCGCGCTTGCCGGTGATCGACGCGACCTCCTCGACGAAATCCTGCGTCCGGTAGTTGATCGCGTGGTCGGCGCCGATCTTGCGGCAGAACGCCGCCTTCTCGTCGCTGCCGACGGTCGTGATCACCTTCGCGCCGAACGCCTTCGCGTACTGGATCGCCGTGGTGCCGATGCCGCTGGTCCCGCCGTGGATCAGGATCGTCTCGCCCGCCGCGAGCTTCCCGCGCTCGAACACGTTGTGCCAGACGGTGAATGCGTTCTCGGGAAGGCTCGCTCCCTCGAGCAGCGAGAGTCCCGCCGGCAGCGGCAGGCAGTGGCCGGCGGGTGCGATGCAGTATTCGGCGTAGCCGCCGCCCGGCGTCAGCGCGCAAAGCTCGTCGCCCGCGCGCCAGCCGGTGACGTTCGCGCCGACCGCCGCGACCGTCCCCGCGACTTCGAGGCCGATGATCGGGGACGCGCCCGGCGGAGGCGGATACCGGCCCGCGCGCTGGATGCAATCCGGGCGGTTGACACCCGCGTAGCGGACACGGATCAGCACGTCGGCGGGACCGGGCGCCGGCACCGGTCCTTCCGCGATCTCGAGCACGTCGGGCGGGCCCGGCTCGCGCATGGCGACGGTGCGCATCGTGGAGGGAAGGGTCATGGCGGAATTATGCGCGAGCCGCTGGGGTCAGGATTCGGCGGAACGCCGGCGAGGCCGCCACGCGCGCGCCGTGACGTTGCCATGGCGCGCCGTTCGACCGCGCGGCCCGTAACGGGATGTACGGCGCCAAAGGCGACGCACCATCCGGGTTACGGGAGCGCGGCACCCGCGTTACCCAGCGCCGACTAACCGGGCGCAGCAAACTGCGCGCGAAGCTCCGCCTTCAAGACCTTCCCCATCGCATTGCGGGGAAGGTCAGCGACGAAGCAAATTCGTTTGGGCACTTTGAAGCTCGCGATCTCGCCGCGCAGCGCGTCGATGATCGCGCGCTCGCTCAGCGCGTGTCCGGCCTTCGCGACCACCACCGCCATCACCGCCTCGCCGAAGTCCGGATGCGGCACGCCGATGACCGCACTCTCGGCGACGCCGTCGATCGCGTCGATACGCTCCTCGATTTCCTTCGGATACACATTGAGGCCGCCGCTGATGATGAGGTCCTTCGCGCGGCCCACGATGCGCAGGTAGCCTTCCGGCGTCCATTCGCCCATGTCGCCGGTGCGAAACCAGCCGTCGGCCGTGAACTCCTCGCGCGTCTTGTCCGGCAGTTTCCAGTAGCCTTTCAGCACGTTCGGGCCCTTGGCCTCGATGGCTCCGATCTTCCCGCCCGCGCACGGCGTTCCGTCGCCGTCGACGATGCGCACCGACACGCCGGGAAGAGGCGGCCCGACGGTGCCGCCGAGGCGTGGACCTTCGAGCGGGTTCGACGTGAGCATGCCGGTTTCGGTCATGCCGTAGCGTTCGAGGATGCGCTGGCCGGTGCGCTCGGCGAACTCGGCGAAGGTCTCGGGCATCAGCGGCGCGGATCCCGAGACGAACAGGCGGACGCCGTCGGCGTGCTCGCTTCCGAACGAAGGATCGGCGAGGAGCCGTGTGTAGAACGTCGGCACGCCCATCATCACCGTCGTGCGCGGCAGCAGCGCCATCACCTCGCGCGCGTCGAACTTCGGCAGCCACAGCATGCGGCAGCCGGACAGCAGCGCGCAATGGATCGCGACGAAGAGGCCGTGCACGTGGAACACGGGCAGCGCGTGCAGCAGCACGTCGCCGCGCGTGAAGCCCCACGCGTCGACCAGCGCCAGCGCGTTCGACGCGAGGTTGCGATGCGTCAGCATCGCGCCCTTCGAGCGTCCCGTCGTGCCGGACGTGTAGAGGATCGCGGCGAGGTCGTCGGCCGCGCGAGGGATCGTGTCGAACGTCGACGGGCGCTCTTCCGCCCGATCGACGAGCTCGCCGCCGCTCGCGTCGAGCGTGAGCACGGTGGCGCCGCGCGCGGCCGCGGCGACGATGCCCAGCCGCTCGCTTCCGCACACGACCACGCGCGGCTCCGCGTCGCCGAAAAAGTACTCGAGCTCGGCGCGCTGGTAGCCGGTGTTGAGCGGCAGGTATACGAGCCCTGCGCGCAGCGCGGCGAGATAGAGCGCCAGCACCGTCCAGTGCTTGTCGGTCTGCACGGCGACGCGGTCGCCCGGCACGCAGCCGGCGCCGACGAGCGCGTGCGCGATCCGCGCCGACAGGCGATCGATCTCGCCGTAGGAGACGACCGGCCCGTTGGGCACGACGATGCACGGCGCGGCGGCGTCGACGACATGCTGTGCGAACAGCGTATGGAGATTGGCGTCCACGTCGGCCTGCGTTCCGGGTCGTCGCGCGTGCTACCGTGTGCGGCGGTTGCGGGCACGGTCGCGCTGGACGCGCGCGGCCCGCGAGCGGAGCCGCCACTATACGACAGGCCGCTGCGATGCACGACGTTTCGCTTGCCGCGCTCGATCCGCGCGCACGCCTGGCGGCGCTCGCGGATCCCGATTCGCTCGCGCCGGATCCACCTGCCGGCGCGAGCCCCGATCTGGCGCGCTTCGGCATCTCGCCGCACGCCGACGACGGCGTCGTCACCGGTCGCGCGACGATCGACGGTCGCGAGGTGCTCGTCGCCGCACAGGACGAGCGCTTCCTCCGCGGCGCGGTCGGCGCGATCCACGGCAAGACGCTCGCGGCGCTCGCCGCACGCGCGATCGTCGAGCGTCCGGCGGCTGTCATCCTCGTGCTCGCGTCCGGCGGCGTGCGCTTGCACGAAGCGAACGCCGCCGAGCTCGCGCTGGCGCGTGCGCTTCGCGCGATGGTCGACGCGCGTGCCGCGGACGTTCCGGTCCTCGCGATCGCCGCGGGCGACGTGTTCGGCGGCGCTTCCGTCCTCGCGT
>JBDTNO010000036.1:0-20081 GCA_039933715.1 Betaproteobacteria bacterium
GGCGCGCGCGCCCGCTTCGATGTCGGCGCCGACGAACGACGGCGGCGCGTAGTTGACGCCGACCTCGCGCGACCAGTCCTTCGCGACGAGACCGGTCGCGGACAGCAGGATCAGCACGAGGAACGCGGCGACGATCGCGAGCGCGGTCATGCCGACCTTGTCGGCGCGCAGGCGCCGCCAGCCGAGCACCCACAGGCTCGGCGATACCGTGTGCGGAACCGCGCGCGTGCCGTCGTCGGCGCGGGGGAGCGTGGCGCTGGGCGTGGCCATCGTCGTCTCCGGTCAGCGCAGCTGCACGCGCGGGTCGACGGCCTTGTACATCAGGTCGGCGAGCAGGTTGAACACCATCGTCGCGACCGCCGTGTAGACGGTGATCGCCTTGATGACCGGGAAGTCGCTGCGCTCGACCGCGAGGATGACCTCGCGGCCGATGCCGGGGATCGAGAAGAAGCGCTCGATCAGGAACGCGCCGATCAGCAGGCCCGGCAACGCCGCCATCACGTGCGTGATGATCGGGATCGACGCGTTGCGCAGCACGTGCACCCACATGATGCGGTTCTCGGAGAGGCCCTTCGCGCGCGCCGTGCGCACGTAGTCCTGGTTGATCTCGTCGAGGACGAACGTGCGGAAGAGCCGCAGGTCGGGCGCGATCGACACGACGAGCCCGATCAGGATCGGCAGCGCCGAGTAGCGGATCAGGTTCTCCCAGAACGAGTCGCCCCAGCCCTGCACCGGGAACCAGCCGAGCTTGTAGGCGAACACGTACTGGAACACGATGATGTAGACGAGGATCGAGATCGACAGCCCGATCGTGCACAGGATCATCACCATGCGGTCGGTCAGCGAGCCGCGCACGTACGCGACGGCCAGCGCGAGGCCGATCGCGATCAGCGTCTCGAGGATCAGCAGCGGCACGAGCACCGTCAGCGACGGCGGCAGGCGCGTGAGGATGATGCTGGAGATGCGCTCGTTGGTGCTCCACGACGCGCCGAAGTCGCCGCTGAGGATCTGCTTGATGAAGATCCAGAGCTGCACCCAGTACGGCTGGTCGACGCCGAGCTGGCGGCGGATGTTGTCGATCTGCTCCTGGTTGCTGATCTTCCCGGCGAGCACGTAGGCGGGATCGCCGCCGACCCAGTTGAACAGGAAGAACACGAGGAGCACGACGCCCAGGAGCGTCGGGATCATCTGCCACAGTCGCCTGATGATATAGGCGGTCATCGTCGATCCTCCCCGGAGCGCCCGCGGATCGCGCGGCCGTCGCGGATCGTGGCGTCCGCGCCAGCGGCCCCGGAAGGCGGTCGCGGACGAACATCCTTCGCGCGGCATGGCCCGCCGCGCGAAACCTCGTGGAGGCGCCGCGCGGCGGGCATGCCGTCTGCTGGTTCGCGCGGACTGCCGCGGCCGGTCGCGCCGGCCGCCCGCGCGGGCTTCTCCCGTTCCCCTCCTCCTACTTGCTCTTGCCCTGCGGCGCGGTGTCGATGTACTGCCAGTGCGCGTGCAGGATCGGATGCCGCTTGTAGCCAAGCACGCGCGGCTGGACCAGCATGTTCCGGTAGCGGCTGATCATCAGGCGCCACGGCGCGTACGCGTCGATGAGGCGCGCCATGTCGCGGTAGAGCGCGTCGCGCTCCGGACCCGGCGCCAATTTCCGCGTGCGCTCGTAGAGCTTGTCGAACTCGGGGATGCGCGCGCAGGCGTTGTTGCTCTGGAACGTGTTGGGCCCGTACAGCAGTTGCATGAAGTTGTCGCCGTCCGGGTAATCGGCGATCCACGAGGCGACGCGCATCTGGAGCTTGCACTGCTTCTCGGCCTTCAGGAGCTCGGGGAACTTGTCCTTGTGCACGTCCATGCGCACGCCGATCGCGTCGAGCGACTTCTTCCACAGCTCGTCCTGCTGCCGCCCGAGCGTGTCCGGGCGCGACGACAGCCGCACGACGAGCGGCTTGCCGTCCGGTAGCGTACGCCAACCGTCGGCGCCGCGCTTGTAGCCGAACGCGTCGAGGAGCTTGTTGGCGGCGGCCGGGTCGTAGGCGATCGCGCCCTTCGCGGACGGGTCGTGGCCGACGACGCCCGGAGGGATCGGATAGCGCGCCGCGATCGCCTGGCCGTTGCGGATGACGCGGATCTCCTCGTCGACGTTGTAGCTCATCGCCATCGCGCGGCGCAACGCGACCTTCTCGTTGGAAAGTCCGCCGACGATCGGATCGGTCATGTTCCAGTACGTATACGAGAGCTCCGGGTCGACGATGCGCGAGAGCTTGACGCCCTTCTTCGCGAGCTCGGGCTTGAGCGTGCCGCCATCGAGGACGCGCGGCGCGAGCGGGCCCTCCATGTTCATCAGGTCGATCTCGTCGCCCTGGAACGCGAGGAGGCGCGCCTGGTCCTCCTCGATGATCGAGATCTCGACGCGGCCGATCGCCGGCATCGACTTGCCCTTCATCTCCCTGATCACCGCGGCGTCGGCGGGATCGGCCGACGCGAAGTTCCAGGTGAAGCCGCGGTAATGCGGGTTCGCCTCGAGGATGATCTTCGAGCTGCGCACCCAGCGCACCAGCCGGTAGGGGCCGGTGCCGACCGGATTCGCGAGCGCGCGCCCGTCGCTCTCGGCGTATTTGGCGATCACCTCGCGCGCGACCGCGGACGTCGGCTCGTGCGCGAGGATGTACGGCAGGTTGTAGTCGGTCTCCTTCAGCCGGAAGCGGAGCGTGTAGCGGTCGACCGCCTCGATGCCCGGGATCTTCGCGTCGTAGTCGAACCGGCCCGCCTCCTTCGCCTTGTCGGCGAGCTCGTCGAGGCCGACGAACTTGCCTTCGACGAGGAACGCCCACGGCGAGCGGATCTTCGGGTCGATCAGGCGCTTCAGCGAATAGACGTAGTCGTCGGCGACGAGCTCGCGCGCCTTGCCGCCGAACGCCGGGTCGTCGGAGAAGCGCACGCCCTTTCTCAGCCGCACCGTCCACGTCCGGCCGGCGTCGGTGACCTCCGGCATCCCGTCGGCGGCGAGCGGCACGACCTTGGCGGGCCGCGCGAGATAGTCGTACGTGTACAGCGTCTCGAAGACGCCCTGCAGCACGGTCGCCGAATAGAGGTCGTGGACGGCCGCGGGATCGAAGCCGGTCTCCGCGACCGGGAACACCTCGCGGATCACCTTGCTCATGTCGGGCGCCGCGGCGGCCGGCACGCCGAACGCGAGCGTCCACGCGACGGCGATCGTGCCGGCGACGCGGGAGGCGGCGGTCGCGCGGGAACGCATCACGTCCGCGGGCCGAGATCCATGTACAGCCATTCGCCGTGCAGGATCGGGTGCTTCTTGTAGCCCATCACCCACGGCCGGATCATCTGGTTGCGCTCTCGCGACACGTGCATCGACCATGCGCCGTCGACGTCCATCTGGCGCGTCATCTCGAGGAACAGGAGGTCGCGTCCCGGCGCGTCGGTCGGCATCGCGCGCGCCTGGTCGTAAAGCGCGTCGAACGACTTCGACTCGTAGCAGCCGTTGTTGCTCTGCCCGGTGTTGGGGCCGTACAGCAGCTGCATGAAATTCTCGCCGTCCGGGTAGTCGGCCGTCCACGCGGCGCCCCACATCATGAGCTGGCAGGCCTTGGCCTGCTTCAGGTTGTCGCCGAACTTGCCCGCGTCGAAAACCATGCGGACGTGGATCGCGTCCATCGCCTTCTTCCACAGCTCGTTGTAGGTGCGGTCGATCTGCGTCGTGCCGGTCGCCTGGCGGATCACGAGCGGCTTGCCGTCGGGCAGGCGCCGCCATCCGTCCGCGCCCTTCGCGTAGCCGAAACGGTCGAGCAGCTTGTTCGCGAGCACCGGGTCGTACTGGTTGACCGAGCGGTAGGCCGCGTCGTGGCCGAGCACGCCGGGCGGGATCGGCATCTCGGCCTGTACCGCCTGGCCCTTGCGCACGACCTCGATCTCCTCGCGCACGTTGTACGCCATGATGATCGCGCGCCGCAGCGCGAGTCTCTCCCGCGCGAAGCCGCCCACGATCGGGTCGCGGAAGTTGAAGAACGTGTACGTCATGTCCGGGTCGATCGCCTTGTAGAGCTTCACGCCCTGGTCGACCCACGCCGGAAGGAGATTGCCGTCGGCGCCGATCGCCTGCGGCCGGAACGTTCCCGGCAGGTTCAGCACGTCGAGCTCCTTGCCGCCGAACGCGAGCCAGCGCGACTGGTCCTCCTCGATGATCGAGATCTCGACGCGGCCGATCTGCGGCATCGACTTGCCGCGCATCGCCTTGACGAGGGGCTCGTCCCACGCCGGGTCCGCGACGGCGAAGTCCCAGGTGAACGGCTTGTAGGCGGGATTCGCCTCGAGCACGATTCGCGACGCGCGCTTCCATTCCTTGAGCACGTACGGGCCGGCCCCGACCGGATGCGCGCCGATGTCGTCGCCGTAGAACTCGACGACCTCGCGCGCCATCGCGCCGTACGGGACGTGCGCGACCGTGTAGTTGAACAGGTAGTCCGGCGACGTCAGCCGGATCACGAGCGTGTACGGGTCGGGCGTCTCGAGACCCGGGACCTTCGCGTCGTAGTCGAACTTGCCGGACTTCTTCGCCGCCGCGATGAGCGCATCGAGGCCGACGATCTTGCCCTCGATCATGAACGCCCAGGGAGAGCGGTTCTTCGGATCGGCGTGGCGGTAGATGATGTACGCGAAGTCGCCGGCGACCATCTCGCGCGGCTTGCCCTTGAACGCGGGATCGGGCGTGAAGGCGAGGCCCCTGCGCAGCTTGAAGGTGTAAGTGCGGCCGTTGTCCGTCACGGCGGGCATCGTCTCGGCCGCCATCGGGACGAGCTTCGACGGGCGCGCGAGGTAATCGTAGGTCAGCAGGCGCTCGAAGATCGACTCGTTGACCGTATTGGAGTAGAGGTCGGAGACGCGCGCGGGATCGAAGCTCGTTTCCGCGGCCGGGAATACGATGCGATAGACCTTGCTCGGGTCCGCCGCAGTCGCGCCGGTTGCGGCGGCGAGCGTCGCCGCGGCGACGAACGCGCGGACGAGCGTGACGACCCGACGATTCATGGACTGCCCCGTGAAAAAAAGCCGCGCATAGTACCATTTTCACTCACGATGCCCCGGCGAATTCTCCAGGCGTGGATCGAGCGGCTGAAGCCCTCGGTCGATAAGGTCACCCAGCATCCTTGGGTGGTGAAGCACGTTCCGGCGCTCGCCGACCCGGATCTGTGGCACCTCAATCGCCGCTCGACCGCGCGCGCGGTCGCCGTCGGCCTCCTCTGCGGTCTCGTGCCCGGCCCGTTGCAGGTCGCCGGCGCGATCGCGCTGTGCCTCGTCACGCGCGCGAACTTCCCGCTGGCCGCGCTGACGACGCTGTACACGAACCCTCTGACCATCGTCCCTCTCTACCTGCTCGCGTACGAATACGGGCGCCTGTTCTTCCCCGACGCGCCGCACGCGACCGCGGCGATGCCGCCTTCGTGGTCGGGCATCACGACCTACGTCCCCGCGCTCGCCTCGTGGGCGAAGGAGCTTGGCAAGCCGCTCGCGCTCGGCATCGTCCTCCTGGCGACGACGCTCGCGACGATCGGTTTCGTCGCCGTCCGCGTCGCGTGGCGCTGCCACACTGTCGCGGCGTGGCGGCGGCGCGCGCGCCGGCGCGGTCGCGCCGCATGACGCCGCGCTGGTGGGACGAGGCGGTGCGAGCGCTCGCCGCGCGCGACCGCGTCATGCGCCGCCTCGTGCGCAAATACCCTGGCGCGAGCCTGAAGCGGCGCAGCGACGCGTTCACCGCGCTTTCCCGCGCGATCACCGGCCAGCAGATCTCGGTCAAGGCCGCCGACGCGATCTGGCGCCGCTTCGTCGCGGCGTCCGCGCCCGGCGACGCGCATCGCGCGTTCCCGCGACTCGATCCCGCGTGCGTCGCCGCGCTGTCGGCCGAAGAACTGCGCGGCATCGGCTACTCGGGACGCAAGGCGAGCTATATCGGCGATCTGGCAACGCATTTCGTCTCCGGCCGGCTCGATCCGCGCACCTGGAAGAAGCTCGACGACGAGGCGCTGATCGAGGCGCTCGTCGACGTTCGCGGCATCGGGCGTTGGACGGCCGAGATGTTCCTGATGTTCCACGAGTTGCGACCGGACGTCCTCCCGGTCGACGACCTGGGTCTGCGCAAGGCCGTGGCGCTCCACTACGGCGGCGGCGAGACCATGGCGCTCGACGCGATCCGCGCGATCGGCGAACGGTGGCGGCCATGGCGCAGCGCCGCGACCTGGTATCTGTGGCGCTCGCTCGACCCGATCCCGATCGAGTACTGAGCTTCCTGCGTTTCCGGCCGAGCGCAATCGGCCGTCGCCTCCCCTCCCGACGTTAGCGCTCGCTCACTGAGCGATGCGGGGCATCACGCGTCCGCTTTTCGCCGATTACACACCATGTTGTAGGCCACTAAGAAATCCGCCGAGGGCGCGGACACGACAGCCGCGCCGCTTGCAAGCGCGCAAGCCAGCGGTCCGGAATTCCCTCGAATCGCGGCTCCAATCATCGGCCGTCCGGTCGAAAGCCACGCGTTCGACCGAAATCCACGCCAAAACGGTCTTCCAGGGCCGGACTCGGCCCTCGTTTGCGCGCCTCCCAGCCTCGCTGGAGGCCGACTTTCGGCTCCCCCGCCCACCCGCAGGCATCTCGGGCACGTCTCGTGCAGAAAGCCCTTGCCCGGACCTGCGCCGAATGCTCGACGCGGCGTTCACCGACGGGTTCGCCGCCAAACCATCCAAACCCTGCCGCCGTGCGGCAGACGTGGACGGCGCTGCGTCACCAATCGGACCTCCAAGGCCATTATTGTGCGCTACAACAATTTTAGGAATGCCATGAAGCCGGTCCGCCTTGCACTTGCGTTGCTCGCCACGAGTTGGCTCCTCACGGCCCATGGCCATGGACCGGCCGTCGCCACCCAGCCCCGGGCAGACGCCCGACTGGCCGGCGAACCTGCAACCGACACCGCCCGCATGCTGACCGTGGCGCTGATCGAGGGCGCGTCCGCCCTGCGCACGGCGCGACCGACGGCGAAGTCCGCGTCGCACGCCGCGCTGCTCGCGGTCGCCCGGGAGCGGATCACCCGGCTCGAGGAACTGGCGATCGCCGACCCCGCCGAGGTCCTCCGGGTCGCGCTCCCTGCCGACGCGCGCGCCCGCCTGCCCGCCGAGGTCCGCGACCTCGTCGAGGAAATGGTCGACGCGACCGGCGAGCTCGAGGTGATGCACGTCGACCACGTCGACTCGGCGGACGACCATTACCTGCACGTGCTCGCGACCGCGAACGGCCGCTACTCGCTCCACTTCGCGGGCGTCGTCCCCGATGTGCGGACCGGAGCCCTGGCCCGCGTGCGGGGCCTGCGCGTCGGCGAGGCGATCGTCGTCGCGGGCGAGGCCGACGTGCGGGTCGACAAGCTCGCCGTCGCGCCGAACACGCGCGGCGCGCAGAAGACGCTGGCGATCCTCGTCAACTTCGCGAACGCTCCGTCGCAACCGTATTCGGTCGCGGCCGTGCAGAACGTGCTGTTCGGCACGACCAGCAACTTCGGCTTCGAGGCCTCCTACCAGCAGACGACATTCACCGGGGCGGTCGCCGGCTGGTTCACGATTCCCGTGTCGAGCGCGGGCTGCGACTTCAACGCGATCGGGCAGCAAGCGCTGGCAGCCGCGCAGAAGGCCGGCCACGTGCTCGCCGACTACGCGCGTTTCCTCTACATCTTCCCGGCGAGCACGTGCTCGTGGTGGGGGCTCGGTACGGTCGGCGGCAGCCCGTCGCAGGCGTGGATCCACACGAAGTGGGGGCTGTCTCTCAACGTCGTCGGCCACGAGCTCGGCCACAACCTCGGGCTCTTCCACGCGCATTCGCTCGACTGCGGCGCGAATGCGATCGCCACGTCCGGCTGCACCGCCTCCGAGTACGGCGACGTCTTCGACCTGATGGGCAACAACGTCGGCGGCCATTACAGCGCTTACCAGAAGGAGCGCCTCGGCTGGCTCGACGACGGCATCTCGCCGCCGATCACGACGGTGCCGGCCGTCGCCGGCACGGCGACGTTCGACATCGCGCCGCTCGAGGATCCGCGCAACGGGCAGCCGCGCGCGCTCAAGATCCCGCGCACTTCCGCGTGCGGCGTCGCGACCGAATGGTTCTACGTCGAGGCGCGCAAGGCCAAGGGCTTCGACGCGTTCCTCGCCGGCAACGCCAACGTGCAGGGCGGCGTGCTCGTGCACGCGGTGGCCGACGGCGTCGCCGACAGCGGCTACCTGCTCGACATGACGCCCAGCACCGGCGCGTGGAGCGATGCGGCGCTGACCGCCGGCAAGTCGTTCACCGATCCGGTGTCGGGCGTGAAAATCGCGCCGGTGTCGGTGGGATCGGGCGGCGCGAGCGTCAGCGTGACGTTTCCGCCCTCGGGTTGCACGCGCGCCGCTCCCGCGCTCACGCTCGCGCCCGGCAGCACCGCGTGGACGCCGGGCGGCGCGTCGGTGTCGTTCACGATCCAGGCGCAGAATCGCGATGGATGCGGGTGCGCGCCGACCGCGTTCGACGTCGCGGCCAGCGTGCCGCCGGGCTGGGGCGCCACGGTCGCGCGCACGGCGAGCGTCGTGCCGGGTGGCTCGGCGAGCGCGTCGATCCTCGTGACGCCCGCGCAGGCCGCAGTGGTAGCGTTTTATCCGCTCACGATCACGGCGAAATCGGTCAGCGCGCCCGCGTTCGCCGCTGCCGCGCCCGCGACCGTCGCGATCGAGTCGACCGCTGAAACGCCGCCCGCACCTCCGGCTCCGCCCGCCCCTCCCGTCGCCGCGCAACTGGCTGCGTCCGCGTCGATCGCCTCGTCGAGCTACCGTCGCCCGCTCTTCGGGTCGGTGGGTGCTTCGATCGTGACCCGGGTTACCAAAGCGGGTGCGCCGGTCACCGGCGCCTCGGTTCGCGTCGAGATTCGCGACGCCCGCGGACGCACGTCGACCATCAAGGGGAAGACCAGCGCTTCGGGCGCTGTGACGGTCGTCTATGCGATCAAGAGCGACGCACCGAAGGGCAACTACGCGGTGACCAGCCGCGCGACCAGCGGGAGCTCGACGGCGACGGCCACGGCGTCGTTCGGAGTCAACTGAACGCGCGCCGATGTTGCGGCGCAGATTGACGCGGAGGGCCGGGCGCGGATAAAAGCGGAACGCCGTTCCACTTTCCGCGACCCGTGATCTATTCGCCGGCCCAACGCTGCCTCGACCTCCTCGAGCTCCTCGCGGATGCGCCGGAGGGGCTCGCGCTCGCGGGCGTTTGCGCGCGGCTCAAGCTTCCCAAGAGTGCCGCGCACCGCTTCCTGGCGTTACTGTCGGCGCGCGGCTTCGTGCGCCAGGACGTCGCGTCGCAGCGTTACGCGCTCACCCTGAAGCTCCCGTCGCTCGGATTCCGGTTCCTCGCCGGCACCGGCTGGACGGACCTCGCGCAACCGATCCTCGACGCGCTCGCCGCGCGCACCGGCGAGCTCGCGCGCCTGGCGCTGGTCGACGGCGATGCGCTCACCTGGGTCGCGAAGGCGCAGGGTGCGGCGACCGGGCTCCGCTACGACGCCGACGCGGGACGCGGCGTGATCCTGCATGCGACGGCAACCGGCAAGGCGTGGCTCGCGACGCTCCCCGAGGAGCGGGCACTCGCGCTCGTCGAGCGCGAGCGGCGCATCGGAACGCGCGGCCTCGGCCCGCGCGCCATCGCTAGCCTCGCGGCAATGAAGCGCGAAATGCGCCTCACGCGGCGCCGGGGCTTCGGCGTGGCGATCGAGGAAGGGGAACCCGGCGTGGCCGCGATCGCCGTGGCGATTCGTCCGCGCGGCGATCCGTCGGCGCACGCCTGCGGGACGGTGAGCGTCGCAGGACCGCTGGCGCGCATGGATGCGACGCGCCGGGCGGTGCTCGCGAGGGAGGCGCATGCGAGCGCCGCCGAGCTTGGCGAGCTGTGGCCCGCGCGGCGCGCGGCGACGCAGGCGCACGCGGCGTGAACGAGACGATGCAGGCGACCGAAGCCTCGCGCTACGACGGCCCGCTCGAGCTCGCGCGCTCGCTCTCCGCGTTCGCGCGCTCCACCGCGCACGACGGCCCGTGGAATCGCGAAGGATTGCGTCCCGACAGCGAATACCGCGACCTCGGCTTCGCCGCCGCGACCGGCGGGAAGATCGGCGTCAAGCACATCCGCGCGATCGCGCCGTTCCCGCAGCCGACCGGATGGCACTGGCACGACATGACCGCGCATTTCGTCTACGTGCTCCAGGGCTCCCTCACGTTCCGCTTCGCCGGCGTCGAGGGCGACGTCACGGTGCGCGCCGGCGAAGGACTGTCGCAACCGGCCGGCGTTCCGCACAACGTGATGGCGCGCAGCGACGACCTCGAGGTGCTCGAGGTCAACGTGCCCGCCGCGTACGGCACCTGGAATCTCGACGCGCCGCCCTCGCCTTGGGATCGCACGCGATGAAGCGCGCGTCGCGCACCGCCGCGATCGCCGCGCGGCTGCGCCGCCGCGCCGGCGCGCTCGCGATCTTCGCGCTCCTGATCGTGCTGTGGGAAGTGGGCGTGCGCGTCAGCGGCGTCAAGGAGTACCTGCTCCCGCCGCCGTCGACCGTATGGACCGAATTCTGGAAGCGGCACGAGCTCGTCATGGGCGGCGCGTGGGTGACGACCCAGGAGATCCTCGCCGGTTACGCGCTCGCCGTCGTCGTGAGCGTGCCGCTCGCGCTGTGGATCGCCTACTCGCGCTTCATGGAGCAGGCCGTCTATCCGGTGATCGTGTTCCTGCAGATCGTGCCGAAGATCGCGATCGCGCCGCTGTTCATCATCTGGTTCGGCTTCGGCTTCACGCCCAAGCTCCTGCTGGTGTTCCTGTTGTCGTTCTTCCCGATCGTCGTCTCGTCGATCGCCGGGTTCAAGGCCGCCAACCCGGACGTGATGGACTTCGCGCGCACGACCGGCGCCGGCGGGCTGAAGCTCTTCCTGAAGATCCGCCTGCCGCAGGCGTTGCCGCAGGTCTTCACCGGCCTCAAGGTGGGCGCCGCGCTCGCCGCGACCGCGGCGGTCGTCGCCGAGTTCGTCGCGTCCGACCGCGGGCTCGGCTACCTGCTGTTGCAATACAACGGCCAGCTCGACACGCCGATGGTGTTCGCGACGATCGTGATCCTGTCGCTGATCGGCGTCGTCGTCTATTACGCGGTCGAGATCGTCGAGCGCGTCGCGATTCCCTGGCACGTGTCGCAACAGCAACCCTCGCAGGACGCCACGATGTGACGATTCACGTGCCGGCGGGCGCGAAACGACCCGCCGGACGTCTTCCCCAAGGAGGTCCCATGCGTATTTCCCGTTGGCTCGTCGCCGCCGCCGCGCTCGTCGCCGCGACCGGCGCCTTCGCGCAGGACAAGGTGTCGCTCCGCCTCAACTGGTATCTCGGCGGGCTGCACGTGCCGTTCTACTACGGCAAGGATCGCGGGTACTACGCCGCGGAGGGCATCGATCTCACGATCAACGAGGGCCGCGGCTCCGCGAACACCGTGCAGGTCGTCGCCGCCGGTTCCGACACGTTCGGCCTCGCCGATTCTTCGTCGGTCGTGATGACCGCCGCGAAAGGCGCCGACGTGAAGAGCGTCATGTCGCTGCTCAACACGACCGGCTACTCGGTCGTCTCGCTCGCCGAGGCGAATATCAGGACTCCTAAGGACCTGGAGGGCAAGAAGGTCGCGGTGACGCCGGGCGACCCGCTCGGGCAGCTCCTCATGGCGATGTGCAAGTCGAACAACGTCGACTGCGGCAAGATCACGATGGTGCAGGTCGACCCGGCGGCGAAGGTCGTCACCGTGCTCGAGAAGAAGGTCGACGCGCTGCTCGGCGGCGCCGACGACCAGTTCTTCCTGATCAAGTACAAGGGCGCGACGCCGTACGCGATGCGCTACGCGGACTTCGGCGCGAACATCGTCGGCATGACCATCATGACGTCGGGGGACACGATCAAGAAGAACCCCGACCTGGTGCGACGCTTCGTGCGCGCGACCGCGAAGGCGTGGGAGGAATCGAAGAAGAATCCTTCCGCCGCCGTCGATTCGGCGATGAAGGCGAAGCCCGACCTCAACCGCCAGTCGACGCTCGACCAGCTGATGGTCGACATCGACCTGCTCGATTCGAAGAACTCGAAGGGCCGCATCGGCTGGGGTGCGCAGGCGGACTGGGACCAGACGCTCGCGATCCTCAAGAACTACCGCGAGCTCGCGACCGACAAGGGTTGGACGACGTTCCACACGAACGAATTCGTGCCGTAACGGCCGAAAGTGCGCCCCTGCGTTTGGTCGGAGGCAGTCACGCGGAAATCGCCGGCAAAGCCGTGCGAAGTCTGCCGGAGAAGGCAACGGGCGTGGCGCGAGATGCGCCGCGCGAAGGCGCCTTCTCGCCATGTCGTGCGGCAAAGGGTGGGGTGAAGGGACCATGAACTTGCGTGTCGTGCACGGATCCGCGCGGCCGGACGACACCACGGTCCCTGCCCGCAGCGGCGAGCCGGGGTACGTCGAGCTGGCCGGCGTCTCGAAGACCTACCGGCGCGGCGCGCGCGAGACGCACGCGCTCGAGGCGATCGACCTTTCGATTCGTGCCGGCGAGTTCCTCGCGATCGTCGGCCCGTCGGGCTGCGGCAAGAGCACGCTCTTGCGCATTGTCGCGGGGCTGCACCTCGCGAGCGCCGGCGAGACGCGCGTCGCAGGCCGCATCGTCGATCGGCCGCAGACCGACCTCGGCATCGTGTTCCAGAGCCCGGTGCTGCTCGACTGGCGCACCGCGCTTCGCAATGTGCTCGTGCAGGTCGAGCTGCGCGGCCTCGATCCACGCGCCTATCGCGACCGCGCGCTGCGCCTCCTCGACCAGGTCGGGCTCGCCGACTTCGCCGACCGCTATCCGCACGAGCTGTCGGGCGGGATGCGCCAGCGCGTCGCCATCGCGCGTGCGCTGATCCACGATGCCCCGCTCCTGCTGATGGACGAACCTTTCGGCGCGCTCGATGCGCTCACGCGCGAGCAGATGCGCCTCGACCTCGAAGCGCTGTGGCTCGCGACGCGCAAGACCGTTCTTTTCATCACCCATTCGATCGACGAGGCGGTCCTGCTCGCGGACCGCGTCGTCGTGATGTCGCCGCGTCCCGGCCGCATCGAGCGCGTGTTCGAGCCCGCGCTGCCGCGCCTGCGCGGCCTCGAGGCGCGGCGCGCGCGCGAGTTCACCGACACGACCGAGGCGATCACCGACATCTTCCTCGCGCGCGGCGTGCTGCACGGCGCCGGCCGCGCGGGAGTTACGCCATGAGCGCGGCTAGCCCGATGGAGGCCCGATGAGCACGCTCGAAGCCCGCGGCATCGTCGCGGCCCCGTTCCTGCCGATGCTGCCGGACCAGTCGATCGACTTCGCGGCGCTCGCGCCCTACCTCACGTGGATCGCGGGCCAGCATCCGACTGCGATCGCGATGAACATGGACGCGAGCGAGGGCCCGGCGCTCGACCGCGACGAGCAGCTCGCCGTGCTGGAAACGTCGAAGCGCGCGATCGCCGGTGCGTGCCCGCTCGTCTGCGGGCTCATCGCCGGGTCGACGCGCGATGCCGTGCGCTGGGGTCGCGAGCTCGCCGCCGCGGGCGCGGAGGCGCTCGCGATCTTCCCTCCGCTCCCGACATTCCTGGGGAAGCCCGTGCCCGGCGAGATGATCGAGCGCTACCACCGCGCGATCGCCGATGGCGTCGGACTGCCGATGTTCGCGTTCCAGTTCCCGGTCGCGTGGGGCCCCGACTTTCCGCCGGACACGCTCGCGCGCCTCGCGTCGATCCCGCAGGTGATCGGACTCAAGGAAGCATCGTTCGACACGACCAGGACGGTCGAGACGATCGACACGGCGCGCAGGCTCTCTCGCCGGCTCGGGATCCTCACCGGCAGCGACACGTTCATCCTCGAGGCGATGATCATGGGCTGCGACGGCGCGTTGATCGGCTTCGCGGGCACGGCGACGGCCGAGCTCGTCGAGATGCACGCCGCCGTCGCACGGCACGACTACGATCGCGCGCACGCGATCTGGGCGCGGCTCGGCCCGCTCGCGCGCCACTGCTGGCGCGCGCCGATCCGCGACTACCGTCCGCGCATGAAGGAGGTCCTGAAGCTGCAAGGGCATTTCCCGCACGCCACCGTGCGCGAGCCGCAGCTTCCGGTCGACGACGCCGAGCGCAACGAAATCGCGCGGCTCGTGCGCCATGCCGGCCTCGCGGGCGTCACTCCCGCGCTGCGCGCCGTCGGCGACTGACCAAGCTCACGGTCGCAAAAGGGGCGGTGCGCACCGCGCCCGCCCCTTCACGTCCTTGCGCGACCGCGCGGACCGGTGTCGATCCGCGGACGATCCTCGCGCTCGTTACTGCCTGGGCATCGTGCCCGGCGCCGCGCCGTCGCGGTTGAACGGGCTGCCCTGCGGCTGCGACGCGCCGTATTTCATGAAGTCCTCGCGGCTCACCTTGCCCGCGTTGCGGCGGTCGAGCCTGCCCCACGCGTCGCGCACCGACGGATCGGCTTGCGCTTCCTCGCGCGAGATGACGCCGTCGTGGTTCGCGTCGAGGCGGTCGAACCCCGAGGTGTCCCAGGTTCCGCTGCGGTGCTCGCCGGAGAAGCCCTTCTGCAATTGCGGTTGCGCGCCAGTCTGCGTGGGTTGCGTCGGCGACGTGGTCTGCGCGTAGGCGGTGCCGAACGCCAGCAGCGTGCCGGCGACGGCGATCATGCACTTGTCGAGGGTCTTTATCATGTCTCCTGGATGCGCAGGCGAAGCGTCGCCCCGTCCACCCAACGTGCAACATCCTTGCCATAGCTCGCGGTCCCGTTTTCCCCCGTGCAGCGGTGCGCGCGAAGCGCGTCGGGCATGTAAACGCGGCGCGTGCGCGCTGCCGATTCGTCCATCGCCGACGGTTGCAATCGGTCGGCGCGCGGTCGCATCTCCGACGGTCGATCTCCGTCGGAATGCGCGCCACGTCGCAAGCGGGCGTCACCGGCGCGAAAGCCGCGCCGACGCGGCCGCTAGGAAAGACGACCGTCGACGAGGTGCAACGTGCGGTCGGTACGCGCGGCCAGATCGGGATCGTGCGTGACGATCACGAGCGCGGTGCCCACCGCGCGATTCAGCTCGAGCATCAGGTCGAACACCTGTCCGGCCGTGCGCCGGTCGAGGTTGCCGGTCGGCTCGTCGGCGAGCACGCAGCGCGGATTCGTGACGAGCGCGCGCGCGAGGGCGACACGCTGGCGCTCGCCGCCCGACAGCTCGCCCGGCACGTGCTCGAGCCTGTGCGCGAGCCCGACGCGCTCGAGCGTCGCCCGCGCCATCGCCTTCGCGGCGTGCGGCGCCTCGCGACGGATCACGAGCGGGATCGCGACGTTCTCGACCGCGGTGAACTCGGGAAGAAGGTGATGGAACTGGTAGATGAAGCCGAGCGCGCGATTGCGCACGCGCCCGCGCTCGGCCTCGTCGAGCGTCGCGAACGGGCGGCCCTCGACGGTCACGTCGCCGGCCGTGGGAGCGTCCAGGCCGCCGAGCAGGTGCAGCAGCGTGCTCTTGCCCGATCCAGACGCGCCCACGATCGCGACGCGCTCGCCTTCCTCGACGTCGAGATCGATGCCGCTGAGGACGACGACGTCCTGCGGGCCTCCGGTGTAGGTTTTCGCGAGACCGCGACAGGCGAGCACCGGCGGGAGACCGGTCTCCGCGGCACGGATTCGCGCCGCTTCGTCTCGAACGGGCGGCAACGCCGGGCCGGGCTCGTGGCTCTCGTTACTCATAGCGCAACGCCGCGGCGGGGTTCACGCGGGCGGCGCGCCAGCTCGGATAGAGAGTCGCGGCGAGCGCCAGCACGAGCGCGATCGACGCGATCGTCACGACATCGCCGCGCTGCAGGTCGGACGGGAGGTCGGTGATGTAGTAGACGGTCTTGTCGAGGAACGAAACGCCGAACGCGCGCTCGATCAGCGGCACGACCGTGTCGACGTTGAGCGCCAGGAGCACGCCGCCCGCGACGCCGATCAGCGTGCCGATGATCCCGATCAGCGCGCCCTGGATCACGAAGATCACCATGATCGACGCCGGCGTCGCGCCGAGCGTGCGCAGGATCGCGATGTCGGCCTGCTTGTCGGTGACGAGCATCACCTGGGCCGACACGATGTTGAACGCGGCGACCGCGACGATCAGCGTCAGGATGATGAACATCACGCGCTTCTCGATCTGCACGGCGCGGAAGAAGTTGGCGTGGCTCTGCGTCCAGTCGCGAAGCTCGGCGCCGGCGCCGACGGTGCGCGCGAGCGAGCGCGCGACCGCGGGCGCCGCGAACAGGTCGTCGAGCTTGAGGCGCACGCCCGAGACGCCCTCGAGCCGGTAGAGCCTTCGCGCGTCCTCGAGGTCGAGGAGCGCGAGCGCGCTGTCGAACTCGTACATGCCGATCTCGAAGATCCCGACGACGCGGAAGCTCTTGACGCGCGGCAGCGTTCCCGCGGGCGTCACGGTTCCCTGCGGCGTGATCGCCACGACGGTCTCGCCCATCCGGACGCCGAGCGCACGCGCGAGCTCGGCGCCGAGCACGATGCCGAACTCGCCGGGCTTGAGGTCGGTGAGCGCCCCCTCGCGCATGTGGCGGCCGATGTCGGCGACCGTGTCCTCGCGCGCGGGATCGACGCCGCGCATCAGCACGCCGCGGTTGACGTCGCCCGCCGAGAGCATCGCCTGTCCCTGCACGAAGGGCGCCGCGGCCTTGACGCGCGGATCGCCGAGCGCCGTCTTCGCGACCGCCTGCCAGTCCGCGAGCGCCGGCAGCCCGCGCACCTCGATGTGCGAGGCGACCGACAGGATGCGGTTGCGCAGCTCCTCCTGGAAGCCGTTCATCACGGACAACACGACGATCAGCGCGGCGACGCCGAGCGCGATGCCGGCCATCGAGATCAGCGCGATGAACGAGATGAACGAGTTGCGGCCCGAGCCCTTGCGGGCGCGCGTGTAGCGCAGGCCGACGGCCAGTTCGTAGGGTACCAAGGGAGGGGCATCGTCCGCGGACGACGCGGGGCGCGCGATTATCGCATGCTAGACTCGACCGTCGCCCGCCGCATTCCGCGCTCCAAGCGCATGCGCGCCTGCGTCGCCCCGCATGCGCTTCACGTTCGTCGTCCCCCGCCTTTCCTCGCTCGATGCGGCGCTGCTCGCCGAGTCGCGGCCGCTCGCGCGCCTCGCATCGTGGTCGCAGGCGCGCGTCGAGCCGCTCGGCATCACCGCCGCGCTTTTGGCGGCGTTCGGCGCGCCTGCGGCCGACACCGCGCACGACGTGCCGGCCGCGCCGCTCGCGTTGCTCGGCGCGGGGGTCGACCCGCATGCATCTTTCGTCCTCGCCGCCGACCCGGTGTCGCTCGTCGCCGGCCGCGACGACGTCGCGCTCGCGGCGCGCGTCGACGACCTCCAGACGCTCGAAGCGCATGCGCTCGTCGATTCGCTGAACGCGCATTTCGCCTCCGACGGGCTCGTGTTCCACGCACCGCGCCCCGACACGTGGTTCGCGACGCTCGCCTCGCGGCCGGCGCTGCGCACGGTCCCGATCGAGCGCGCGCTGGGGACGATGCTGTCGGCGCACGCGCCGGGCGGGGCCGACGCGGGGACCTGGCAGCGCTGGTCGACCGAGATCCAGATGCTGCTGTTCGCGCACCCGGTCAACCGACGCCGCGAGCAGCAGGGCCGCGCGATGTGCAACGGGACGTGGTTCTGGGGCGGCGGCACGCTGGCCGACGTCGGGCTCGGCGCGCCGTTTCGCGTGCATGCGCCGGACGATCGCTCCGGCGACCTCGTGCGCGGCCTCGCGCTCCACGCCGGCGGCGAGGCGATGATGCTGCCCGGATCGTTCGAGGCGGTCATCGAGGCGGCGCCGGCGACGCGACCCGCTTCGCACGTCGCCGTCGTGCTGCCGCCGCCGCGCGACGCGGCGTCGCTCGCGACGCTGGAGCAGGCGTGGATCGCGCCGGCGCTCGCGTGGCTCCGGAGCGGCCGCATCGCGTCGCTGGTGCTCGTGACCGACGGCGAGCGCGCGATGACGTGGACCGCGCGGCGGCCTTCGCTGCCGGCGCGCCTCCTTTCCGGCTTCGCGCCACGCCGCTTCGCGATCCCCGGCCGATGATGCCCGCGATCGTGCGCCGCGCGGTGCCGCCGGCCGCCGCGGCGCTCGCCGGCGCGGGCGTCGAGCAGGTCCTCGCCCGCCTCTACGCCGCGCGTGGCGTGGCCGATGCGAGCGAGCTCGAGCTCACGCTCGCGCATCTGCCCGCGCCGTCGTTGCTGAAGGGCATCGACGCCGCCGCCGAGCGGCTCGTGCGGGCGATCGACGCGCGCGAGCGCATCGTGATCGTTGCCGACTACGACGCCGACGGCGCGACCGCCTGCGCGATCGGCGTGCGCGCGCTCTCGCGCATGGGCGCCGACGTGCGCTACCTGGTGCCCAACCGGTTCGAGCACGGCTATGGCCTCACGCCGGAGATCGTCGCGATCGCGCGCGATCGCGGCGCCGCGCTCATTGTCACCGTCGACAACGGCATCGCGAGCGTCGAGGGCGTCGATGCGGCCGCCGCGATGGGCATCGACGTGCTCGTGACCGACCATCACCTGCCCGGCGAGCGCCTGCCGTCGCCCGCGCTGATCGTCAATCCGAACCAGCCCGGCTGCGCGTTCCCGTCGAAGCACATCGCGGGCGTGGGCGTGATGTTCTACGTGCTCGCGGCGACACGCGCCCTCCTTCGCGCGCGCGGACGCGACGAGGCGTCGCTGCCGAACCTCGCGACGCTGCTCGACCTCGTCGCGCTCGGCACCGTCGCGGACGTCGTGCGGCTCGACCGCACCAACCGCATCCTCGTCGACCAGGGGTTGCGGCGCATCCGCGCCGGCCATGCGCACGCGGGCGTCGCCGCGCTGTTCGCGGTGGCGAGCCGCGATGCGACGCACGCGACCGCCTCCGACCTCGGGTTCGTCGCAGGCCCGCGCGTGAACGCGGCGGGCCGCCTCGCCGACATGTCGCTCGGCATCCGCTGCCTCATCACCGACGACGTGCGCGAGGCCACCACGCTCGCCGCCGAGCTCGACCGGATGAACCGAGAGCGCCGCGTCATCGAGGCCACGATCGAGAAGGAAGCGCTCGCCGACCTCGACGCGCTCGCGGCGGGAGCGTCCGACAGGGCGTCGGTATGCGTCCACCGCGAGCGCTGGCACCAGGGTGTCGTCGGCATCGTCGCGTCGCGCCTCAAGGATCGCGTGCATCGGCCCGTGATCGTCTTCGCGCCCGGCAACGACGGCGAGTGGCGCGGCTCGGGCCGCTCGATCGCCGGGTTCCATCTCCGCGATGCGCTCGATCTCGTGTCGAAGCGAGCGCCCGGGATGCTGCTGCGCTTCGGCGGCCACGCCTATGCGGCCGGATTGTCGCTGCGCGGCGCCGATCTCGCGCGCTTCGCCGAGGCGTTCGAGGCGGTCGCGCGCGAGTGGCTGACGCCCGACGACCTCACGGACCGTTGCGAGACCGATGGCGAACCACTGCATGGCGAGCTCGACATCGCGCTCGCGCATCGCCTCGACGACATCGTGTGGGGCCCGGGCTTCGCGCCGCCGCGCTTCGACGCGGTTTTTGACGTCGCTGCGCAACGCGTGGTCGGCGGGAAGCACACGCGCCTGGCGCTCGCGCGTGCCGGCGAACGTTACGACGCGATGCTGTTCCGAACCGCCGACCCGCTGCCCGCGCGCATCCATGCGGTCTTTCGCCCCGAGGTCAACCGCTGGCGGGGGCAGGAAGCGCTCGAGCTCGTGATCGAGCATTGGGCGGCGGCCGTCTAGGGAAGCTCTGCGTAACCCGCGGAAGCGCGACGCGTCGGGCGGGTGGGATGGCGAGGCGCCCGCCGCCGGTCGTGGAAGGCCCCACGACCAAGGCGGGCAACGACGCCAGCCGCCCGCCCGGCGCGTCCCGCAGGGCGGACGAGCAAACGCCAAGTCGGAGGTTCGAGTAGTTCGTGCATGCGAGTCCGCGCGCACCGTGA
>JBDTNO010000037.1:0-19921 GCA_039933715.1 Betaproteobacteria bacterium
ACGGCTTTGGCGCCGCCGGTCGCCGGTCGCGGCTTGAGGAGCGCCGGAATCTCGCCCGCGCATTCGCGGGCGGAGGCGCGGCCCCGGCAGTCGGTATCGACGCGGCCGTCCTCGAGATCCTCCGCTGCGAGACGCAACGGACGCGTGATCGCCGCAGGTTTGCCGGCGCGCTCGTCGCGCTCGTGCGGCAGCGACGGCAGCGGGGCGGCTCCGCTGTCGCTCGCCACGCGTGCCCCACGGTCGGGCTGCGGCGGGACCGCAGGCTTGCCCGCGTGCTCGTCGCGATCGCGCGGGGCGCTCATCGAAGCGCCTCTTGCGAACGCCGCACGATCGTGGGGTGCTCGGACGGGTCGTCCACCAGGTGCGGGCGCGCCACCGGGTCGAAATCGGACCAGTCGCCGTCGACCAGCGTGCCCACGGCGCGCTCGATGTGATCGGCGCCCGCCGTACGCAACACGTCGATCGCTTCGCTCTCACGCTCCGGAGCGCCCGGTTGCACCGCCACGATCACTCCGGACGGGCGCCGCTCGGGCCAGTCCTCGCTCGCATGCCCGGTCGCGTTCATCGCGCCCGCGAGCGCGCCCACATAGGCGCCCGCGGTGGCGAGCGCCGCGACGCCGAAGGGTCCGGCCGCGATCGCCGCGATGCCGATTCCCGCTCCCGCGGCCGCGCCGGCGAGCGCGCCGCCGCCCGAATGCGCGGCTTGCGGATCGGCGAATTCGTCGCCGCCGATCTCGGTCTGATCGTGGCGGCCCGGCGGATTGTTGAAGAACGTCGTGATCGTCGGGGCCGGGAAGCCCGCGGTCTGCAGGCGTTCGCGCGCATCGCCTGCCTGGTCGAACGTGTCGAAGCGGCCGGCGATGATCGTCCCCGCGGCAGCGGGCGTGCGCAAGGCGAGTGGGTCGTCCATCGTTCGCTCCTCCATCGAAACATCGATTCCAATACCATGCGTGGCGCGAGCCGCGCACGCAGGTGCGTTCAGCCGACCGTCATCGGCACCGATGCCGGCTCCGCGCGCATCGAGGCGGCGAACGATCGATCATCCGCGAGCGCCGGCACGTCGTTCCATGCAGCTTCGGCGCGCTCGATGCGCGTCGCGCCGGTGGCCGTCAGCACGTGGATCGCATCGTCGTCGCGGTCCGAGCCGCCGATATGCACGGCGACGGTCACGCGGATCGGGCGCCGCACGCCGGGCCCGCGACCGAGATCGACGAACACGCGGATAGACGATTGCGGGAAGCCGCACGCCTCGAGCCGCTCGCGGCCCGCCTCCGCCGCTTCGAAGCCGTCGTAGCGTCCGGAAATGATCGTGTCCATCGGGCCCTCCCCCTGCTGCGTCATTGGATCGCGCCAAGGATGGATGCTGCGGCGCATCGCGCGTATCGGCCTCGCCCGCGCACCCCTGTCGGCGCACGGCCTACAGGCTCCCCGGTAGAATCCTCGCGATGCGCTGCTTGCGTTCGACGAGCGTGTGGCTGGCGATCGCGGCGCTCGCATCGGCGAGCGCGCTGGCGCAGGTCGCGCCGCCACCGGACGGACCGAGCGGATGGACGGCGAAATCGCCGGTCCACGCGCGCCGGTTCCTCGCCGCGACCGCCAATCCGCATGCGACCGACGCGGCCTACGCGATGCTCGCGCGCGGCGGAAGCGCGGTCGATGCGGCGGTCGCCGCGCAACTCGTGCTAGGGCTCACCGAGCCGCAATCCTCGGGCCTGGGCGGCGGCGCGCTGATGCTCGTGCACGCGTCGCGCGGCGCGCGTCTCCATGCGTACGACGGCCGCGAAGCCGCGCCTGCCGCCGCGACGCCCGACCGCTTCCTCGACGCGAACGGGGCGCCGCTTGCGTTCCGCGAGGTCGTGGCGACCGGACTTGCGATCGGCGTGCCCGGCACGATGCGCGTGCTCGAGCTCGCGCACCGGCGCCACGGTCGCCTGCCTTGGGCCGATCTCTTCGCGCCAGCCATCGCGCTCGCCGACCAAGGCTTTCGCGTGTCGCCGCGCCTCTCCGCCGCGATCGCGGGTGATCGATACCTGGCGCGGGATGCGTTCGCCGCACGCTATTTTCTCGGGCAGGACGGCAAGCCGCTCGCCGCGGGCACGTTGCTGCGCAATCCGGCGTACGCGCGGACGCTGCGCACGCTCGCGCGCGAGGGCGCCGACGCGTTCTACCGCGGAGCGATCGCCGACGACATCGTCGCGACCGCGCGGCGCCATCCGACGCGCCCCGGCGACCTCACGCACGCCGACCTCGCCGGCTACCGGGCGATCGAGCGCGATCCGGTGTGCGGCCCCTACCGCCGTTACCTGGTGTGCGGCATGCCGCCGCCGTCGTCGGGCGGCACGACGCTGCTCGCGATCCTCGGGATGCTCGCGCCGTACGACCTGGCGTCGATGGGAGCGGACACGTTCTGGAGCGTGCATTTCCTGAGCGAGGCAGGGCGCCTCGCGTACGCCGACCGCGACCGCTACGTCGCGGATCCGGCGTTCGTCGAAATTCCCGAAGGCCTCGTCGCCCCGGAATACCTGCGCGAGCGCTCGCGCCTGATCCGCGCGACCGGCTCGCTCGGCCGCGCGAGCGCCGGCGATCCGCCCGGCCGCGCGCGCGAGCGCAGGATCGCGCACGCCGAGGCCGAGGCCGTCGAGCCGCCGTCGACCTCGCATCTCTCCATCGTCGACGCCTGGGGCAACGCGGTGTCGATGACGACGACGATCGAGGACGGCTTCGGCACGCGGACGATGACGGCGGGCGGGTTCCTGCTCAACAACCAGCTCACGGATTTCTCGTTCGCGCCGATCGACGGCGGCGCGCAGGTCGCCAATCGCGTCGAGCCGGGCAAGCGGCCGCGCACGTCGATGGCGCCGACGATCGTCTACGACGCCGCGGGCCGCGTCCACCTCGTCGTCGGATCTCCCGGCGGCTCGGCGATCATCCTCTACGTCGCCAAGACGATCGTCGCGGTGCTCGACTGGAAGCTCGACCCGCAGGCGGCGATCGAGCTTCCCAACGCAGGCAGCCGCAACGGCCCGACCGAACTCGAGCGCGGCACGGCGGCGGCCGCGCTCGCGGATCGGCTGCGCGCGCTCGGGCACGAAGTCGCGGTGATCGCGCAGACGAGCGGCACGCAGGCGATCCTGCGCACGCGGGACGGGTGGGCCGGCGGCGCCGATCCGCGTCGCGAAGGCACGGTGCGCGGCGACTGAAGTTGCGTTGCGGCGCGCGCGCCCGTATCGTTGGCGGACGGCTGGGCGACGCGCGCATGGCCGCCAAGACGCCCGCCGAAGGCGCCGATGCAGGAACCATGACGAGAACGCGACCGACGATTCGCCATGAACCTCCCCGATCCGGCGCGTAGCGGTCCGCGCGCGCGGCGTACGCCGCGTCCCTTCGCACGCTCGCCGGTGACGACGGTCGCCTGCGCTTCGGCGCTCCGCGAGAAGCCGGGGACGATCTACGCCTGCGTGGCGGCCATCGACTTCGACACCGACGCGATCGATGCGATGCACGACGACGCGCTGAAATCTCCGGTCGCGTCCTTCGCGGGACTCGTCGACGCGGTGCGCGGAAATCGCTGAGCGGTGGTGTCGCCAACCGCGCATCGGATCGTGATCGTGGGCGGCGGCGCCGGCGGGCTGCCGCTCGCAGCGGCGCTCGGGCGGCATTTCGGGCGCCGCAAGCGCGCCGAAGTGACGCTCGTCGATCCGTTCCCGACGCACGTGTGGAAGCCGCTGCTGCACGAGGTCGCGGCGGGGCGCCTCGACGCCGACACGCATGGCGTCGATTACCCGGCGCTCGCGCACCGTCACGGCTTTCGCTTCCGGCAGGGTGCGATGACCGGCCTCGATCGCGCGGCGCATACGATCCGCATCGCCGAGGTGCGCGACGTCGACGAAGGCGTCGTGCTGCCGGAGCGCGTGGTCGGCTACGACACGCTCGTGTTGTGCGTCGGCTGCGAGTCGAACGATTTCGGCGTGCCCGGCGTCGCCGAGCACACGATCCAGCTGGACACGCCGCCGCAGGCCGAGCGCTTCCACCGCCGCCTGCTCGCCGCGAGCGTACGCGCCGACGAGCGCAAGGGAGAAGGCCGCGACGGCACCGTCGCGATCGTCATCATCGGAGCGGGCGCGACCGGCGTCGAGCTCGCCGCCGAGATACGCCAGACGACGCGCGCGCACGCGACCTACGGCCTCGACCAACTCGATCCCGAACGCGACATTCGGATCACGCTGCTCGAGGCAGCGGCGCGAATCCTGCCCCCGCTTCCGGAGAAGATCGCCATCGCCGCCACCGGGCTCCTGGCCAAGCTCAAGGTGAACGTCCACGTCGGCGAGAAGGTGGTCGAGGTCACCGGCGAGGCGGTGAAGACCGCGAGCGGCGGCCTCTACGACGCGGACCTCGTCGTGTGGGCGGCGGGCATCCGCGCGCCGGCGTGGCTCGCCGGCCTCGGGCTCGAGACCAACCGCGCGAACCAGATCCTCGTGCGGCAGACGCTCGTCTCGACCGTCGATCCCGACGTCCTCGCGTTTGGTGACTGCGCCGCATGCCCGTGGCCGCAGATGGGGCCGGATGCGATGGTGCCGCCGCGCGCGCAGGTCGCGCACCAGCAGGCGATGCTGCTCGTGAAGTCGATGCGCGCGCGCCTCGACGGGCGCGAGCTGCCGGAGTTCCGGTTCCGCGATTACGGGTCGCTGGTCTCGCTGGGGGAATTGTCCGCCGTGGGCACGCTGATGGGACGGCTGATCGGCGGAAACCTGCTCGTGCAGGGACTCGTCGCGCGCTGGATGTACCTATCGCTTTACAAGCTCCACCAGGTCGCGCTGCACGGCGTGGTGCTCGTGGCGCTCGACTCGCTCGGCCGGCTGCTGCGGGGCGGCGTCGAGCCGCGCATCAAGCTGCACTGAGTTTCCGAACAGGGTCGCGCGGTTATACTCGCAGCGGCGTCTCCGAATCCCATGCCGTCCGAGCTCGTCTCCTCGATCGTCCTCCTGGTGCTCGTGACCGACCCCTTCGGCAACGTCCCGCTGGCCGTCGCGGCACTGCGCGGCGTGCCGCGCGAGCGCCGCGCGCGCGTCGTGCTGCGCGAGTGCCTGATCGCCTACGCGGTGCTGCTCGTCTTCCTGTTCGGCGGGCGGGCGTTCCTCGCGCTGATGCAGCTGTCGGAGACTTCGCTTTCGATCGCCGGCGGCGTCATCCTGTTCCTGATCGCGCTGCGCATGGTGTTCGCGCATCCGGAAGGCGTGTTCGGTGATCCGGGCGGCGCCGAGCCGTTCATCGTGCCGCTCGCGATTCCCGCGATCGCCGGTCCGTCGGCGCTCGCGACGGTGATGCTGCTGTCGTCGCGCAACCCGACGTCGCTCGGCACGCTCGTCGCCGCGCTGTCGGTCGCGATGCTCGTGATGCTCGTCGTGATGCTCGCCGCCGATCGCGTCCAGCGCGTGGTCGGCGAGCGCGGCGTGGTCGCGATGGAGCGGCTGATGGGCCTCGTGCTGACCGCGCTCGCGGTCGAGATGCTGTTGTCGGGCGTGCGCGGGTTCGTCGCGCAGCTCGCGCCCTGAGCGAACGATGCCGCCTCCCGATTCGCGCCACGACCGCGCGGGCACCCGCGACCAGCGCCCGGTGGCCGCCGGCACCTGGTCGGGTGCCGGGCGCGCGGAGCGGTCGAAGCGGTCCGCGCACGACCACGCCGACACGAGGCTCGACGAATCGTTTCTCGCGCATTTCCTGCGCGCTCCGGCGATCGTCGGCGGCATCGTCCCGTCGTCGCGCGTTCTCGCCCGCGCGCTTTCGCGTCACGCGGCCGGATTCGACGCGATCGTCGAGCTCGGCGCCGGCGCGGGCTCGGTCACGCGCTGCCTCGAGGCCGACCATCCGCGCGCGACGCTCACGGTGATCGAGCGAAGCGGATCGATGGCGCGGCGCCTTGCGCGCAACTGGCCGCGCGCGAGCGTGCGCGCCGGCTGCGTGCACGAGCGCGCCGAATGCCTGCTCGCGCAGCCACCGCGCACCGTCGCGGTGTCGTCGCTGCCGTTCCGCTCGTTGCCGGAGGATCTCGCCGAAGCGACGATCGCCGTGCTGCGGCGCTTCCTGCTCGCGCATCCCGAGCGGCGGCTCGTCCAATACAGCTACGGGTTGCGCGAGCCGTTCGCGCTCGGTGATCCGGCGCTCCGGTGGCGGCGCGCCGAGCGCGTGTGGCGCAACCTGCCGCCGGCCGTCGTCTGGGTCGTGGTGTCGGCGCAAGCGCGCGCGTGAGTCCGGACGACGCACCGGCAACTGCCACTGCCGCGATCGAGCGGGTCCTCGTGTGGGACCGCGCGGTGCGCGTCACCCATTGGGTGCTGGTGGTGCTGCTGGTCGCGCTGCTGGTCAGCGGCCTGGTCGGGGGACCGTGGCTCGAGTGGCACATGCGCTTCGGGCAGACGCTGCTCGCGGTCGTCGTGTTCCGCGTCCTGTGGGGCTTCCTCGGCAGCCGCAACGCGCGCTTTCGCACGTTCGTGCGCGGGCCGCGCGCGGTCGCGAGCTACGCGCGGTCGCGGATCGCGCGCAAGCCGGAGATCCACGTCTCGCACAATCCGGCCGGCGGATGGATGGCGTTGGCGCTGCTCGTCGCGCTCGCCGTGCAGGCATGCGTCGGCCTTTTCACCAACGACGGCGAGTTGTGGGAAGGACCGCTCGCGCAGCGCGTCACGCAACAGCTGTCGGACGCGTTGTCGTGGTTCCACCGGCGCTTCTGGTGGGTGATCGTCGCGCTCGCCGGCGTGCACATCGCCGCGGTGCTCGCCTACCTCGTCGTGCTGCGCGAGAATCTCATCGTGTCGATGTTCGGCGGCACCAAGGCGTTCCCGCCGGGGCTCGCACGCGCGGAGGACGGCTTCGCGTCGACCGTTCGCGCGCTCGCCGTGCTGGCGCTGGCGCTGGCGCTGGTGTTCGGCCCGATGTCGCTCGCCTACTGACGCGGATCGGGCGCAACGGGCGCGGAATCGTTCGTGCAGGAGCGCCGCGGCGCGCCGCCGCCGCCCTCGGTCACTCGTTCTGGAACTTGTCGTGGCAGTTCTTGCACGCGAGGCCGGTCGCCTGCATCTGCGCGCGCATCGTCGCGAGGTCGACGCCCGCCGCGGCGACCAGCTTCGAGGTCTCGACCTTGGCGTCGCGCCCCAGCTTGTCGAACGTCGCCCGGTCCTTCCAGATTTCGGGTTTCGCCTTCGTGGGCGCGCCGGTCTCGGTGCCGGGCGCGAACCCGTCCCAGGGCATCTCGATCAGCGCGTCGATGAACTTCGCGCTGCGTACCGCGGCATCCTTGTCGTACGGACGCTGGCCCTTGGCCATGCCGTTCAGGATCCCGTAGAAATGGTAGCCCTGGGCGCCCATCACCGCTTGGCGGTAGCGGATCTGGCGGTCGGCCGACTGGGCATAGACGACGGCGGAATACGCGCCCACGACGGCGAGAGCGGTGGCGATGGCGACGGCAGGCTTCATGCAGGATCTCCTCGAAGGGACGGCCAGGTGCCGGGCTCGACGGCGCCGGCGTGCAGGTAACAGCATGGACAACGCCGCTATTCCGCGTCGGGGCGCGGATCGCCCGCGGCCGCCGTGATCGTCACCCGGCCTCGCCCGCCGCGGACACGAGCTCGTCGCCTTCGCGACGGATCGCGCCGGCGCGAAGCAATTCGTCGACGATCATCGCTGCCAGCCCCTCGGGCGCCATGCGCAACACCGCCGAATTGACGTCGCGGAAGAACGGCACGCGCTCGACGAACGGCACGACGTCGTCGGACCGCATCCGCCGCCGGTGCAGCAGGCTGAAGCCGAAGATCGCCTTGACCGCGTAGCGAGCGATCTTGAGGTCGTCGCTCTCGAGCGACGCGAGCCGGCCGTACGCGAACGCGAGCGCCCCCTCCACGTCGTCGAACGGCTCGCCGTGTCCGGGAATCACCATGCGCAGGTCGAGCGAGGCGATGAGGTCGAGCGTCGCGCGCGTCGCGGGAATCGCGCGCGGGTCCATCGCGCGGGGCATCACGAACCCGAACCCGCGCTGCCACAGGGCGTCGCCCGAGATCAGCACGCGGTGCTCGGGATTGTGGAAGACGAGGGCGCCCATGTCATGGCCGGGCGCGGCAAGAGCCCGCCACGCGAGCCCGCCCCAGACGTGCGTGCTTCCGGCCTCGATCCGCTCGTCGACGCGAAACCGCGCGACTTCCTGGTCGGCGTAGCCGTACAACAGCGTCTTCTCGTCCCATGCCTCGAAATGCGGCGCCTCGGCGGCGGGCACGGCGATCGGGCAGCCATAGTGCGCGGCGAGAACGGCGTTGCCACCGACGTGGTCCGAGTGGCCGTGCGTGTTGACGATCTTCGCCAGCGGCTCGCCCGCGAGCCCGCGCGGTCCGTCGACGAGCGCGAGCGTCAGCGACGCGTGCGCGCCGTAGCCGGTGTCGACGAGCACGTGGCCGTCCTCGCGACTGCGCAGCAGCACGTGGTTGGCCGAAAGCCAGTCGCGCACGAACACGTGCACCGACGGCGGCAGGCGTGTCGCCACGCTCATGCGAGCTGGTTCAGGAAACCGCGCACCAGCGCGACACGCTCGTCGAGCGCGGGCGCCGCGCGCTCGATGCGGACGCGGTCCGGCCCCGCGAAGCGCGTGCGGCCGTCGCGCTGCATCTGCAGGATCAGCTTGCCCGGGTCGAACGGCGGATTGGCGACGAACTGAATGGTCGTGCGCTCGGGACCCGAGTCGATCTTGCGCACGCCGAGCGGCTTCGCGGAGAGGCGAAGCCGGTGCGACGCGACCAGCGCGTGCGCGGGTTCGGGAAGCGGGCCGAAGCGGTCGACGAGCTCCTCGACGATCGCGTCGACGCCCTCGGGATTCTCGGCGGTCGCGAGCCGCTTGTAGAGGACGAGCCGCTCGTGGATGTCGCTGCAATACTGCTCGGGCAACCGCGCCGGGACGTGGAGCTGGATTTCGGTCGTCACGCCGAGCGGCTCGGCGAGGTTGGGCTCGCGCCCGTCCTTAAGCGCCGAGACCGCCGATTTCAGCATGTCCGTGTAGAGCTGGAACCCGACTTCGGCCATCTCGCCCGACTGCTCGTCGCCCAGCACCTCGCCGGCGCCGCGGATCTCGAGATCGTGCATCGCGAGATAGAACCCGGAGCCGAGGTCCTCCATCAACTGGATCGCCTCGAGGCGCTTCTTCGCCAGCGCCGAAAGCGCCTCCTCGGGCGGCGTCAGCAGGTACGCGTACGCCTGGTGGTGCGAGCGGCCGACGCGGCCGCGGAGCTGGTGGAGCTGCGCCAGGCCGAACCGGTCGGCGCGCTCGATGATGATCGTGTTCGCGGTCGGCACGTCGATGCCGGTCTCGATGATCGTCGAGCAGACGAGCAGGTTCACGCGTTGCGCGTAGAAGTCGCGCATCACGTGCTCGAGGTCGCGCTCGCCCATCTGGCCGTGCGCGATCGCGACGCGCGCCTCGGGCAGCAACGCGGCGAGCCGCTCGGCGGTCGAGCGGATCGTGTCGACGTCGTTGTGCAGAAAATACACCTGGCCGCCGCGCTTCAGCTCGCGCAGCGCCGCTTCCCGGACGATGCCGGACGAGTAGGGGGTGACGAGCGTGCGGATCGCGAGCCGTCGCTGCGGCGCGGTCGCGATCACCGAGAAATCGCGGATGCCCTCGAGCGACATCGCGAGCGTGCGCGGGATCGGCGTGGCGGTGAGCGTCAAGACGTCGACCTCGGCGCGCAGCCGCTTCAGCTTTTCCTTCTGGCGCACGCCGAACCGGTGCTCCTCGTCGATGATGACGAGGCCGAGGTTCGCGAACCTGACGTCGGGCTGGATCAGGCGATGCGTGCCGATCGCGAGATCGGTCGTGCCTCGCGCGAGCCCTTCGAGCGCGGCCTTCACCTCCTTGGGCGAGCGGAAGCGCGAGAGCTCTGCGATGCGCACCGGCCAGTCGGCGAAGCGATCGGAGAACACGTGGAAGTGCTGCTCGGCGAGCAGCGTCGTCGGCACGAGCACCGCGACCTGCTTGCCGTCGGCCAGCGCGACGAACGCGGCGCGCAGCGCGACCTCGGTCTTGCCGAAGCCGACGTCGCCGCACACGAGCCGGTCCATCGGCTTGCCTGCGCGGAGGTCGTCGAGGACCGCCTCGATGGCCGCCTGCTGGTCGGGGGTCTCCTCGAAACCGAAGCCCTCGGCGAACGCCTCGTAGTCGTGCGCCTTGAACGCGAACGCATGGCCCTTGCGCGCGGCGCGCTGCGCATAGAGGTTGAGGAGCTCGGCGGCGGTATCGTGCGCTTTCTGCGCGGCGCGCCGCTTCGCCTTCTCCCACTGCCCGCTGCCGAGCTCGTGCAGCGGCGCGCTTTCCGGCGCGGCGCCGCTGTAGCGCGAGATGAGGTGCAGGCTCGACACCGGCACGTAGAGCTTCGCCGCGTTCGCGTAGACGAGCTCGAGGAACTCGGAAGGCCCGTCGCCGAGGTCGAGGTGCGTGAGGCCGAGATAGCGGCCGATCCCGTGCTGCTCGTGGACGACCGGGTCGCCGACGCGCACCTCGGAGAGGTCGCGCACCATCGCGTCGACGTTCGAGCGACGCCCGGCTTCGCGCTTCGCGCGCCGCACCGCGCCCGAGTAAAGCTCGGCCTCGGTGACGAACGCGATGCGCGCGCCCCGCCACGCGAAGCCCGCATGGAGCGGCGAGGCGACGAGCGCGCGCGGCGCGTCGCTACCGGCGAACGCCGCGAAGTCCTCGACGACCGGGAGCTTGAGGCCGTACTCGGCGAAATACTGGAGCATCGTCTCGCGCCGTCCCGGGCTTTCCGCGCCTACGAGCACGCGGATGCCGGGCGTGGCGACGAGCCGCTTCAGCGCGGCGAGCGGGTCGTCGGCGCGGCGGTCGACGGCGACGTCCGGCAGAGGAACCGTCGGCGCGTCGGGCGCGAACGCCGCGGAAGCCTCGGGCAACGGCAGCTCGACGCGCGCGAACGCCTTGATGCGCCCGGCGAGCTCGTCGGGCGGAACGACGATGTCGCGAGGCGCGAGCAGCGGACGCGCCTTGTCGCCGCGCAGCAGCCGGTAGCGGCCGTCGGCGTCGGCGAAGAAACGATCGGCGGCGGCGCGCGTGTCGCCGTGCAACGCGAGGACGGCGTCCGGGTGCAGGTAGTCGGCGAGCGTGGCCATCGCATCGAAGAAAAGCGGCAGGTAGTACTCGATGCCCCCGGTGTAGACGCCGTTGCTGACGTCGC
Source organism: Betaproteobacteria bacterium (assembly GCA_039933715.1). Taxonomy (GTDB): domain Bacteria; phylum Pseudomonadota; class Gammaproteobacteria; order Burkholderiales; family Casimicrobiaceae; genus VBCG01. The sequence goes on from JBDTNO010000037.1 coordinate 11,223, forward strand.
GGTAGAGCGCCGAGCGCGACGGGTCGCCTTCGAACACTTCGCGAAAGCGCGTGCGAAAGCGCGTGCGGCCCTCGTCGTCCTGCGGGAACTCGCGCGCGGGCAGCAGGCGAATCTCGGGGACCGGATAGACGGTGCGCTGCGTGTCGGCGTCGAACGTCTTGATGCCTTCGAGATCGTCGCCGAAGAGATCGAGCCGGTAGGGAAGCGGCGCGCCCATCGGATACAGGTCGATGATCCCGCCGCGCACCGAGTACTCGCCTGGCGACACGACCTGCGTCACGTGCGCGTAGCCGGCGAGCGAAAGCTGCGCGCGCAGCTTGTCGACGTCGAGCCGCTGGCCCTGCTTCAGGAAGAACGCGCGCGCGGCGAGGAACGACGGCGGGGGAAGCCGCAGCATCGCCGTCGACACCGCGGCGACCACGACGCAAGGCTCGCGCTGGGCCAGCCGGTAGAGCGTGGCGAGCCGCGCGGAGATCAGGTCCTCGTGCGGCGAGATCGGGTCGTACGGAAGCGTCTCCCAGTCGGGGAAGAACACCGTCTCGACGCCGGGCGAAAACCAGGGAATCTCGTCGGCGAGACGCTGCGCCGCCAGCGAATCGGCGGTGAGGATCGCCAGCGGACGCCCGGCCGCCGCGCCATCGCGCGCGAGCTGCGCGAGCGCGAGCGCATCGGCGGATCCGGCGAGCGGCACGAGCGTGACGCGCCGGCCCGGCTCGGGGAGCGGCGGGACGAGGCGCGGAAGCGGAACGAGCGGCGACATCGCGACCGCGGCAGGAGCGTCGGGCGCGTTCATCGGGGAAAGATGCGGGCGGGAGCGATCGTTCGCAATGCGGAGCGCGATCCATCCGTCGCGCGTTCCGGATTATACCGGCGCACGCCTTCCCGCCCGGCGCGTGGCCGGACGCGCGTGCGACAATCGCACGCCATGGAACGACCTGCCGCCGCGCAGGCCGCGACGCCCGCGCGCGCCGGCCGGCATGCCTCGCCCTATCTTCTGCTCGCGCTGACGCCGCTATTCTGGGCGTGCAACTGGGTGATCGGTCGCGGTCTCTATCACGACATCCCGCCGATGGGGATGACGTTCTTCCGCTGGCTGTTCGCGATCGCGATCCTCGCGCCGTTCGCGTGGCCGCACGTGCGGCGCGACTGGCCGGTCATCGTGCGCAATCGCCGCATGCTGCTGGTCCTCGGCGCGATCGGCATCGGCACGCACAACGCGCTCGCCTACCTCGGGCTCAACTTCACGACCGCGACCAACGGCGTGATCCTGAACTCGTTCATCCCGGTGATGATCGTCACGTTCTCGTGGGTGTTCCTGCGCGAACGCCTGCGGCCGGCTCAGGTGGCCGGCGTCGCGATCTCGCTCGCGGGTGTCCTCGCGATCCTGTCGCAGGGCTCGCTCGCGGTGCTCGCCGCGTTCCGGCTCAACGTGGGCGACCTCTTCGTGATCCTGTCGATGGCGATGTGGTCGGCGTACACGATCGCGCTGCGCTGGCGCCCGGAGGGCCTCCATCCGCTGTCGTTCCTGTTCGTGCTCGCGCTGATCGGCGACGCTTGCGTGCTGCCGCTGTGGCTCGGCGAGATGGCGCTCGGCCATTTCATCGTCTGGACGCCCGCCGGGATCGTCGCGCTGCTCTCGGTCGCGACGTTCTCGTCGGTGCTCGCCTACATTTTCTGGAACCGCGGCGTCGCGGAGGTCGGCGCGCCGGTCGCCGGACTCTTCGTCCACCTGATGCCCGTGTACGGCGTGATCCTCGCGTCGATCTTCCTCGACGAGCGGATGGGCGGGCACCACGTCGCCGGGATCGCGTTGATCCTGGCGGGGATCGGGATCACGAGCCGTATGGGGACGAGGCGATGACGTGCGGGAACGCGGTAATCGGCGCTCGGCGGTCGGGCAGGCCGGCGCTCGCGTGCGTCGCTCGTCGAACGCTACGCATACCGCCCACGGTCGACCCCGATCGCCCACCGCACGTCAGCGGCCGTATCGATCCTCGAACCGCTCGATGTCGTCCTCGCCGAGGTAGTCGCCGCACTGCACCTCGATCACGACGAGCGGCTCGGCGCCCGCGTTCTCGAGCCGGTGCCGCGTTCCGGCCGGCACGAACGTCGACTCGTCGCGCGCGACGTCGAACGTCTCGTCGCCGCGCGTGACCCGGGCGACCCCCTGCACGACGACCCAGTGCTCGCTGCGTCGCGCGTGGCGCTGCAGCGAGAGCGCTTCGCCGGGCGACACCTCGATGCGCTTGATCTTGAACTGGGGCGCCTCGAGCAGCACCGTGTAGGCGCCCCACGGCCGCGCGACGGTGCGGTGCGCGCGCCACGCATCGTGCCCGCGCGCGCGAAGCACGGCGACCACGTCCTTCACCTGCTGCAGGTGATCGCGGTGCGCGACCAGTGTCGCGTCGGCGGTGTCGACGATCACGAGGTCGCGCACGCCGACCGTCGCCACGACTCGGTCCTCGGCGTGGATCATCGTGTCGCGCGTGTCGATCGCCACGCTCTCGCCCTGGCGCCGGTTGCCCTCGGCGTCGGCGGGCACGAGGTCGCCGACCGCCTGCCAGGAGCCGACGTCGGTCCAGTCGAAGCCTGCGCGCACGGCGACCACGCCGGCCGCACGTTCCATCACCGCGAAGTCGATCGACACGTCGGGCATCGCGTCGAACGCTCCCGGGTCGATCTCGATGCGCGTCTGGAGCGGATCGTCGGGCATGTGCGCGAGCGCGTCGTGCGCGGCCCGCGCGATCGACGGCGCGTGCACGTCGAGCGCCGCGAGGATCGCCCGCGGCGTGAAGCAGAACATGCCGGCGTTCCACAGGTGACGCCCGGAGGCGGCGTATTGCGCGGCGTCGGTGCGCGGCGGCTTTTCGATGAAGCGCTCGACCGCGACGACCGCCGGCGACCCGTCGTCGAGCGCCGCGCCGCACGCGAGGTAGCCGTATCCGGGCTCCGGCCGTGACGGCACGATGCCGAACGTCACGAGCCGACCGCCTTGCGCGTGCGAAACCGCGCGAGCCACGGCCTCCACGAACGACCTTACGTCGTGCACCAGGTGATCGGCCGGAAGCACGAGCAACGGCGTGTCCGGGCCGAATCGTTGCGCGGCCCAGACTGCGCCGACAGCGATCGCCGGGGCCGTATTGCGTCCGAACGGCTCGAGCAGGAACACGGCGCGCTCGCGCGCCGCGGCGTCGAGCCCTGCATACGCGTCGCGCGTGGCGAAATAGTGCTCGTCGCGGGTGATCGTCACGAGGGGTCCCGCGCCCGGGATCGCCAGCGCACGGGCGGCGGTACGGCCGAGCAGCGTGCCGCCGTCCGGCAGCCGCATGAACGGCTTGGGCGCCGATTCGCGCGACAGCGGCCAAAGGCGGGTGCCCGATCCTCCGGAGAGGATCAGCGGGACGACGGTGGGGGTGGGCATCGGAGCAGCCGAGCGGGACGGCCGCTACTCTAGCGCAGTGACCCCGGGTCGGCCGCCCGACGGTCCCGGCCCGGGCGTCACTCCGCGGTGGGCATATTCAGGCGCAAGAGTCTCCCGAACGCCCGCTCGCCTGTCGGCGGCTGTAGGACAATGACCGACAGCGGTATCGTCGGCGCGCCGATCGGGCGATGGAGCTGCCACCCGTAGGATGGCTTCCATTGCGACGTCCCCGCATAGAGGCCTTCATGAATGTTCTGCACGCGGATGGTCTGGTCAACGACCCCACCGCTCCGTCCCCGTTCGAAAAGGTCGTCGACATCGTCACGCTGGCCCGAACCCGCGCCGCTTCGCGGCCCGCCGTCGGAAGGTTCGGACAGCTGTACGGAGGATCGACTTCGATGATCGCCGTGTATTCGATGATCGAGAAGGTCGCGCCGACCGAGGCGACCGTGCTCGTGACCGGCGAATCCGGCTGCGGCAAGGAGCTCGTCGCGCGCTCGATCCACGACCTGTCGGGCCGGCGGCGCGGACCGTTCGTGGCGATCAACTGCGGCGCCCTGCCGCAGAACCTGATCGAGGCCGAGCTCTTCGGCTACGAGAAGGGATCGTTCACCGGCGCGAACCGCCAGCATGCCGGCTGTTTCGAGCGCGCCGCCGGTGGCACGCTGTTCCTCGACGAGATCACCGAGATGCCGCCCGAGATGCAGGTGCGCCTGTTGCGCGTCCTGGAAACGGGCCGGTTCATCCGCATCGGCGGCGACCGGGAGAACGCCGCTGACGCGCGGATCATCGCGGCCACCAACCGCGATCCCCACACTGCGGTGCGCGACGGCGTGTTGCGCGAGGACCTGATGTACCGGCTGGCCGTTTTCCCGATCCCGCTCCCGCCGCTGCGCGACCGCGACGGCGACGCGGAGCTCATCGCCGAGCATTTCCTGCGGGAGTTCAACGACGACGCCGGCACCGACAAGCGCTTCTCGCGCGCGGCCCGCGACGCGATCCGCTCGCACCGCTGGCCCGGCAACGTGCGCGAACTCCGCAACGCGATCCATCGCGCGTTCATCCTCGCCGAGGATGTCGTCGACCTCAACCTGGGCGCTCTCGCCGGCCAGTCGCCGGTGGGTGATCGCATCGAATTCGTGATCGGCACGCCGCTCGCGGAACTTGAGCGGCGCGCGCTGCTCGCCACGCTCGACCACTGCGACGGCAACAAGCGCAAGTGCGCCGAGATCCTGGGCGTCAGTTTGAAGACGCTCTACAACCGCCTGTCCGCCTACCAGGCGCAGGCGATCCGGGCGCTGCCGCAATGACGCGCCGCCAGACCAACCGGCCCCTACCATGATCCGCATCCTGATCGCCGACGACCACGCGATTGTCCGTGCCGGACTCAAGCAGTTCGTAGCCGACCAGGCCGACATGTCCGTCGCCGGCGAAGCCGCCACCGGCGCCGAGACCGTCTCCCTGGTACGAAACGAGGCGTACGACGTCGTGCTGCTCGACATCTCGATGCCGGACCGCAATGGCGTCGACACGCTGAAGCAATTGAAGCAGATCCGCCCGGAGATGCCGGTGCTGATGCTCTCCGCGCATGCGGAGGAGCAGTACGCGGTGAACCTGCTGCGCGCGGGCGCCGCCGGCTACGTGAGCAAGGAGACCGCCTCGACGCAGCTCGTGCAGGCGATCCGCACGGTGACGCGAGGACGCAAGTACGTGAGCCCGGATCTCGCGCAGGTCCTCGCCGACGGTGTGACCGGCCACGGCGAGGCGCCGCTGCACGCGAGCCTGTCGCAGCGCGAGTTCCAGATCTTCTGCAAGCTCGCCGGCGGAATGCCCGTCTCGAAGATCGCGGCCGAGCTGTTCCTGTCGGTCAAGACCGTCAGCACCTACCGATCGCGGGTGCTCGAGAAGATGTCGATGAAGACCAACGCCGACCTCACCTACTACGCGATCAAGAACCATCTTATCGAGTGAACGCCGCCACCGGTCGTCGTCCGGTGGGTTTCGCGGCAACGCGGGGCCCGTGGCTGCTTTTGTGATTTCATGAACCCATCGTCCTCTGTCCAGACCCCGCTGCGCGTTTTCCTCGTCGAGGACAACCCGATGATCCGGGAGCGGTTGATCGAGTCGTTGACCTCGACGGGTCGCATCGACGTGGTCGGGTATGCGGAGAGCGAACGCGAAGCGGTGGATGCGCTCGCGGACGGGCACTGGGACGCGGTGCTGCTCGACCTGCAACTGAAGCAGGGGAACGGGCTCGGCGTGCTGCGCGCGATCGGGCCGGCGCGTCCGCAGGGCGCGAAGATCCTCGTGCTCACGACTTATGCGATTCCCCAGTACCGGGATCGAAGCATCGCGCTCGGCGCGGACGCGTTCTTCGACAAGTGCGAGTTCGACCGCGCCGTCGACATGCTGACCGACCTCGCGGCAACGCGTTCCGGCCTGTCGTCGTGATGCCGTCGGTGCGTCGGAATGCATCGGACACCGAACGCAGCGATTGCAAGAGCACATGGCTACCCGGGGCGTGTTGTCCCGGAAAACGCGTGCTAACTCGTTGAATGCATTGTTTCAACGGGCTGGCACGATCGTCGCAAGCAACGGAGGGACGCGCCACCGGGCGCGCTCATCCAACCTGGAGAACGTCATGAAGCGAATCCTTTTTCTTGCGGTGGCCGGCGCGCTCGCGCTGATCGCCGGTTGCAACACCGTCGAAGGCGCTGGCCAGGACATCAAGGCCGGCGGTCGTGCGATCGAGCGCGCGGCGGACGACTCGAAGCCGAAGTAATCCGTTTCTCGCTACGCAACTGCATTCCGTGCCCGGGGCGCGCCGCGCAGAGCGGTGCGCCCTTCGCACGTTGGGGGGCGCGTGACCGAACCGAAGCGACCAGCAGGCACTTCGCCGTCCGACCGGCCCGGTAGCGTGGCGCGCGGCGAGAAGAATGTCGGCTCGACATCCGCCCGGGCAACCGCCCCATCGGGCAACACGACCGTCGAAGCCGTCATGCATCCGCGGCTGTGGCGCGCGCGCGATATCGGGATCGTCTCGATCGCCGTCATCGCGTCGATCGCCGCCGCGAAAATCGCGGCACCGCTCCTGATCCCGGTCGTCCTGGGACTGCTCGGAAGCTATGCGCTGAAGCCGGTCGTGGGCGCGCTCGAGCGGGTCCGCGTGCCGCGACCTCTCGGCGCGCTGCTCGTGATGATGTCGCTGCTCGCGGCGATCGCGACGACCGCGTGGTGGCTGGCCGACGACGTCTCGAATGCGGTAGCCGAGCTTCCCAGCGCCGCGCGCAAGCTTCGCTCGATCGTGCACCAATGGCAGGAGACCGGCAGCGGCCCGATCTCGCACGTCCAGGAAGCGGCGACCGAGCTCGGCAAGACGGCGGCGGAGGTCGCGGGACAAAAGCCCGCCGAAACGCCACGCGCGGCGCCGCAGCCGGAGACTGCGCCCTCGCTGCCGACGCATTTCGCCGAGAACGCCGCGCTCGTGGTCGGCATCGTCGGCCAGGTCTCGATCGCCCTCCTGCTCGCGGGACTCATGCTCGCCGACGGCGACGGCTTCCGGCGCAAGCTCGTGCGCATGGCGGGATCGACGCTCACGCGCCGGCGCATCACCGTCGCGATCCTCGACGAGATCGACACGCAGGTGCAAAGGCAGCTCCTGATCATCGTTGGCGTGAATCTGCTGATCGCGCTCACGTGCTGGCTCGCGTTCATGGCCGCGGGCCTCGGGCGCGCCGCGTTGTGGGCGGCGCTCGTCGGCGCCCTTCATTTCATCCCTTACGCAGGCACGGTGATCTCGACGGTCGCGATCGGCGCGGTAGCGCTCGTCCAGACCGGCTCGGCCGCGAGCGCGTTCGGATTCGCCGCGCTGACGGCCGGAATCGCGATCGTGATCGGCTTCCTGCTGATGGGCTGGTGGCAGGGGCGCGCGGTGCGGATGAACCCCGTCGCGACGTTCGTCGCGCTGCTGTTCTTCGGGTGGCTGTGGGGCCTGTGGGGACTCGTCATCGGCGGCCCGCTGATGGCGATCGTCAAGGTGTGCGCCGACCGGATCGAGACGCTGAAACGCTTCTCCGAATTGATCGGGGAGTGACTCGCGGCCGTCGCGCCGCACGGTGCTCGCAGGTCCCCAGGATGCATGGGACAGCGGATCGGCGGGGTGTCGGTGTCACGACGACGGACGCGGAAATCTTTCCGCACGGGCTCGCCGCGACGGGGGGCTGGCGGCAGGACACCTGGCCTAAGTCACTGATCAATGAATGCTTTTCATGTGGCACGCCGGTTGCAATCGTACTGGCATCTCCGGACATCCGATCCGGACCCTGTTGATGAAACGAAACGGAGACGAGCGATGAATTGGGACCGCGTCGAAGGCAACTGGAAACAGTTCAAAGGCAAGGTCAAGGAACAGTGGGGCCGGCTGACCGACGATGATCTCGACATCATCGGCGGCAAGAAGGACCAGCTCGCCGGAAAGATCCAGGAAAGCTACGGCGTCTCGAAGGACGAGGCGACTACTCAGATCGACCGCTGGGCCCGGGATTGGCGCGACGACAGCGCCACCGGCCCGCGCATGTGACGACGTGTCGTCACCTCGGGAGAAAACCATGAAGACACACAAACTGCACCGCACGATCGCCGCGATGTTCGCGGCCGCCGGCATCGGCTTCGCGGGAGTCGCGCTCGCCGCCAACTCCCCGATGTCGAAGGATGCGTACTCGGCCGAGAAGGATCGCATCGACGCCGCCTACAAGTCGGAGGTCGCGAACTGCAAGCCGATGGCCGGCAACGCCAAGGATGTCTGCGAAGTGATCGCCAAGGGCAATCGAGACATGGCGAAGGCGGATGCCGAGGCGTCGTACAAGAACACCGCCAAGGCTCGCTTCGACGCGCGCGTCGCGCACGCGGATGCCGCTTACAACGTCGCCAAGGAAAAGTGCGACGACCTGGCGGGCAATCCGAAGGACGTCTGCGTGAAGGAAGCGAAGGCCGCCGAAGTCAAGTCGAAGGCCGATGCCAAGGTCGACCGCGTCGCGGCGGACACGACGCAGTCTTCGATGAAGAAGGTGTCGGAAGCGAAGCAGGACGCGCGGGAAGACAAGCGCGACGCTGAATACAAGGTCGCGGTCGAGAAGTGCGACGCGCTGTCGGGCGACGCGAAGGATCGGTGCCTCGCCGCAGCGAAGCGGGCATTCGGCCGCACGTAACCAGCGCTTGGGTCGTCGCGCCGGGCGTCCGGGACGCCGCCCGGCGCGGGAGTGGAGCCGATCGACTTCGG
>JBDTNO010000038.1:0-19778 GCA_039933715.1 Betaproteobacteria bacterium
CATCCGGTCGCACCAGGCGTTGAAGATCGCCATCGTCGCGTGGAAGAGCCCGACGTTCGAATGCAGCGCGACGGCGATCGGCGTTCCCGCCGCCTTCGCGTAGCCGTGCGCGATCGCGACCGCATGCTCCTCGTGCAGGCACACGAGCATCCGCGGGTCGCGGTTGCCGAGGAAGTTGACGAGGCTGTCGTGCAGCCCCCGGAAGCTCGCGCCCGGCGTGAGCGCGATCCACGGGATGCCGGTCGCGCGCAGCGTCGCCGCGACCACGTCGCTGCCGTACGCGGGCTCGCGTGCGAGCGGACCGTCCGGCCGCTCGATTCCGGAGGCGCGCGCCCTGGACGTGCGCGCCGTCGGCTTCGCGCCCCGCGTGCGTGCGGCCGCCGCCTTGCTGCGCGCGGACACCGGCGTTCCCGTCGCGTTTCCGGCCCGCGTCGCGGCGTCAGCGCGGCGGGATCTGGATCAGCGTCGTGAGCTGCTCCGGCGTGAGCTGCGTCGCGGTGAACTTGAGGTCGACCGCGTCCTTGACGATCGTCTCGAGGCCGACGACGCGGTCGGGATCGACGGCGGCCTTCGGGAAGAACTGGTCGCGCGTCCGTTTCGCCATCTCGATCGGGATACCGACGAATTCCGCGTAGGTCTTGAGCGCCGCCGGGTCGTCCGAGTACATCCAGTCGATGGTCTCGCGATACGCCTTCATGTAGCGGTCGATCACCGCCTTGCGCGTCTGCAGCGTCTGGAGGTTCGCGATGTTGACGCGCACCGTCTGCCCCTTGAACACCGCGGCGTCGTTGCCGCTGGCGATCACGCGGATCGCGCCTTCGTCGAGCTGCTTGAGGCCGAACGGCGGCGCCGCCCAGCCGACGTCGATCTGGCCCGACATCACCTGCGTGAGCGTCGACGAAGGGCTGCCGGTCGCCGTCGGCTTGGCCTTGAGGTCGTACTGCCTGATGTACGCGGAGACGATGCCGTGCGTCGAGCTGCCGTTGGTCGAGTAGGCGATCGTCTTGCCGTCGGTGTCCTTCAGCGTCCTGACCGGCGAAGCCGTGGGCACGTACCAGTAGAGGTCGCCCGCGCCGGTCGTCTCCGCGCTGATGATGCGCACCGGCGCCCCCTTCGAGAACGCGGAGAGCGCGCCCATGATGCCGCCCGCGATCCCGAGATCGGCGCTGCCCGAGATCACCGCCTGCTGCGTTTCGCCCGCGCCCTGCGTCCACAGGATCTCGACCGCGATGCCGTGCTTCTTGAAGATTCCCGAGCGCATGCCCATCTCGGAGATCGACGTGTCCCAGTTGCCGCGCTGGCCGGCGGCGAGCTTGAGCGTGTCCTGCGCGTGCGCCGCGGCGACGAGCGCGAGGGCGGTGAGCGCCGCGACGGCGCTGCGAATGAGCATGCTGGGTCGCATCGAATCCTCCGGTGGCTGCCGCCGCGTGCCGGGCATTGCGGCGCCGGCCGGGGCGATCGTGAAGGCGCCGCTCCTGCGGCGCATCCTGCGAGTGTCGCGTGCCCGGCGGTGTTTCGTCAATGCGCGGGACGCGGACGGCGCCCGTGCGACGGCTTCTTGCCGGGCGGACACTTAGGAACCTAAGATAACGGCGTGCCCGGCGTCCGCGACCGCCCGGGAGCGCCTGCCGGTCCGCCGGCGCGCTTCCGCGGGTCCGGCTCCCGCCGGACGGCTCGCTCGCCATTCGAATCCGCCGCCGCCATCGTGTCCGACCCCGATCCCCTGCCGCTGGAGCTCGTCATCTCACGCGCCGACGATGTCGCGTCCGGCGTGCGCCTGTTCGAGCTGCGCGACCCGGCCGGCGGCGGATTGCCGCCGTTCACCGCGGGCTCGCACCTCACCGTGCGCGTGCCCAACGGCGCCGAGCGCAAATACTCGCTCTGCAACGACCCCGCCGAGCGCGACCGCTACGAGATCGCCGTCAAGCGCGACACGACCGGCCGCGGAGCGTCGGTGAGCTTCGTCGACGCGGCCCGCGTCGGCGATCGGCTCCGCGCTTCGCCCCCCGACAACGCGTTCGCGCTGGACGAGCGCGCGCCTGCGGCGATCTTCATCGCGGGCGGGATCGGCATCACGCCGATGCTCGCGATGATTCGCGCGCTCGACGCGCGCGGCGCGACCGCATGGAAGCTCTATTACCTGGTGCGCGACCGCGCGTCGGCGCCGTTCGTCGACGTGCTCGAGGACGACGCGTGGCGCTCGCGCGTGCGCATCCACGAGGATGGCGGAGACCTCGGGCGCTCGTTCGACCTGTGGCCGGTGCTCGAGAAGCCCGGCAACGCCCACGTCTATTGCTGCGGGCCCCGGCCGCTGATGGACGCGGTGCGCGACATGACCGGCCACTGGCCCGCCGGCAGCATCCATTTCGAGAGCTTCGTCGAGGGCGCGGCGCTGGCGCGGCCCGAGGACCGGCCGTTCACGGTGCGCCTGGCGAGGTCCGGCGGGGAAGTCGTCGTTCCCGCCGGCGTGACGATTCTCGAGGCGCTGCGGCGCGCGGGACGCACGGTGCCGTCGTCGTGCGAAAGCGGCACCTGCGGCACCTGCCGAACCGGCCTTCTCGCGGGTGAAGCCGAGCACCGCGACCTCGTGCTGATGCAGGACGAACAGGCGAGCGCCGTGATGATCTGCGTGTCGCGCGCGCTCTCCGGCGAGCTGGTGCTCGACCTGTGAGCGCGGGCGCGCGCCCGGAAGGCCTGCGCCAGGTGCGGATCGGCGTCGCCGGCATCGGCCGCGCGTTCGCGTTCATGCTGCCGACGTTTCGCGGCGACCCGCGCGTGCGACTCGTCGCGGCGGCCGATCCGCGGTCCGAGGCGCGGGAGCGCTTCGCCGCCGACTTCGGCGGGCGCGCCTACGCGACCGTCGACGAGATGGTGCGCGACGACGCGATCGACGCCGTTTACGTCGCGACGCCGCACCAGCATCACGCCGCGCACGTCGCGCTCGCGGCCGCCGCTCGCCGTCACGTGCTGGTCGAAAAGCCGATGGCGCTCTCGACCGGGGAATGCCGCGCGATGATCGACGCCTGCGCGCGCGCCGGCGTACGGATGGTCGTCGGGCATAGCCACGGCTTCGACGCTCCGATCGCGCTCGCGCGGCGGATCGTCGACGAAGGCACGGTCGGGCGCGTTCGCATGATCACGGCGGTCGCCTTCACCGACTACCTGTACCGGCTGCGGCGCCCCGAGGAGCTCGATACCGCGCGCGGCGGCGGCGCGGTGTTCAACCAGGCGGCGCATCACGTGGATATCGTGCGGCGGCTCGCCGGCACCCGCGCGCTGTCGGTCCGCGCCGAGACCGGCCGATGGGACGAGGCGCGCCCGACCGAAGGCGCGTACGCTGCGCTGATGCGCTTCGAGGGCGGCACGTTCGCGACGATCGTCTACAGCGGCTACGCGCATTTCGACAGCGACGCGTGGACCGGCTGGATCGGCGAGATGGGCCAGGCGCGCGACCCCGCGGCGTACGGGACGGCGCGCAAGCGCCTCGCGTCGCTAGGCGATCCTGCCGACGAGATGGCGCTCAAGGCCGCGCAGAACTACGGCGGCGTCGCACCGTCGATCGCCGCGGACACGCCGCCCTCCGCGCATCAGCATTTCGGCCCGCTGATCGTCTCGTGCGAGCGCGGCGACCTGCGGCCGCTTCCGCACGGCGTCGAGATCTGCGGCGAGCGCGAGCGCACGTTCATCGCGCTGCCGCCGCCGATCGTGCCTCGCGCCGAAGTGATCGACGAGCTCCATGCCGCGGTCTTCGAGGATCGGCCGCCGCTGCACGACGGCGCGTCGGCGCTCGCGACCGTCGAGATCTGCCTGGCGATGCTGCGCTCGGCGCGCGAAGGTCGCGACGTCGCGCTCGAGCAGCAGGTCGCCGCCGAACCGGGACGACGATGATGGGCGACGGCACGCGCGACACCACGGACCTCGAGAGCTCGCGCGCGATCCTGCGCCGCTGGCACGAGGATGTCCCGGACGACCGCCTCGCGCACCTCGTCAAGGACACCGAGCGCGCGTTCCGCCGCTCGCTGTCGGTGCGCCTCGCGCGCTACGGCGTCGCGTTCGGCCACTGGACGTTCCTGCGCGTGCTGTGGGAGCGCGACGGCATCACGCAGCGCGAGCTCGCGATCGGCGCCGGCGTGTCCGAGCCGGCGACGCTCGGCGCGCTGCGCGCGATGGAGAAAGCCGGGCACGTGACGCGGCGCCGGCGGACCGGCAACCGGAAGAACGTCTACGTGATGCTGACGCGTTCGGGCAAGGCGCTGCGGCGCAAGCTCGTGCCGCTCGCCGTGCGCGTCAACACGGTCGCGACGCAGAAGGTGCGCGCGGCCGACATCGCGACGACGCGCCGGTGCCTGCTCGCGATCCTCGAAAACCTGGCGTTCGACGAGCTGGCGCAGTCGGGGCCGGCCATCGCCGCCGGTCGCGCCGAAGACGCCGCGCCGCGCGCCGACGGGGACCGCGCGCCGCGAGCCGCGCCGCGATCGGCACGCAAGGCGAAGCCGTCGCAGGGCGCGACCAAGCGCCCCGCCCCGGGGCCGGCCGCCCGGGCGCCGTCTCGACAGAGGGCGCGCCGCGGCGCATGATAATGATTAGGGAGTTAAGCATTCCGCGACGGAGGCGGCCATGACGCCGGAGGAAAACGACCTGCTTTGCCGTGTCGAGGGCGGCGCGCCGATGGGGCGCATCGCGCGCGCGCACTGGATCCCCGCGCTGCTGTCCGAGGAGGTGGCCGAGCCCGGCGGCACGCCGGTCCCGGTGCGCCTGCTCGGCGAGGACCTGGTCGCGTTCCGGGGTTCCGAAGGGCGCGTCGGCCTGCTCGGCCGCCAATGCCCGCACCGGCGCGCGTCGTTGCTGCTCGCGCGAAACGAGGACTGCGCGCTGCGCTGCCTCTACCACGGCTGGAAGATCGACGCGTCGGGCGAGGTGCTCGAGATGCCGTCGGAGGCCGGCGGAAGCGCGCTCAGGGAGAAGGTGAAGCACGTCGCCTACCCGACGCACGAATGGGGCGGCGTCGTGTGGACGTACATGGGCCCCGAGGACGCGAAGCCCGGGTTCCAGCCGCCGTCGTGGGCGCCGCGCGAGGACACGAAGGTCGCGATCGCCAAGGTGATCATCCCGTGCAACTGGGCGCAGATCCTCGAGGGCGCGATCGACTCGGCGCACAGCTCGACGCTGCATTCGTCCGACATGGTGCCCGCGCGCGTCGAGAGCGCGAGGGCGACGGCGACGATGTGGCTGCGTCCATCGACCGACAAGGCGCCGCGGCTGCAGGTGCAGCGCACCGGCTACGGGTTCCGCTACGCGGCGCTGCGCCGCCCGATCACCGACTCGGCGAGCAACGAGTACGTGCGGCTCACCGTGTTCGCCGCGCCGTTCACCGTGCTGATCCCGCCCAACGACCAGTACAGCCTCGCGAACGTCAACGTGCCGATCGACGACACGCACACGATGTTCCTGTTCATCGCGTGGGGCGACGATCCGTCGACGGTGCCGGATACCGAGAGCTGGCGCAAGTTCCTGGGCCAGCAGGTCGGCCTCGACCTCGACCGCGAATACCATCCGCTGCGCACGCTCGACAACCGCTTCTGGCAGGACCGCGCGGCGATGAAGGCAGGCAACTTCACCGGCATCAAGGGCTTCCCGAACCAGGACCTCGCGATGTGGGTGACGATGGGGCCGATCGCCGATCGCACGCGCGACGTGCTCGGCGCGTCCGACGTCGCGATCGCCGAGTTCCGCCGGCAGATGCTCGACGCCGCGAAGGCGGCGCGCGACGGCAAGGCGCCGATCGGCACCGGCGACGATCGCATCCCGCGCACGGTGCGCTCGTACCAGAAGATCGTGCCCAAGGCCGTCGACTGGCGCACGCTCGGCGTCGACTGATCGCGCGACCGGCCGTCCCGCGATGCGCAAGCTCGAGCTCTCGATCGCCGTCGGACCGTACGACCGCACGCGCGCGCTGGTCGACGGCGACGTGCGCATCGACGGCGTCGACCCGGTCGTGATGACGTTCACGCCGGAGGAGATGTTCTTCCGCGCGTTCCGCCACGCGGAATTCGACGTCTCCGAGCTGTCGATGTCGAGCCAGGTCGTGAAGGTCGCGCGGAACGAGAACGCTTACGTCGGCGTGCCGGTGTTCCCGTCGCGCGCGTTCCGGCACACGTCGATCTACGTGCGCAAGGACCGGATCAAGCGCCCCGAGGACCTGCGCGGCAAGCGCATCGGCGTGCCCGAGTACCAGCTCACCGCGAACGTGTGGGCGCGCGCGATCCTGCAGGACGATCACGGCGTCGGCGCGTCCGACGTCACCTGGGTGCAGGGCGGCATCGACGAGCCCGGCCGGCCCGAGAAGATCAAGCTGTCGCTGCCGGCGTCGATCCGCGTCGAGGCGGCGCCGGTGGACGACACGCTCTCGGCGATGCTCGATCGCGGCGATCTCGACGGCTTCATCGCACCGCGGCCCCCCTCGTGCCGCAACGCGAACGTCGGCTGGCTGTTCGACGACCCGACCGCGGTCGCGAAAGACTATTTCCGACGCACGCGCATCTACCCGATCATGCACCTGATCGGCGTGCGACGCGTGCTGGTCGAACGGCATCCGTGGCTGCCGGCCGCGCTGCTGAAGGCGTTCGAGGCGTCGAAAGCCGTCGCGGTCCGCCTGCTGGGCGACACCTCCGCGACCAAGGTCACCCTGCCGTTCGTCGAGGAACAGCTCAAGGCCGCGCGCGAATTGCTGGGCGACGACTTCTGGTCGTACGGCGTCGTCCGCAACCGCCACGTCGTCGAGGCGTTCCTGCGCCACCACCACGAGCAGGGGCTGTCGTCGCGCCTGGTCTCGGTCGACGAGATGTTCCACCCGACGACGTTCGAAGTCTCGCAGCTCTGAGTCCGGCGCCGCTCGCAGGGTACGCGTTCGCCGGCGGCGCGCTCGTGCTGTTCGCGAGCAACGCGATGATCACGCGCGTCGCGGTGCGGCGGCTCGCGCTCTCCACCGGGTTCCTCGTCGTGGTCGTCGTGAACGTCGTGGTCGGCGCGCTCGTGCTGGCGCTGGAACTCGCGTTGCGCGCACAACCGTTGACCTGGGACGCGTTCGGCGTCGCCGTCTTTCTCGTGGCCGGGTTCTTCTCGACGTTCCTCGGGCGCTGGTTCTTCTTCGCGGCGGTCGAGCGGCTGGGGCCCGCGCGCGCGAGCACCTGGCAGGTGACGAGCCCGTTGTGGACCGCTGCATTCGCCTTCGCGCTCGGCGAGCGGTTGTCGTGGCCGGTCGTCGCGGCGATGGCCGTCACCTGCGCCGGGCTCACCCTGGTCGCGACGTCGCCGGGGACGGGCGGGCGCGCGCGGTCGGCTTCGCGGGCGTTCGCCGCATCGGGCGCCGCGCTGGGCATCGGCAGCGCGATCGGCTATGCGATGGGCAACATCCTGCGCTCGGTCGCCGTCGCGCGATGGGACGAGGCGATCGCCGGCGCGCTGCTGGGCGCGATCGCGGGCCTCGCCGTGCAAGTGCTCGTGGGCGGAAACCCGCGCGAAATCCCCGATGCGATCCGTCGCGCGGACCGGCAAGGGCTCGCGCTCTACGGGGTCATGGGCGTGGTGACGATGCTCGCGCAGATCCTGACGGTCCTGGCGCTCGCGCGCCTGCCCGCGGCGATCGTCGCGCTGATCGTCCTGGCGACGCCGCTGATCACGTTCCCCGCGAGCTACCTGTGGCTGCGGCACGAGGAGAACATCAACGCGCGAACCGCGGCGGGCGTTCTGCTCGCGCTGGCAGGGCTCGCGGCGATCGTTCTGCGGTGATCGGGCGGGGCCGGCAAGGCCCCCGGCGATCGTGCTGCGCTCATCGGCCGCGCCCGCGCCGCTAGTATCCCGCCTTCGCCGGCGCGCGCATCGCGCCCTGGCGGTAGGCGCGCGACGCCGTCTGGTAGTAGGCGATCGCCTCCCTTGCGAACGTTTCGTCGACGGGCATCGGCGTCGAGCTGTCGTCGCGCGGATCGACCCGGAACGCCTCGATGCTGCGGCCCGGCGAGAGGACGGTGAGCACGTTGTCGCGGAGATACCCGAGCGACTGGTAGTTGCTGATGAACGCGCGCTTCGGGCCCTGCGGCAGCTCGAAGACCGAGCGGCCGAAGAAATAGTCGTCGCCGTCGACCTGCATCAGGTCGAGCAGCGTGGGCGGCACGTCGACCTGGCTCGCGACGCCGTCGTATACGCCGGGGGAGACGAGCGCGGGCGCCCAAAGGATCAATGGAATCCGGTAGCCCGCGACGGGCAGCGCGGTCTTCCCGGCCACCGCGGCGCAGTGGTCGGCGACGAACACGAACAGCGCGTCGTCGAACCAGGGCTTGCGACGCGCCTCGTCGACGAACTTGCCGATCGCCCAGTCGGTGTACATGACGCCGCCTTCGCGCCCGCCCGGCGACGGGATCGGGATCCGCCCGTCCGGATAGGTGAACGGCCGGTGGTTGGAGGTCGTCATGATGTGGGTGAACGTCGGCGTGTCGCCCGCGGCAACCTCGTCGATGACGCGCAGCGCGTTCGCGAACAGCGTCTCGTCGGCGACGCCCCAGATATTCTCGAACGCGATCGCGTCCTTCGGGAAGTCGCGACGGTCGACGACGCGGTACTCGTTCGCGTCGAAATAGGCGTTCATGTTGTCGAACATCCCGTAGCCGCCGTAGACGAAGCTCGACGGGATGCCCTGCAGCTTGAGCAGTTCGCCCATCGTCGCCAGGTGCTCGTTGCCGGGTCGCCGCACGATCGCCTGCCCCGGCACCGGGGGCGTGCCGACCGAGAGCGCCTCGAGGCCCCGCACCGTGCGCGTTCCCGTCGCGAAGAAGTTCGAGAAGCGCAGGCCCTCGCGCGCCAGGCGGTCGAGGTTCGGCGTCAGCCCGCGCGTCGACCCGTACGCGCCGACGAACTCGGCGGACAGGCTCTCGATGGTCACGAGGATGACGTGGCGCGGACGACGCGGCATGCCGGGCACGTGCGGCTCGGTCGTCTCGTGGCTCGCGGCGTCCTCGAGCGACGCGTAGTTGTGCAGCGGCCCGCGCGCGACCCCGAGCGATTCGAGCACGCGGTCCGCCTCCTGCTGCGGCATCGTCGCGTAAAACTTGTCGTAGTCGAGCTCGTTGCGCCGCGCTGCGGCCACGAACGTGAAGATCCCGTTGCCAGCGAGCTCGTCGGCGTACGCGTTGCCGGCCGCATCGGCCTGCTCGACGTTGGCGGCGAAGAGCGCGATCGGCGGCAGCACGAGCGCGGCTGCCGCCAGGGCAAGACGGCGGGTGCGCGAGGCGGGCACGAGATCCGCGCGCCGCAGCGCGGGTCGCACCGCGATCGTGACGGCGAGCGCCGCGAGGCCGATCCCCGCGAGGATCCACGGCACCGGGTAGGACTCGCGGATGTTGCCGATCACCTCGTGCGTGTAGAGGAGGTAATCGACGGCGACGAAGTTGAAGCGCGTCGAGAACTCCTGCCAGAACACGACTTCCGCGACCGCGACGAACAGGAGCGCGCACACGACCGCGAAGAACGACACGACGCGCAGCAGATGCTGCGCGCGCGACGGTCGCCAGCGGTCGGGGAGCGCGGCTTCGAACAGCCAGAACGGCGCCAGCAGCACGACCACGACGACGAGGTCGAACCACAGGCCCGTCGCGAACACCGCCGGCCAGTCCGCGATCGGCACCGCGTCGCGACCCGTCCACACGACGAGCCCGAGGCGCGTCGCCGTGAAGATCGCGAGGGCGACCAGCGCGAGGATCGAGGGGGCGTCGAGGGGGCGAAGGCGCGAGAGCAAGGACGGGAGGACGGGGGCGCCGGTGGCTGTCGGCCCGCGGGCGTCGAAGGCGCGCGACGGTCTCTCAGTATGCGCACGCCGGCGGCGCCCCGGAATGCGGGCGCGAGCGTTCGGCGCGACGAACGCGAACGACGGTCATTGCCGGTTCGCGGCGATCAGAAGCTCGTAGGAGCGGCGGCGCGCTTCCGGATCGAACGTCCACGTGTTGACGACGATCTCCTCGAGCGCGAGTTCGCTCGCGAGCGCGCGCAATCGCGCGACGACCTCGACTCCGGTCCCCACGAACGCCTTGCGGCGAAGCTCCTCGATACGCGCACGATCGGCGGCGTCGTACGAATGGGCGGCGGCCTTCTCGGGCGAGACGAGCGGCGGGCGCAAGCCCCGCTCGAAATGGACGCGCCAGAATTCGCGCGTCGCCAGCAATCGTCGCGCTTCGCCCTCGGTGTCCGCCGCGAGCGCCCACACGCAGATCGTCGCCTGCGGCGTCGGATGGCGCTCGCTCGGCCGGTAGGTGCGGCGGTAGATCGCTAGCGCTTCCTCGACACCCGCGCCGTCGCTGAAGAAATACGCGAACGCGTAGGGAAGGCCGAGGTGCGCCGCGAGCTGCGCGCCGTAGTTCGAGCTGCCGAGGATCCAGATCTCCGGGCTCGTCGGTCCCTGCGGGTGCGCGGCGATCGCCGCGTACGGATGGCCGTCGGGGAGCGGAAGGCCCGCGACCCAGTGCTGGAGCTCGACCACCTGCCGCGGGAACTCGTCGGCGGCGTTTGCGTGCGGATTGAGCGCATGGGCGGTCAGGCGATCCGAACCCGGTGCGCGGCCGAGCCCGAGGTCGATGCGACCGGGCGCGATCGCTTCGAGCACGCGGAACTGCTCGGCGACCTTCAGCGGCGCGTAATGCGGCAGCATCACACCCGCGCTACCGATGCGGATCCGCGTCGTCGTCGCCGCGATCGCCGCCATCAGGATCTCCGGCGCGGTGCCGACGATGCTCGCGCTGTTGTGGTGCTCGGAGAGCCAGTAGCGGTGGTAGCCCATCGCGTCGCAGGCCCGCGCGAGCGCGAGCGACTGGCGGATCGCGGCGTCCTGCGTGTCGCCTTCGGCGCTGGGGGATTGGTCGAGGACCGACAGCTTCACGGGGAGACCCGGGCGGGCGTGATGCGAGGCGCCATTCTCGCATGGCGACGGTCGCGCTATGCTCGCGGTTCCGGCCGGGTCGCGCGCATCGCGGCCCGGCGGAACCCACTCTCCGCGCACCCGATGAAATTCCGCGACTACTACGAGACGCTCGGCGTCGAGCGCACGGCGACGGTCGACGACATCAAGCGCGCGTATCGCAAGCTCGCGCGGAAGTTCCATCCCGACGTCAGCAAGGAAAAAGACGCGGAAGCGCGTTTCAAGGAGATCGGCGAGGCCTACGCGGTCCTCAAGGATCCCGAAAAGCGCGCCGCGTACGACGAGGTCGGCCAGCAATGGAAGGGCGGGCAGGATTTCACGCCGCCCCCCGGCTGGGACGCCGGCTTCGAGTTCAGCGGCGGCGACGCGAAGGGCGGCGAGCGCGCGGACTTCAGCGACTTTTTCGAGTCGCTGTTCGGGCGCGCGGGCGCGGAGCCGCGCCAGCGCCGTCACGCGACGCAGGCCCCGGGGGACGACCACCACGCGAAGGTCCTGGTCGAGCTCGGGGACGCGTACACGGGCGCGAAACGCTCGCTGTCGCTGCGCATGCCCACGCAGGGCGACGACGGGCGCGTCGCGATGCGCGAGCGCACGCTCGAGGTGACGATCCCGAAAGGCATCCGCGAAGGCCGGCACCTGCGCCTGAAAGGCCAGGGCGGCGCGGGCTACGGAGGCGGTCCGCCGGGTGACCTGTATCTCGAGGTCGCGTTCGCGCCGCACCGCCTCTACCGCGTCGAGGGCGCCGACGTGACGATCGACCTGCCGCTCGCGCCGTGGGAGGCGGAGATCGGCGCGTCGGTGCGCGTTCCCACGCCCGCGGGCGATGTCGAGCTCGCGGTGCCGCCGCATTCGTCGGGGGGGCGCAAGCTCCGCATCAAGGGTCGCGGCATTCCCGGCAATCTCCCGGGCGACTTCTACGCGGTGGTGACGATCGCGCTGCCGCGCGCCGACACCGATACGACCAGGGACGCCTACCGCGCGTTCGCCCAGGCGTTCGACTTCGACCCGCGCGGTTCGTTGCGAGGATGACGACGATGGATCCACGGAACCCGCGACCTTCCGGCGAATTCGTCGTCGAGGTCGACTATTCGCTGACGCTCGTCGAGCTCTGTCGTGCGAGCGACGCGAGCGAAAGCGACGTGCGCGCCTGGATCGAGGAAGGCGCGCTCGCGCCGAAGGGCAGGCGGCCCGACGAATGGCGGTTCGCCGCGTCGTCGCTCGCCCGCGCGCGCACGGCGGCGCGCCTCGCGCGCGATTTCGAGATCGACGCGCGCGCGATCGCATTGGTGCTCGACCTGATGGAAGAGATTTCGCGCCTGAGGGCGGGGTTGCGTTGAGCGCGACGACGGGTTCCGCGGCGCGATTCGGCAGCGGCCGCGCGGTCCGGCGCGTCGAGGACGATGCGCTCCTCACCGGACGCGGCCTGTTCGCCGACGACGTGTCGCTGCCCGGGCAGGCGGTGCTGGCGTTCCTCCGCTCGCCGCATCCGCATGCGCGCATCGCCTCGCTCGACGCGACCGCGGCGCGTGCGATGCCCGGCGTCGTCGCGATCCTGACCGGCGCGGATCTGGTCGCGGCGGGCGTTCGGCCGCTCGTGCAATCCGCCGATTTCAAGCGGGCCGACGGATCGAAGACCGCGGCACCGCCGCAACATGCGCTCGCCGTCGACGTCGTGCGCCATGTCGGCGAGTGCGTCGCCGCCGTCGTCGCGGAGACGGCGCACCAGGCGCGCGACGCGCTCGAGGCGATCGACGCGCAGTACGAGCCGTTGCCATCGGTGGCCGATGTCGATGCGGCCGTCGCGACGGGCGCCGCGCTCGTGTGGCCCAAGGCCGCCGGCAACGTCGCCTGCGAAGCGCATCACGGTGACGCGGCGATCGTGGCGGCGGCGTTCGCGCGCGCGGCGCACACGGTGAGCCTCGATCTCGTCAACCAGCGCGTGATCGCCGCGCCGATCGAGCCGCGCACGACGCTTGCCTGGCTCGACGACGCCACGGGGCGCCTGACGCTGCGCACGAGCTGCCAGACGCCGACCGGCTGGCGCGACGAGCTCGCTGGCGTGCTCGGCGTCGCGCCCGAGTCGATGCGCGTCGTCGTCGGCGACGTCGGCGGTGGCTTCGGCATGAAAACGACGCTGTACGCCGAGGATGTCGTCGCCGCGCATGCGGCGCGCACGCTCGGGCGGCCGGTCAGGTGGTGCGCGGAGCGGCTCGAGGAATTCCTGTCGGCGTCGCACGGCCGCGACGTCGCCACGCGTGCCGAGCTCGCACTCGACGCGAGCGGCCGCATCCTCGCGCTGCGCGTCGATTCGCGCGCCAACCTCGGCGCCTATGCGACGCCGGCCGGTGTCGTGATCCAGTTGCTGATCGGCCCGTGGGTGTCGACGTCGATCTACGACATCCCGGCGATCGACCTGCGCATCCGCGCGGTGCTCACGAACACGACGCCGACCGGTCCGTACCGCGGCGCCGGCCGCCCCGAGGCGATCTACATCATCGAGCGGCTGATGGATGCCGCCGCGCGCGCGAGCGGCATCGACGCCGTCGCGCTGCGTCGTCGCAACATGATCCGGCCCGACCAGATGCCCTACCGCAACCCGATGCAGAAGACCTACGACTCGGGGCAGTTCGAGCTCGTGATGGACAAGGCGATCGCGCACGCCGAATGGAACGGGTTCGACGCGCGCGCGGCCGCGTCGCTTGCGCGCGGGCGCGTGCGCGGGCGCGGGATCGCGACGTTCCTCGAATGGACCGGCGCGGATGTGTTCACCGAGCGCGTCACGGTGACGGTGAGCGACGGCGCGGACGGGCAAGGCGAGATCGAGATGTTCTCGGCGACGCAGGGGATGGGGCAGGGGCTGCTCACGACCTACGCGCAGCTCGCCGTCGACGTGTTCGGCGTGCCGATCGAGCGAGTGCGCATCGTGCAGGGCGACACCGACCGCGGCACGGGATTCGGCAGCGCGGGCTCGCGCTCGTTGTTCGTCGGCGGCTCGGCCGTGCATGTCGCCGCGAACGAGACGGTGGACGAGGCGCGGAAGCTCGCCGCTGTCGATCTCGAGGCGGCGGTCGGCGACATCGAGTACCGCGACGGCGAGTTCCGCATCGCGGGCACCGACCGGCGCATCGGGCTCTTCGAACTCGCGCGCAGGCAATCGGGGCGCCGCATCGTCGTCGACTCGACGAGCTCCGTCGACGATGCGACCTGGCCGAACGGGTGCCACGTGTGCGAAGTCGAGCTGGATCCGGAGACCGGCGCCGTCGCCGTCGACCGCTATTGGTCGGTCAACGACGTCGGACGCGTCGTCAATCCGATGATCGTCGTCGGGCAGCTCGAGGGCGGCGCGTTGCAGGGGATCGGCCAGGCGCTGTGCGAGGGGTTCGTGCATGATCCCGCGTCGGGGCAGCCGCTCACCGCGACGTTCCTCGATTACGCGGTGCCGCGCGCATCGATGGTCCGCCACTTCGACATGACGATGGACGAGTCCACGCCTTGCCGCAACAACCGGCTCGGCGTGAAGGGCGTCGGCGAGCTCGGCACGATCGGCGCGACGCCGGCCGTCGTCAACGCCGTCGTCGACGCGCTGGTGCGCGCGGGCGCCGGTGCGCGCGTCGACAGCATGCAGATGCCGTTCACGCCGGAAAAGGTCTGGCGCGTGCTGGCCGGGACGCCGTGAGTCTTTGGTTCGTTTCCGCGACGCGCCTGGCGCGCGAGGGCTTCGAGAGGGATGCGCCGCTGGCCCGTTCGCTCGCTCGCGTCGCCGGCGTCTCCCCGATCGTCGTCGCCATCGCCTATTCCAATGCGCGGCCGTTGCCGGAAGTCTTCAATCGCGCGATCGACACCGCTGGGGCCGACGACACGCTGGCGTTCGTCCACGACGACGTCTGGATCGACGACTGGCGCATCGCGGCCCGCCTCGAGGATGCGCTCGCGGCCTACGACGTCGTCGGCCTCGCCGGCAATCGCCGGCGCACGCCGCGACAGGAGGGCTGGGCGCTCGCGGGCGACTCGCGCAAGCAGGACATCGAGCATCTGAGCGGGGCGATCGCGCATGGATCGCCGAGCGCGGGCAAGGCCGTCGTCTACGGCCCGGCGCCCGCCGAGGCGAAGCTGCTCGACGGCGTGTTCCTCGCGGCGCGCGCGCAGCGATTGAAGGAGTCGGGCGTGCGTTTCGACCCGCGGTTCGCCTTCCATTTCTACGACACCGATTTCTGCCGCTCGTGCGAACGGGCCGGCCTGCGTCTCGGCACCTGGCCGATCGCCCTCACGCATTCCAGCGCGGGCGGCGGCTTCGCCACGCCAGGCTGGGATGCGGCCTACCGCGACTATCTCGCCAAATGGGGCGATTGAAGGGGGGCCGCGCATGGGATCGACCGTCCGCCAATTCCCGATGCCGTTCACGCAGGAGCGGGCATGGCCAGCGCCGCACGGATCGTGGCGATGTTGACGGCCACGCTCATGCTGCTCGGAGCGTGCGCGACCGCGCCGTCTCCGCCGGCCGACGCGCTCGAGGACCTCGCGCCGAACGGCACGCTGCGCGCGGCGATCAATCTCGGCAAACAGGTGCTCGCTGGCCGGGATGCGGCGACCGGCGAGCCGCGCGGCCTGTCGGTCGATCTCGCGCGCGAGCTCGCGCGACGGCTCGGCGTCCCGATCGAGCTCGTCGTGTTCGACGCTGCGGGCAGGGTGTTCGACGCGCTGAAGGCGGATGCGTGGGACATCGCGTTCCTCGCGATCGACCCCGCGCGCGCGGTCGAGATCGCGTTCTCGCCGCCGTACGTCGAGATCGAGGGCGTCTACCTGGTCGCGCGCGGTTCGCCGATCCGCGACAACGCCGGAGTCGACCGTCCCGGTACGCGTGTCGTGGTCGGACGCGGCAGCGCCTACGACCTCTACCTGACGCGCGAGCTCAGGCAGGCGACGCTCGTGCGCGTGCCGACCTCGGGGGCGGTGACCGATACGTTCGTCGCCGACCGGCTCGAAGTGGCGGCGGGCGTCAAGCAGCTGCTCGAATCGGATGCGAATCGCGTGCCGGGGCTGCGGCTCCTCGACGGGCGCTTCATGGTGATCCGGCAGGCGATGGGCACGCCGCGGCCGCGCGAGGCGGGGGCGCGCTACCTCGCGACGTTCATCGAGGAGATGAAGCGCGACGGATTCGTGCGCCGCTCGCTCGAGCGCCACGGGGTCGAGGGCGCGTCGGTCGCAGCCTGATCGATGGGGCCAGGCCCTGCCTGTATTGCGAGCAGGTTCTGAGCCCTGCGCAGGTCAGTCGATGACCTCGTCGGCCACGACGAGGATCGACGGCGGGAGCTTGATGCCCAGCGCGCGCGCCGCCCGCTGGTTCACCACCATCCTGACGACGGTCGGGCGTTCGACCGGCAGGTCGCCGGGTTTCGTGCCCTGCGCGATCCGGTGGACGTAGTCGGCGGCGCGCTGGAACAGCGCCGAGATGTCGGCGCCATAGGAAAGCAATCCACCCGCTTCCGGATACTCGCGTCGCGCATAGATCGCCGGCAGGCGCGACTGCTCCGCGAAACGGATGATCGCGTCGCGGTGCGCGAGCAGCGCGGACGTGAGCGCGACGACGAGACCATCGAACCGGCCGCGCGCGATCGCCGCGAAGCTTCGCTCGAGAGCGCCCGGCTGGATGCCGTCGAACGCCTCGACGGTCGCTCCGAGTGCCGTGGCACGCGCGCGCAATTGCTCGAAGACCAGCATCTCGCCGCCGTTGCCGGTGTCGGTGAGGTAGGCGCCCCGCTTCGCCTGCGGCACGATTTCGCGCAGGAGCTCGATCCACTTGGCGCCGATCTCGGCCTGCATCGGCGAGAAGCCGGTCACGTTCCGGTCCGGCCGGCCCAGGTTGGTCACGATGCCGGAGCCGACGGGGTCGGCGGGACCGATAAACACGACGGGGATCGTCGACGTCGCGTACTTCGCCGCGAGGGCTCCGGGCGTGGATACGGCCACGATCACGTCGGGCTTCCATGCCGTCAATTCCGCGGCGAGCGCCGGCAGGCGCGCCGTCACGCCGTTGGCATAGCGGCGCTCGATCGCGAGATTCCTGCCCTCGACGTAGCCGAGCTGCGCCAGGCGCTCGCGGAAAAGGGTCTCCGGAACACGCCTCGCCGCTTCGGTGGATTCGCTGAGCATCGCGACGCGCAGCGTGCGATTCGCCGGCTGGGCCGCGACGATGCCGGGGACCGACAACAGCAGCAACGCACCCGCTGCGAATTTCCGGCGCCCACGCTTCATCGGCTATCCGCAAGGGTCAGGTTCCGGAACCAGGCTCCGGAACCTGACTCCAGCGCCCCGTCAACCCTCGTACTTGAACGAGAGCTGCATGCGCGTGCGGAACGAGACCTTGCCGCCCTCGATCTTCATGTCGAGCTTCTGCACCTCGGCGATGCGCAGGTCGCGCAGCGACTTGCTCGCCAGCGCCACGGCGCTCTTCGCCGCATCCTCCCACGACGTCGAACTCGTGCCGATCACGTCGATCACGCGATAGACGCCGTCGCTTCCGCCTTTCTTCGCCATGGCTCCTCCTTGGGGGTGGGGCCGCGAGGCCGGGTCGTGCTTCGCTCGCGGTTCGTTCGATGATACGCCCGGACAGGCGCACCGCCGCACGACTCCCGCGTGGCGCGTGGCGACGCCTTGCACGCGGCGTTCGACGCCGTGCCCGGCACGATGCCCGGGACCGCGTCAGGCACCGGGCGAATCAGGCGCGCGTCGCAGCCGCGAGAACGCCGACATCCGACATCGACGCGATCGCTGCGGCCATCCCGACCAGCCGCGCGGCACGCTCGGCGCCAAGCACCGGATCGACCAGTCCGTGGAACTTGCGGGCGAGGTCCGCGTCGCTCATCGGGCGCTCGCGGCTGCCGATCGCGTGCTCGACGCGCACATGGTGCCGGCGGCCGTCGCGCATGACGACGGTGACGTCGGCCGACGCCTCGGCGATCGCGTCGTCCTGCGTCGCGACGATGCGGTCGCGCAGCGCGATCACGTCCGGCCGCGTCACGATCGCGTCCGAAAACTCCGCCTCGCCCGCCGCGCCGAACAGGAGGCCCGCCGCGCACGCGTGGTAAACGCTGAACTTGCCTTCGAGCCCGGTCTTCGGCGTCTTCCTGCCGGTCAGCTCGAGCACCAGCGAATGCACGCGCAGCTCGACGCGCTCGACGTCGTCGGCACGCAGGCGATGCGCGTCGCGAAGCTGCACGCACCCGTCGATGCCCGGATGGATGACGATGCCGCACGCGAACGGCTTGTAGGTGTTGGCCTCGATCTCGAAGCGCTCGCCGAGCGCGTCGGTCAGCTCGTTCCACGTGCACTTGGCCGAATAGGTCTGCATGAGGCCCCGCGGGGCCTCGAGCGCGCGCGGCGACGCCGTGTAGCCGTGCATCGCCATCAGCGCCGCGGTCAATCCGGCGCGCGCGGCGCCGCCCGGATGGAACGGCTTGGTCATCGTGCCGAACTGCTCGCGCACGCCGATCGGCTGCGACGCCGCGATGCCCAGCGCCATGGCCGTGCGGTCCGCGTCGAGGCCCAGGAGCCGCGAGCACGCCGCCGCCGCCCCGAGCATGCCGGTCGATCCGGTGATGTGCCAGCCGCGGTCGTAGTGGTCCGGATAGATCGCGTTGCCGACGCGGCATGCGACGTCGACACCTAGCACCGTGGCGTCGACGAGCGCGCGGCCGGACAGCTTGCGATGCTCGGCGAGGGCCAGCGCTGCCGATGCGACCGGCCCGGCCGGATGGATGATCGTCGCGAGATGCGTGTCGTCGAAGTCGAACGTGTGCGACGTGATCCCGTTCAGCAACGCCGCGCTCGCCATGTCGACGCGCTCGCGGCGGCCGAGGATCGTCGATTGCTCCGATGGCGCCAGCTCCTGCACCGCCGCGAGGGCCGCCTCGACGGTCGGATGCCGGGAAGCGCCGATCGCGCAACCGAGCCAGTTCAGGAGCGTGCGATGCGCCTCGCGCTCGACGCCGTCGCTCCAGCCATGGGATGGGTGGCTCGCAACGAATTGCGCGAGCGTCCTCGTCGCCGGCGGCGCGTGCGCGTCCGCCGCGACCTTCGTGTTGTGCGCCATTGTCCGTCGCGCGATCAGTCGGTGAGCTCGATGCCGCGCTCTTTCGCGATGCGCGACCAGCGCACGATGTCGTCACGCATGTATTGGCCGAATTGCTCGGGCGACATCGGCATCGGCTCGAGGGCCTCGCCGGCCAGCCGCTCGCGCAACTCGGGCGCGGCGAGCAGCGCGTTGATCTCGTCGTTGAGGCGCTTGACGATCGGCGCGGGCAGGTTCGCCGGGCCGACGATCCCGTACCACTGCACGCCGTCGAAGCCCTTGTAGCCGAGCTCCTCGAACGTCGGCACGTCGGGCAGCAAAGGATGGCGAGCGCGGCCGGTGACGGCGATCGGCCGCATCTTGCCGGCCTTGATGTGGGGCAGGCCTGCCGCGAGACCCGGGAACAGCGCCTGCGTCTGGCCGCCGAGGATGTCGGTGATCGCGGGACCGATGCCGCGGTACGCGACGTGCGCCATGTCGAGACCGGCGGCGACCTTCAACTGCTCCATCGCGAGGTGCGTGAGCGTGCCCTGGCCCGCCGATCCGTACGACACCTTGCCCGGATTCGCCTTCACGTACGCGATGAACTCGGGCAGCGTCGTGGCGGGCACCGAGGGCGGCACGACGAGCACGTTCGGCGTGCCGCCGACCATCGCGATCGGCGTGAAGTCGC
This sequence comes from Betaproteobacteria bacterium, assembly GCA_039933715.1. Classification (GTDB taxonomy): domain Bacteria; phylum Pseudomonadota; class Gammaproteobacteria; order Burkholderiales; family Casimicrobiaceae; genus VBCG01. The sequence goes on from JBDTNO010000038.1 coordinate 19,702, forward strand.
GTACCGCGTCGTACGGAAGCTTGCGCACCGCGGGATTGGTGCCGTGCGTGCCGACGTAGCCGACCATCAGCGTGTAG
>JBDTNO010000039.1:0-19233 GCA_039933715.1 Betaproteobacteria bacterium
GCACGCCGTCGATCCAGCGCGACACCGTCATGCCGGGCTTCTCCATCATCGCCTGCGAGGCGAAGCGGCCCTTGATCCACTCGTAGTCGACGCCCCAGACCGCGGCGTAGTGCTTCCACGCGCCCGCGGCGACGCCGTAGTAGCCCGGCAGCGAGTCGGGATTCGGACCGATGTCGGTCGCGCCCTGCACGTTGTCGTGGCCGCGGAAGATGTTCGCGCCGCCGCCCGACACGCCGATGTTGCCCAGCGCGAGCTGCACGATGCACGAAGCGCGCACCATCGCGTTGCCGATCGAGTGCTGCGTCTGGCCCATGCACCAGACCAGCGTCGACGGCCGGTTCTTGGCCATCATCTCGGCGACCTTGTACACCTGCGCCTCGGGAACGCCGCAGGCCTCCTCGACCTTGTCCGGCGTCCACTTCGCGAGCACCTCCTCGCGCACCTTGTCCATGCCGTAGACGCGGTCGCGGATGTACTCCTTGTCCTCCCACCCGTTCTTGAAGACGTGGTGGAGGACGCCGAACAGGAACGGGATGTCGGTGCCCGAGCGGATGCGCACGTGCATGTCCGCCTTCGCCGCCGTGCGCGTGAAGCGCGGGTCGGCGACGATCATCTTCGCGCCGTTCTCCTTCGCGTGCAGCATGTGGAGCATCGACACCGGATGCGCCTCGGCCGCGTTCGAGCCGATATACAGAGCACACTTGGTGTTCTGCATGTCGTTGTACGAATTGGTCATCGCGCCGTAGCCCCAGGTGTTGGCGACGCCAGCGACGGTGGTCGAGTGGCAGATGCGCGCCTGGTGGTCGGTGTTGTTCGACCCGAAGTACGACACGAACTTGCGGAACAGGTAGCTCTGCTCGTTGTTGTGCTTCGAGCTGCCGATCCAGAAGACCGAGTCCGGACCCGCCTCCTTGCGGAGCTGGAGCATCTTGTCGCCGACCTCGTTGATCGCCTGCTCCCACGAAAGCTTCTGCCACTTGCCGTCGACGAGCTTCATCGGCGTCTTGAGCCGGTGCTCGCCATGGCCGTGCTCGCGGATCGACGCCCCCTTCGCGCAGTGCGCGCCGAGGTTGAGCGGCGAGTCGAAGACGGGCTCCTGGCGAACCCAGACGCCGTTCGCCGTGTGCGCGTCGATCGCGCATCCGACCGAGCAATGCGTGCAGATCGTGCGGTGGACTTCGGTCTTCAGCGCCTCGCCGGCCTGTTGCGCGCGCGCCGGCTGGATGGCGCCGTAAGGCAGTTGGGTCGCGAACGCGCCGGCGCCGGCGACGAGGCCGGAGCGCTTGAGGAACGTGCGACGGTCGATCGTCGGCGCGAACGCGCCGGATGAGCGCTTCATGCGGGGCGCCGCGGAGGGCGCTGCGTCGGACTTGCGCGTGAGCAGCATGGCGTTCCTCCGTTCAGAGCCGGCGCGTGGTCGCGTAGTAGCTCTTGATGTGCGCGGTCTCGCGGTAGCCCGTCGCGGAGTCGGCCGCACCGGCTTCCGGCGCCGCGGCGACGACCGCGCGGGCGGGCGATGCGGCTGCGACCGCGCCGGCGCCGCCAGCCGACATCGCGAGCAGGAAGCGGCGTCGCTTGAGGTTCGTCGACGGCGTCGACGGTTCGGCGTGTGCGGGGATCTGCGATGGGTCGCGCATGGGAACCTCCAGGACCAGCTTCGTGACTTCGTTGGGTTCAGCCGATGGCGAACGAGTCACGTTCGATCGCCAAGTACTCTCGCGTGAATTGTGCAACCCGAACGTAGTAGTTGGCAAGCGGGCATGCGCATATTGCATCGCAGCAATCGAACGCCCAGGAGGCGATGCGGGTTTCGAACCACCGCCGTTGCACGGCGAGCGGCGCCGGCGCGCGCCCTTCGCCACCCACGATCAGCATGCGCATCACTTCGGCGACCGCCGCGAGGTGATCCTCGAGCAGGTCGGTGGCGTCGTGCCGCTCGATGCCGAGCTCGGCCAGGTGGCCGCGGAATTCGGCGAGCGGCTTGTCCATCATGAAGCCGGACAGCCAGTGCGAGCCGTGGAGGTTCACCTCGCTCTTGCCGACGCCGACGAAGACGTCCGTGTACTCCTGCTCGGCGGCGTCCGCGTCCATCGCGCGGCTGGCGCGCAGCAACGTGTTGTACGCGGCGGCGAGCGGCGCCCCGGTGTCCTCGGGAAGCTCGGGCGCGGCCGCCAGCAGGTGAAGGAACCGGGCGTCGGGCGCGGCGGCGAACAGACGCGCCATCAGCGCGTAGAGGTCGGCACGCACGCGATCCTCGGCGGACACCGGATGCGGCACTGCAACAGGAACCGGCGCGCCATTCATCGAAAAAGGGCGCCGACCCGGGTTCCCGCGCGATTTTCCCTCCGGGCGGCCGATTCCCGCGACATTCAGATCCGCCCGCCCTTGAGGATGTCGATGCCGCCGGGCTCGTCGACGAACATCGCCTTGACCCGGCAATCGGCGCACATGCGCAGGCGATCGAGCGACCCGGGCTGCGCGAACATCGAATGGCTCGTGAGCCGGGCGAGCATCCCGTCGATCATCTTGCGGGTGCCGAGCGGCTTGCCGCAGGTCGTGCAGCCGACCATCTCGGCCTCGTTCATCACGCGCGGCGCACGGGCCTCGGGCGTCAGATCGAGTTGCGGCACCAGCGTGATCGCGCCCTCGGGGCAGGTCTGCGCGCACAGCGTGCACTGGACGCATTTCGACTCGATGAAACGCAGGCGCAGCGCTTCGGGATGGTCGATCAAAGCCCCTTCCGGGCATGCGCCGACGCACGCGAGGCACAGCGTGCAGGTGTCGCGGTTGACGTCGATGCGGCCCCACGGCGAGCCGGCGAACAGCGGGATCACCTTGCGCGGCGTCGGCGCGTGCAGCGCCAGGTGCTCGAGCGCCAGCGCGAGCGTCGTTCGCTTCTCCGGCGTGGCCGCGAACGTGGCCGCCATACGCACGGCGAGCGCCGGGGCCGCGCTCCACAGAACACGCTCGGCCTGCATCGGGTCGGCGGCGTCGACGACCCGGAAATGCTCGCCCTGGTAGCCGAGGGCCTCGGCGATCGCGTTGCCGAGCCGCATCTCGAACGCGAGCGCGTCGCGGTATTGCGGCGCCTCGTCGCCGGTGAGCATCACGTCGACGCCGGACGCGCCCCAGGCGAGAGCCGCCATCCACAGGTCGAGCCCGGTCGAGGCCGCGTGATGCACTTCGAGCGGGATGACGCGCGCGGGAAGGCCGCGCCCGCGCCGGGCGATACGCGCGATCGTCTCGCGGGCATCCAGGCCATGCACGAGGATCGTCGCGTCGCGGCCGCCGGCGCGCTCGTACGTCGAAAGGAGCGTGCGCACGCGCGCGCCCTGGTCGGTCATCGCCGGGTACTGGAACGTCATCGCGCCCGACGGGCAGACGGTCGCGCACGCGCCGCAGCCCATGCACAGATGCGGCTCGACTTTCACGCCGTCGCCGTCCGGGCGGATCGCCGCCGTCGAGCAGACGTCGATGCACGCGGTGCACCCGGTCTTGCGCGAACGCGAGTGCGCGCAGATCGACGCCTTGTACGCGAAGTACTTCGGCTTGACGAACGCGCCCGTCATCGTCGCGATCTCGGCGACCGCTTTCGCCTGGGCGACGACGTCGGCGCCGGGCGCGAGGTAGCCCTGCGGCGGTTGGTGCATCCGGAACCACGGTGCCGCCGACAGGTCGAGAACGAGGTCGAACGTACCGCCGCGCGCTCGCTCGGTGCGCGCGAAATCGATCGCGCCGACCGCGCCGCACGCGACGACGCAGTCGCGATGGTCGCGGCAGCGGTCGAGGTCGATCTGGTAGCTCTCGTCGATCGCATCCTCGGGGCAGGCGCGCACGCACGCATGGCAGCGCGTGCAAAGGTCGAGGTCGATCGGGTTTTCCTGCGACCACTTCGCCTCGAACGCGCCGAGCCAGCCGTCGAGCGAGGAAAGCGAACCGCTCGCGATCGGGAACGTGCGCTCGGCTGGCAGCGACGCGCCCGCAGCGCGCCCGGTGGCGAGCACGGTGACGGCGAGTTGCCCCGACAGCACTTTCGCCCAACCGAGCGCGGCGTCGAGCGGGCCGACGATCAGCAGCTGCCCGTTCGACGCATAGTCGACTTCAGTCACCGGCGCCGGCTCGGGGAGCGACGCCGCGGCGATCAGCGCGGCCAGCTTGGGCGTCGCGCCGCGCGCCTCGGGCGACCAGCCGCCGCTCTCGCGCAGGTTGACGAAGCGGATCGTCTGCGTGCGCGCGCCCTCCTCGGCCATCTCCTCGAAGAGCCGCGCCTCCTGCGTGCACGCCACGAGCACGTCGCCTTGGGCGCTGGCCGAGAACGCGCCCATCTCCTTCTGGCACAGCATCGTCGCGACGGGCGGCGTCGACGGGAGGCCGAGCGCACGGCCGATGGCCGTCGCATCGAGCGGCTGCGTGCCGTTGCACGAGCAGAGGAAGAGCGCTCGGTCGGGGACGCTCATCGCGGGTTGCCGGGGATGGATGTCGGTTCGGCCGGCGCCGCTTCGGGCGCTTCCGGCATCGCGATGCCGGCCGTGGACGCGGATTGAATGTCGTCGAGGGCCGGCGCGTTCCCGGGCGGCGGATCGGACGGGACTGCCGATGCGTCGGCCTCTGCCGCGGCCTTCTCGTCCTCTTCCTCGGGCGGAACGTCCTCGACTTCCCCTTGCGCGTTCACGCGCGTCTTCGGCGGATCGAAGATGTAGCGCGCCTGCACGAGCCCGCGCACCGTCTCCGCGTCGATCGGGTCGGGCTTCGAGTAGTCGTCGATGTAGACGTCGAGCCCGTCCATCACGTTGAAGCGCGGGTCGGTGAAGAGCTTCTTCAGCGCGGCGCGCTGGAGCGACGGATCGACCTCGGGCTTCATGAACGCGCTGAAGTCCGCGTCGAACGTGAGCGACTCGACCGGCGGCAGCGCGGGCTGTGCGGGGGGGTCGCCGGGCTTCGGCGCCGTCGCGGCGGATCCCGGCGCGACGGCCACGGCGGCGGGCGGCGGAGACTCCGGCGGCGCCGTCGGCTCGCGCGCGGCCGCGAGCTTCCGCTGCGACCAGCGCCTGAGCGTGAAGCGCTCGCGTTCGCCGGGGTCCGCCATCGTTGCCGCCTCAGGAACGGGGGCCGCCATCGCCGCGGCGCGGGGGCGCGTCGCCGTTCGCGAACGGGTCGTTGCGCCGGTGCTTGCGCCGCACCTCGGGCTTGTAGTGCGCGGCGACGTACGGCTCCAGCATCGCGCGGATCGGCGGGTCGAGCGGCACCGAGTCGACCTGCTCGCCGCCGTCCATCATCCGCGCGGCCTGGTTGTACGACAGCGTGACGACGACCGGGACGACCGGCGGCGAGCCGTCCTCGCGCATGCGCCACATCACGAACGCGCGCGGATCGGGCGCGGTCACGTTGAGGAAGTATCCCTCGCCTTCGGTCGGATGCATTTCGGTCAGCTGCCCCGGGAAGCGCCAGCGCTCGAGCGCACCCGCGGCGTCGATGCGCTCGAAGGCCGCCTCGTCGGCGGCGTCGGGATCGCCGTCGACGAGCGCGACGCGCGACAGCTGCCAGCGCGAGTCCGCCCAGCGGCTCGCCACCGCGACGCGCTCGAATTCGACGACAACGGGAATCCTCGTGGCACGCATGGGTTTTCACGATCCGCGCTGCAACTCGCGCGAAGGTGCCGCCGATCATACGCCTCGCGTCGTCTGCTACCATCGACGGCCCGTGCAAGAGCCTGAACGAGCGACCATGTCCCGCGTGTTTCCGATCGCCGATCTGCGCACGTCCCGCGATCCCGCGGGCGCGGACGCCCTCGCGCCGGGGATCGGCGCGACCGTGGCGAACGGTCCGCCGATCGACACGCTCGGCCGGCGCATGCACGACCTGCGCATCTCGGTCACCGACCGCTGCAACTTCCGCTGCGTCTACTGCATGCCGCGCGACGTGTTCGGCCGCGACTATCCGTTCCTGCCGCACGACGCGCTGCTCACGTTCGAGGAGATCGCGCGCGTCGCCGGCGCGTTCTCGGGCCTCGGCGTCGAAAAGATCCGTTTGACCGGCGGCGAGCCGCTGCTGCGCAGGAACCTCGAGCGGCTGGTGGCGATGCTGGCGCCGCTGCCGGTCGACCTCACGCTCACGACCAATGGCGCGCTGCTCGCCCGGAAGGCGCAGGCGCTGGCCGACGCGGGCTTGAAGCGCGTGACCGTGAGCCTCGACGCGCTCGACGAAGCGACCTTCCGCGCGATGGGCGACACCGACACGCCGGTCGCGCGGGTGCTCGAAGGCATCGACGCCGCCGCCCGTGCCGGGCTCGCGCCGATCAAGATCAACGCGGTCGTCAAGCGCGGCGTCAACGAGCACGCGATCGAGGATCTCGCGCGGCATTTCCGCGGCAGCGGTCACGTCGTGCGCTTCATCGAGTACATGGACGTCGGCGCCACCAACGGCTGGCGCATGGACGACGTCGTACCGGCGAGCGAGATTCTCGATCGCGTCGCGCGCGCGTTCCCGATCGAGCCGATCGGCGCGAATTACGAAGGCGAGGTCGCGGAGCGCTGGCGCTACCGCGACGGAGCGGGCGAGATCGGCGTGATCGCGTCGGTGACGCGCGCGTTCTGCCGCGATTGCACGCGCATGCGCCTGTCGACCGACGGCAAGCTCTACACGTGCCTGTTCGCGACCGCCGGCCACGACCTTCGCGCGCTCGTGCGCGGCGGCGCGGACGATGCGCGGCTCGCCGGCGCGATCGACGCGGTCTGGCGCCGCCGCGCCGACCGCTACTCGGAGTTGCGCACCGCGGCCACCGCGCGGGAGCCCAAGGTCGAGATGTCGTATATCGGCGGCTAGCCGGATGGCGGATGTCCGGCACGCCACGGATTTGGGGAGCTTCCGGCCCACGCTTCCCGGCATCCGGCCTTTGACATCCGATCTCTGAACCATGCTGAAAAGCGAAACACGCCCGCCGCCACCGTCGCTCCCGGCGCACTACCGGCCTCTGCTCACGGACGCCGCGCGGCCGGCGACGTTCGACGTCGTCGCGACCGACGAGCACGGCGAGGCGCGCACGGTGCCGATCGCGGGCGAGCATCCGCTGACGCTGTACGTCGACAAGCAGGAGCTCCTGACGATCATGACGCTCGGCGCGGCCCCCGAAGCGCTGGCGATCGGCTACCTGCGCAACCAGCGGCTGGTCGAGCGTCTCGACGAGATCGTCGCCGTGCAGGTCGACTGGGAAACGGGATCGGTGGTCGTGAAGACGCGAGCGGGCCTCAAGGACCTCGCGAAAAAGACCGCGAAGCGGACCAAGACGACCGGATGCGGGCAGGGCACGGTTTTCGGCGACCTGATGAACGAGATCGACCGCGTGATGTTGCCCCCGGGGGCGACGCTCACGCGCGCGGCGCTCTACGACCTCCTCGACCGCGTGCGGGTCCACGAGACGATCTACAAGCAGGCGGGCGCGGTGCACGGCTGCGCGCTCGCGCAGAACGACGGCGACCGCGCCGAGATCCTGATGTTCGTCGAGGACGTCGGCCGGCACAACGCGGTCGACGCGATCGCCGGCCGCATGTGGCTCGACGCGCACGAGGGCGGCGACAAGATCTTCTACACGACCGGCCGGCTCACTTCGGAGATGGTGATCAAGTGCGCGCAGATGGGGATTCCGTTCCTGGTGTCGCGCTCGGGCCTGACGCAGATGGGGCACGAGATCGCGACCAAGGTCGGCATGACGATGATCGGCCGCGCGACGAATCGCCATTTCCTGCTGTTCACCGGCGCGGAGCGCTTTCGCCCGTGAGCGCCGCCGAAGCGCACGGCAGCTGCCACTGCGGCGCCGTCCGTTTCGTCGCGCGCTTTCCGTCCCGCTTCGTCGCGCACTGCCATTGCGCGAGCTGCCGGCGCGCGCACGGCGCCGCGTTCGTGACCTGGGCGGGATTCCCGTCGACGCAAGTCGACGTGCTCGAGGGCCGGGACGCGCTGGCCGTGCACGAATCGTCCCCCGGCACGCGCCGTCTCTTCTGCGGCGAGTGCGGAACCAAGCTCTTCTACGCATCCGAACAGTGGCCGGGCGAGACGCACGTCGCGCTCGCCGCGTTCATCGAGCCGGTCGATCGCGCGCCGACCGGACACGCCTTCTGGGACGAGCGCGCGGCGTGGTTGCCGCCGCTCGCCGCGCCGCCCGCATGAGCGCTTCGCACCCATCGCCGCATCCGCCCGAGCATCCGCGCGCATCGCCTCCCGCGATCGCCCGCGGCGATGTCGCCGGCATCGTGCTCGCGGGCGGCCAGGGACGACGGATGGGCGGCGTCGACAAGGGCCTCGTCGCGTTTCGCGGCGCTCCGATGGTCGCCGCGGTGCTCGCGCGTCTCGCGCCTCAGGTCGGCGAGATCGTCGTCAACGCCAACCAGAATGCCGCCGACTATGCGGCGTTCGGCCATCGCGTCGTGCCCGATGCGGTGGGCGGATTCGCCGGGCCGCTCGCCGGACTTCACGCGGGCCTTGCCGCGGTTTCGAGCCGCTACGCGATCACCGTGCCCTGCGATTCGCCGTTCCTGCCGCTCGACCTCGTCGCGCGGCTCGCGGCCGGCATCGCGAGCCGCGACGCGCAGCTCGCGGTCGCGCGCACGTTCGACCAGCCGCATCCGGTGTTCGCGCTCGTGCGGAGCGACGTCCGCCCGCATCTCGAGGCGTTCCTCGCGGCCGGCGGACGCAAGATCGATGCGTGGTACGCGACGCTCGACGTCGTCGAGGTCGCGTTCGACGACGAGGCGGACGCCTTTCGCAACATCAACACGCGCGACGAGCTCGCTGCCGCGGGAGAGTAGGGTCGGACCCGACGCTCGTCGCGATGCCCTGATCGATGGCGACGCAGCGAGAACGTCATCACCGACCCCGCTCTCCACGCTCCGCTGATGGTCTCGATCCCGCCGTCTCCCGATCGCACCGCGCGCTGGCTCGACGCGCCGCTTCTCGCCCGGGAGACCGCGGGCCGTGCCAACAACGTGCTCGCGATCCGGTTCGTCGCGGCGGCGATGGTGATCCTGTTCCATTGCTATGCGCTGACCGGCCGATGGGGCGACGAGCCGCTGTACGCGGCGCTCGCGCCGATGAACCTCGGCGCGCTCGGCGTCGAGGTGTTCTTCGTGCTCTCCGGCTTCCTCGTCACGCAGAGCTGGCTGCGGAATCCGGCGCTCGTGCCGTACGCCGCATCGCGCGTGCTTCGCATCTATCCGGCCCTCGTCGCGGCGACCGTCTTCACGATCGTCGTCGCCGGCGCGTCGAGCACGCTCGCCTGGAGCGAATACCTCGCGTCGCCGACGACGTGGCGCTACTTCGTGCGCACGGCGTCGGGCATCGACGTCGTGGACCGGCTGCCGGGCGTGTTCCCCGACAATCCGTTCCCTCGCGCGGCGAACGGCTCGTTGTGGACGCTGCCGGTCGAGCTGCGGCTCTACGTCGCCCTGGCGCTGGCGGGCGTCGCGGGACTGCTCGCGCGGCCCCGCGCATGGCTGGCCGCGGCGCTCGTCCTCGTGATCGCCGCGCTCGCATGGCCCGACGCCGTTCCGCTGGATCCGAACACGCGCGGCACGCGTCTCGCCGCGCTCCTGTTCCTCCTCGGCTCGCTGGCCTGCGTCTGGCAACGCTACATCCCGCTGTCGCTGCCGGGAGCGGCGCTTGCGATCGCGCTGCCCCTCACCGATGCGCACGGCCTCGCGCGCGACGGGCCGCTCTTCGCGCTACTGCTCGCGTACGCGGTGCTCGTCGCCGGCTACCACCCGGCGCTGCGCCTGCGCGGGATCGCGCGCGCGCCCGACTATTCGTACGGCCTCTACGTCTACGCGTTCCCGATCCAGCAGACGATCGTGCGCGCGGATCCCGGCATCGCACCGCCCTTGCTGTTCGTCGCCGCCTTCGCGATCACGCTGGTCGTCGCGGCGATTTCGTGGCACGCGCTCGAAGCGCCGGCGTTGCGCCTAAAATCGCGTTTCCGCTCCAGGAAGAAATCCCGATGAACGCCCCGATGACACTGCGCGAAGCTTCGTGCGCGGACGACTACGATCCGAACTCGATGCCGGTCGACCGGGCGCGGCGCCTCATCCGCGACTACCTCGATCCGGTGACGACGGTCGAGAGGGTCCACATCCGCCAGGCGCTCGGCCGCACGCTCGCCGTTGACGTCGTTTCGCCGATCGACGTGCCCGGCCACGACAACTCGGCGATGGACGGCTGGGCGGTGCGCTTCGCCGATCTCGCGCCCTCCGCGTCCACGACGCTCGTGCGCGTCGGCGAGTCGTTCGCCGGCCGTCCCAGCGAGGGCGGCGTCGCGGCCGGACAGGCGGTGCGCATCTTCACCGGCGGGGTGATGCCCGCCGGCGCCGACACCGTCGTCATGCAGGAGCGCGCCGAGGAACGCGACGGGCGCGTCGTCGTCGCCGCGGGCGCGGTCACCAGGGTCGGCCAGAACCGGCGCTTCGCCGGCGAGGACCTCAAGGCCGGCGGCATCGTGTTCCGCAAGGGCCAGCCGATGCGGCCCGCCGAGATCGGCATGCTCGCCTCGCTCGGCATCAACGAGGTGCCGGTCTACCGGCGCCTCGTCGTGGCGTTCTTCTCGACCGGCGACGAACTCGTGTCGATCGGTTCGCCGCTTTCGACCGGCCAGATCTACGACAGCAACCGCTACACGATCGGCGCGATGCTCGCGCGCCTCGGCTGCGAGGCGATCGACCTCGGCGTCGTCGCCGACGTCCCCGAAACGCTCGAGCGCGCGTTCCGCGACGCGGCCGCTTGCGCGGACGTCGTCATCACGTCCGGCGGCGTGTCGGTCGGCGAGGCCGACTACGTAAAGCAGCTGATGGACCGCCTGGGCGAGGTCGTGTTCTGGAAGATCGCGATGAAGCCGGGGCGCCCGCTCGCCTACGGCCGCATCGGCGATGCGCATTTCTTCGGCCTGCCCGGCAATCCGGTCAGCGTGATGGTGACGTTCTACCAGTTCGTGCGCGATGCGCTGCTCGTCCTGCAAGGGCGCACCGAGGTCGACCCGTTGCCGACGTTCAAGGCGACGCTTTCCGCGCCGATCCGCAAGGCCCCGGGGCGCACCGAATTCCAGCGCGGCATCCTCGCGCACGCGGAAAGCGGGAACTGGGTCGTGCGCACGACCGGCGACCAGGGGTCGGGCATCCTTTCGTCGATGTCGCAGGCGAATTGCTTCATCGTGCTCGGCCCCGACACCGGGAACGTCGAGGCCGGCGCGTCCGTCGACGTGCAGCCGCTCGAAGGATTGATCTGATCGTCGGGCCGGGGTTAGAATCCTCAGCCAGGGGCATACCGCAGACGCCCCGCCGCATCGACGAGCTGGTCGTCCAAGCTCTGCGCCGACGTCACGGGCCAACGCCCGAACTGGAGGCGCCATGGATGCGATCCATCCCCCCCGCTCGTCCCACGTTCCGATCTCCCTCGACGATTTCCGCGCGCTGCGCGCGGCGTTTCCTTCCCCGCAGGTGCTCGACGTGCGGCGCACCGCCGCCTTCGAGAGCGACCCCACGCTGATCCCGGGTGCCGTGCGCTGTCCGCCCGAGGACGTCGGCACGCTCGCCGGCACGCTGGAGCCGTGGCGGCCTGTGATCGCCGTGTGCGTGCACGGCCACGAGGTCAGCCAGGACGCCGCGAAGCTCCTGGCCTCGCACGGCTACGACGCACGCTCGCTCGACGGCGGCCACGCGCGGTGGCGCAGCGAAGGCGGCGCCACGGTTCCCTGGCGCGAGCCGACGCACTGGGTGACGCGCGAGCGGCCGAAGATCGACCGCATCGCATGCCCGTGGCTGGTGCGGCGCTTCGTCGATCCTTCCGCGATGTTCCACTACGTCCCCAACGCCGACGTGCGCGCGTTCGCCGCGGCGAACGGCGCGACGCCCTACGACGTGCCCGACGTCGCATACACGCACCGTGGCGAGCGCTGCAGCTTCGACGCGTTCATCGAGCGGCATGGCCTCGACGATCCGGCGCTCGACCGGCTCGCCACGATCGTGCGCGGCGCGGACACTGCGTCTCCCGGCCTCGCGCCCGAGGCGCCCGGTCTTCTCGCGGTGTCGCTGGGATTGTCGAGGATGATCGCCGACGACCTCGCGATGCTGCGCTTCGGCCTGCTGGTGTACGACGCGCTCTACGCGTGGTGCCGCGAGGCGAGCGGCGAGGCGCACGGCTGGAACCCCGATGCGCTGAGGGTGACGCCGCCGGCGCGGCGGGTGCCCGCGTGACGGGACGCGACGCGGCCCCGCAGGCCGCGCCGCGCACGCCGACGCGCGCGGAGGCGTTCCGCTTCTGGCTGCGGCTCGGCTTCATCAGCTTCGGCGGGCCCGCCGGGCAAATCGCGATCATGCATCGCGAGCTCGTCGAGGAGCGCCGATGGATCTCCGAGCGGCGCTTCCTGCACGCGCTCAACTTCTGCATGCTGCTCCCAGGGCCCGAGGCGACGCAACTCGCCACCTACCTCGGTTGGCTCATGCATCGCACCTGGGGCGGCATCGTCGCCGGCACGCTGTTCGTGCTGCCGTCGCTCGGGATCCTGATCGCGCTCTCGTGGATCTACCTGCGCTGGGGCGAGGTGCCCGCGATCGCCGCCGCGCTCAACGGCGTCAAGCCGGTCGTCGTCGCCATCGTGCTGCACGCGGCGTGGCGCATCGGCCGGCGCACGCTGCGCCATCCGTGGTCGTGGTCGATCGCCTTCGCTGCGTTCGTCGCGCTGCAGGCGTTCGGCGTCCCGTTTCCGGCGATCGTCATCGCCGCCGCGCTGGCCGGGATCATCGCCGCGCGGCTCGCACCCGGATCGATGTCGCCGGTCGCCCCGCACGCTACCGGCGGACAGGCGCGCGCGGCGGCGGTGATCGACGACGACACGCCGACACCGGACCACGCGCGCTGGTCGCGTCGCCGCCTCGCCGTCGTCGCCGCCGCCTTCGTCGCGATCTGGGCGGTGGCGATGGCGGCCACGATCCTGCTGGCTGGCGCGGACGGCACCCATGCGGCGATGGCGTGGCTGTTCACGAAAGCCGCGCTCGTCACGTTCGGCGGCGCCTACGCGGTCCTGCCCTACCTCGTGCAAAGCGCGGTCGTCGACCACGGCTGGCTCACCGCGGCGCAGATGATCGACGGGCTGGCGCTCGGCGAGACGACGCCGGGTCCGCTGATCATGGTCGTCGCGTTCGTCGGCTTCGTCGGATCGTGGACGCAGGCTGCGCTCGGCCCCGAACGCCTCGCGATGGCGGGCGTCGTCGGCGCGTCGCTCGCGACGTTCTTCACGTTCCTGCCGTCGTTCCTGTTCATCCTCGCCGGCGGGCCGCTGGTCGAATCGACGCACGGCGACGCGCGCGTCACCGCGCCGCTCGCGGGCATCACCGCGGCGGTCGTCGGCGTGATCGCGAGCCTCGCCGTGTTTTTCGGCGTGCACGTGTTCTGGCCGTCGGGGTTCGCGGCCTCGCAGCCGCTCCAGGGCATCGACGCATGGGCGGTGGCGATTTTCGCCGCCGCGCTGCTGCTCCTGTTCCGCGCGCGGATCGGCGTGATTCCCGCCGTCGTCGCCGGCGCGCTCGCGGGGCTCGCGCGCGTCATGCTTTAGCGCGGGGCCTCGATCGCCAATCGCCGGTCGTCAGCGTCAGTACGCCTCGACGATGCGCACCCTCACCGACGCGCTGTCCGGCGACGGGCGTTCGGGCGTCCCGCCGCACGCGACCTTGAACGGCTTGTCCTCGCCTCCCGCGAGCGAGGGGGCGATGTACCAGCCGCACAGGTCGACGAGCTTGCCGGCGCCGTCGTAGAACGCGGCCTCGACGCGCACCGAGCGAACGGTCGTTTCCGCCTCGTTGCGCAGCACGCCGAACACGACGGCGTCTCCATGCCGGCGCTCGACACGCTGCTCGACGACCCGCACCTTGGCCACCGGTCCGGGCGCGAACGACTGGAGCGTCGGACCGGCCGGGGCCGCGGTCGAGACCGTGCCGCCGATTTCCCGCGCGAGGCCGCCCATCTCCTGCACGGCGAACCATGCGATCGCCGCCGCGGCGGAAAAGCCGAGGCCGAACGCGAAGCCCTGCACGACGCGACGCGCGAAACCATTCATGATGGCGGGGCAGTCTACGCCTCGCCTCGGCAGCGACACCGCGAGCCACGCGTTTGCGCGGCGCGCCTCGAGCCGATACGCTTCCCGCACGCATGATTCGTCTCGCAGGCCTCTCGCGCACGTTTCCCGGACCGCCGCCGCGCCCGCTCTTCGCCGGTCTCGACCTCCACGTCGCGCACGGCGAGTTCGTCGCGATCCTCGGCGAGTCGGGCTCGGGCAAGTCGACGCTGCTCAACCTGATCGCCGGCCTCGACGTCCCGGACGCCGGGAGCGTCGTCGTCGACGGCGTCGCGTTGTCGGCGCTCGACGACGACGGCCGCACGCGCTTTCGCCGCGAGCGCGTGGGCTTCGTGTTCCAGGCGTTCCACGTGCTGCCCTACCTCACGGTCGCGCAGAACGTCGCGCTTCCGCTCGCGCTGAACGGCGTCTCGAACGCGGAGGGCGACCCGCGCGTCGCGGCGTTGCTCGATGCCGTCGGGCTGGGCGACCGCGCGGCGAACCGTCCGCGCGAGCTGTCCGGTGGCGAGCTGCAGCGGGTCGCGATCGCGCGCGCGCTCGTGCACGCACCGGCCGTCGTGCTCGCCGACGAGCCGACCGGCAACCTCGATCCGCGCACCGCCGCGTCGATCGTCGCGCTGCTGCGCGACACGGTCAAGCGGCACGAGGCGACGGTCGTACTCGTCACCCATTCGCGTGCCGCGGCCGCGGTGGCCGATCGCGTGCTCGAGCTTCGCGCCGACGGGCTCGTCCCGGCGCCGCCGGCATGACGACGCTCGCCGTCGCACGCGCGGTGCTGCGCGGCGCGTTCGGCGCGAACCGCGGGCGCACGCTCGTCGCGACGCTGTCGATCGCGCTCGGCGTCGCACTCGGCTATGCGATCGGGACGGTCAATCGCGCGGCGATCGCCGAATTCACGCAGGGGGTCGCGACGCTGTCCGGCGCGGCGGATCTCGTCGTGCGCGGCCCGGCCGACGGGTTCGATGAAGGCGTCTTCGTCCGAATCGCGCGCATGCCGGCGATCGCCGCGGCGTCGCCGATCGTCGAGGTCGATGCCCGCCTGCCGTCCCACGACGACACGCTGCAGATCCTCGGCGTCGACGCGTTCCGGGCGGCGTCGGTCACGCCGTCGTTGGTCGGTCGCGGCGCGACCGCGCTCGACCTCCTTCGCGGCGATCGCGCGTTCCTGTCGCCGGCCGCGCTCGCGTCGCTCGGCCGCGCCGTCGGCGACACGCTCGACGTGCAGGCGGGAACCGGCCTGGCGACATTCGTGATCGCCGGAACGCTCGACGCGCCGGCAGGACGCCGCGTCGGCGTCGTCGACATCGCCGCCGCGCAGGAGCGCTTCGGCCGTCTGGGGCGCGTGTCGCGCATCGACGTGCGCCTCACGCCGGGCGCCGACGCCGAAACGGTGCGCGCCTCGATCGCGACGTTGCTCCCCGCCGGCGTGGTCGTCGCGCGTCCGGACGAGACCGCGGCGATGGCTTCGCGGATGACGCGAGCTTATCGCGTCAACCTCGACGTGCTCGCGCTCGTGGCGCTTTTCACCGGAAGCCTGCTCGTGTTTTCGACGCAGGCGCTCGCGGTCGTGCGCCGTCGCGCGCAATTCGCGCTGCTGCGGACGCTGGGGCTCACGCGCCGCCAACTGATCGCCTTGCTCCTCGCGGAAGGCGCGGCCCTCGGTGTGGCTGGCGCGACGCTCGGTATCGCCGCCGGCCACGTGCTGGCGTCGCTCGTGCTGCGTGTCTTCGGCGCGGACCTCGGCGCCGGCTATTTCCGCGGAGAGGCGCCGGCGCTCGCGTTCTCGCCGACGTCGGCCGCGCTGTTCGCGACGCTCGGCGTGCTCGCAGCCATCGCCGGGGCCTGGCTGCCCGCGCTCGAGGCCGCCCGCGCGTCGCCCGCGGCCGCGATCAAGGCGGGGGACGACGAAAGCGCGTTCCGCGGCATGGCGTCGTCGCGCCCCGGCATCGCGTGCCTCGTCGCCGCACTGGCGATCGTCGCGCTGCCGCCGGTCGGCGGATTGCCGGTCTTCGGCTACGGCGCGATCGCGTCGATGCTGGTCGGCACGCTGCTCCTGATGCCCCGGCTCGCGCGCGCGCTGCTGGTTCGCATGCCGCGGCCGCGAAGGCCCGGCGTGGCGCTCGCGCTCGACAGCCTGCGCGCGGCGCCCGGCCAGGCGACGGTGAGCCTCGCCGCGATCGTCGCAGCGGTCGCGCTCGCCGTCTCGATGGCTATCATGGTCGCGTCGTTTCGCGATTCGCTCGCGGCGTGGCTCGACCGCATGCTGCCCGCGGACGTCTACCTGCGCGCGGGCGGCGCGTCGAGCAGCGGCTGGCTCGACCCGGACGAGCGGCGCGCGATCGCGTCGCTGCCCGGCGTCCGGCAGGCCGAGTTCATGCGCGTTCTGCGTATCACCGTGCGCGACGACGAGCCCGGTGTCGCGCTGCTCGCGCGCGATCTCGACCGCGCCAACGCCGCCGACCGCATCGCGCTCATCGGCGATCCGGTGAGCGTCGCCGCGGGGCAGCCTCCCGCTGCGTGGGTCAGCGAAGCGTATGCGGACCGCTTTCGAGCGTCGCCCGGCGCGACGATTCTGCTGCCGATCGGAGGACGCCCGATCGCGTTCACAGTGGCGGGCCTGTGGCGCGACTACGCGCGGCAGACCGGCGCGGTGATCATCGCGCGCGACGCCTACGTGCGTCTCACCGGCGACGATCGTGTCAACGACGCGGCGCTGTGGCTTGCGCCGGGCGCGAGCGCGGATGCGGTCCGCGCGGCGGTCGACGCGCGCTTCGGCAAGGACCGCCTGACGTTCGCGACGCCAGGCGAGATCCGCGCCGTATCGCTCGCCGTGTTCGACCGCACGTTCGCCGTCACCTACGCGCTGGAGGCGGTGGCGATCGCGATCGGGCTCGTCGGGCTGTCCGCGTCGTTCGGCGCGCTGGCCCTCGCGCGGCGGCGCGAGTTCGGCGTGCTGCGCCATCTCGGCATGACGCGGCGGCAGATCGGCGCGATGCTCGCGGCCGAAGGAGCGATGGTGAGCTCGGTCGGGCTCGTCGTCGGGCTGGTGCTCGGGGGCGCGATCAGCCTCGTCCTCGTGCATGTCGTCAATCGCCAGTCGTTCCGCTGGAGCATGGACCTGCACGTGCCGTGGGCGCAGCTCGCCGCCTTCTCGCTGGCGCTGCTCGCGCTCGCGACGCTCACCGCGCTGGCGAGCGCAAGGCGCGCGACCGCGGGCGACACGGTCGCCGCGGTGCGGGAGGATTGGTGATCGTCGCGCGAAGGCGCGTGCTGGCCGCGCTGTCGCTCGCGGCGTTGCCCCGCCCGTCGCGTGCCGACGTCGACTACCCTGCGATCGGGCCCGGCATGTCGGTCGAGCTTCCACGCGATCTCGGCAGCCATCCGGGCTTTCGCACCGAATGGTGGTACGTCACCGGCTGGACGCGCGACGACGCCGGGGTCGAGCGCGGCGTGCAGGTCACGTTCTTCCGTTCGCGTCCGGGCATCGCCGAATCCTCGTCGAGCGCGTTCGCGCCACGCGAGCTCCTGTTCGCGCACGCGGCGATCGCCGACCCGGCGAACAGCCGCCTCGTGCACGACCAGCGCGCCGCGCGCGCCGGACTGGGCCTTGCCGCGGCGTCGACCGCGACGACCGACGTGGCGCTCGACGGGTGGTCGCTGCGCCTCGAGCGCGACACGTACCGGGCCCGCATCGACGCGCGCGAATTCACGCTCGATCTCGCATTCGCGGCGACGCAGCCCGCCATTCTGCAAGGCGAGCGCGGCGTGTCGCGCAAGGGCCCGGAGGCCGGCCAGGCGAGCGGCTACTACAGCGTGCCGCATCTCGCGACCAGCGGCTCGATCACGATCGGCGGACGTACGCTGCGCGTGACCGGCACCGCGTGGCTCGACCACGAATGGTCGAGCGCGTATCTCGCGCCCGGGGCGGCCGGGTGGGATTGGACCGGGGTCAACTTCGACGACGGTCGCGCGCTGATGGCGTTCCGGATGCGCGCGCGCGGGCGGAACGTTCTGGGCGGGCGGAAGCTTGCGCGGGGCCGACGGCCGCTCGCGCAGGTTCGATCCCGGTGAAGTCGTGTTCACGCCGGGGCGCGTCTGGCGCTCGCCGCGCACCGGCATCGCGTATCCGGTAACCTTCGAAGTGCGCGCGGGCGACCTCGTGGTCGCCCTGGCGCCGATGATGGACGACCAGGAGCTCGACGCGCGCGGCAGCGTCGGCATCGTCTACTGGGAAGGCGCGGTGCGCGCGAACGTCGGTGGAAAGCCCGCGGGACGCGGCTACCTCGAGCTGACCGGCTATGGAGCGCCGCTCACGCTCTGAGGCCTGTAAGGTGCGCCGCGCGCCGGCGACTGACCGGCAGGACGCTGGAGACGGGAACCCGGGGTCGATTCCCGGTGTCCGTGGTTCAGCAGGTCCGATTCACGGAGGATTCGATGGAACGCCGCTCGCTACTCGCTTTTCTGACCACGCTGCCGTTCCTCCGCTCGGCGAGCGCCGCCGGGCCGGTGCCTTCGGGCGGAACGTCGCCGCAGGTCGAGGAACTCCGCAGCGGATGGCGCTCGCTGCTCGCGAAGAACGCCGACGTCCCCGCCGACGTGACGCCGGTGAAGCTCAGCCCGGACGAATGGCGCAAGCGGCTGCCGGCGACCTCCTACAACGTGCTGCGCGAGGAAGGCACCGAGCGGCCGTTCTCGAGCCCGCTCGACAAGGAGAAGCGCAAGGGCGTGTTCGTGTGCGCCGGATGCGCGTGGCCGGTGTTCAGTTCCGCGATGAAGTTCGACAGCGGCACCGGCTGGCCGTCGTTCTTCACGACGATCCCGGGCGCGTTCGAGACCTCGACCGACCACAAGATCCTCTATCCGCGCATCGAGTACCACTGCGCGAAGTGCGGTGGCCATCACGGCCACGTCTTCGACGACGGTCCGCGTCCCACCGGCCAGCGCTGGTGCAACAACGGCGTGTCGCTGCGGTTCATACCGGCGCAGGTGTGATGTGGATCCCCCCGGAGCGCGCTGCGCGCACCTCCCCCAAAGGGGGCCGGCGACCTCGGGACGGCCCGTCGGTCGCCGTGATCCCCCCGGAGCGCGCTGCGCGCACCTCCCCCAAAGGGGGCCGGCGACCTCGG
>JBDTNO010000040.1:0-19000 GCA_039933715.1 Betaproteobacteria bacterium
GTTCGGCGTTCGGCGTTCGGCGTTCGGCGTTCGGCGTTCGGCGTTCGGCGTTCGGAGATTAGATTCCCGATTCGACCGCGGATCCGCGCGCGATCACCCTGATCCGTTCATCGCGCACCGCCGACCGCCGACCGCCTGCTTTCCGCTGCGTCGACCGCGCGCCGTGCAGCGGCTCGTCGTCTTCCTCGCCCTCGTCCTCGTCGTCCGGATCGTCGGTCGGGTCGTCGTCGGGCGGGTCGCCCATCGGAAGCTCGTCGTCATCCACGTCGCCCGGTCCCTTGGGCGGGCGCGGAGCCGCATGGATCGGCTCGTCGTCGTCCTCCTCCCAGTCCTCGCCCTCCCAGTCGTCCTCGTCGGGATCACCGATCGGGGTTTCCTCTTCTTGCTCGCCTTCTCCCGGGCCAGCGCGCCGCCCTGCCGGCCCACGGGGCGACCGGCGTGCGGCAGCGAGGTCGAACCGGAAGGTCACGCCGGCGGGATGCGCAGGTTCTGCCCCGGGTAGATCTTGTCGGGGTTCGACAGCATCGGCTTGTTGGCGTCGAAGATCTTCATGTACTTGTTCGCGTCGCCGTAGTACTCCTTGCTGATCTTCGACAGCGTGTCGCCGGACTTGACCGTGTAGAACTGCGCCGCCGGCGCGCTTTTGTCGACCGTCATCATGTCCTTGACGGTCGAAACGCCCGAGACGTTCCCGGCGCACAGCACGATCTTTTCGCGCGTCGCCTGGTCGGGCGCCACGCCGAATACGGACACCGTCGACGAGGCGCCATCGAACGTGACGGTCAGCCCGGTCGCCGACAGGTTCTGCGACTTGATGTACGCGACGATCGCGTCACCCGCGGCGTCGTTCGCCTGCTTGGACTTGGCGGCGTCGGCCGGGTCGGCCTTCGCGCCCGCCATCGCCGCCTGCGCCGTTCCATGGCCGAACAGCTTCTCGCCCGCTTCCTTCACGAAATCGATCAATCCCATCGCGACTCTCCTGTTTCAGTTCTTCCCCCTGGGCGCCGGTACGCCTACGCCTGCAATCAGCATACACCGAGCGGGAGAACCCCAGCGGCGCCGCGGCGTTGCGCCGCGGCTTGACATGCAACGGTCACGCGCGAATCATCGACTGTTCACACGCGGGGCCGCACACTGCGAACCCTCGCCGCCGATGACCACCCCGCCGCCCCCTGCTCGCCCCGACGGCTCGTTCCCGCCGTACCTGCACGCCGACGCGGTCAGCGTGTCGTACGGGTCGACGCGCGTCCTCGACCGCGTCTCGCTGACCGTGGCGCGCGGCGAGCTCGTCGCGCTGCTCGGAAGCTCGGGCTGCGGCAAGACCACGCTCCTTCGCTCGATCGCGGGCTTCGTGATGCCCGACGAGGGCCGCATCGTCGTCGACGGCCGGGACATCACGCACTTGCCGCCCGAAGCGCGTGGGACGGCGATGATGTTCCAGTCGTACGCGCTGTGGCCGCACATGAACGTCGCGGCCAACATCGGCTACGGGTTGCGCATGCGCGGGCGGTCGCGCGACGCGATCGCGAAGCGCGTGGGCGAGATGCTGAAGCTGCTGCAGCTCGAGGGCTATGGTGAGCGGTCGATCGCCGCGCTGTCGGGCGGCCAGAAGCAGCGCGTCGCGCTCGGCCGCGCGCTCGCCGTCGACCCGTCGGTGCTGCTGCTCGACGAGCCGATGTCGAACCTCGACTATCGCGTGCGCCTCGAGCTCCGCCACGAGCTTCGCGCGCTGCAGCAGCGCGTCGGCATCACGGCGATCTACGTGACGCACGATCGCGAGGAGGCGCTGACGCTCGCCGACCGCATCGCGGTCATCGACGCGGGTCGGATCGCGCAGCTCGGCACGCCCGACGAGGTGTTCCACCGCCCGGTGAGCCCGTTCGTCGCCGGCTTCATGGGCGCCGACAACGCGATCGACGTCGTGCGCGCCGGCGACGCGTGGTCCTGGCCGCCGTCGACGGCGCACGGCGGCGCGCGTGCCCGCGTGCATTTCCGCGCTGACCACGCGAGGATCGCCGCACCGGGCACCCACGCCGAGCGCGGAACGCTCGCGATCGACGGCACGATCGCGCAGCGCGTCTACCTCGGCACCCAGTACCGCTACCGGATCCACGCCGGTGGCGACGACTTCTGGGTCGAGGACCCGCAGCGCCGCGACGAGATGGCGCCGGTGCGCGTCCTCGTCCCGCCCGAAGCCTTGCTCGTGTTCCCGGCCGCCGCGTGAAGCGCGACGCCGGCGCATTGCCCATCACACCCTGGAGGAGAACCATCATGCGTTTGTTCCGGACCACGCTCTTCACCGCGCTCGTCGCCGTCGGCGGCGCGCTCGGCACCGCGATCCCCGCGGCCGCGCAGACGACGCTCAACGTCGTCACCGCCGGCGACCAGAACATGGTCGACTACGTCAACAACTTCCTCGGCCCGCGCTTCGAGAAGTTGAATCCCGGCGTCAAGGTGCGCGCGGTCGGCACCGGCCCCGGCGACGCCGGCTCACAGAAGATCTACGAGAAGCTCTCGGCGCAGCAGAAGGCCGGGACCGCCGCGTGGGACACCGACGTCGCCGTCGTGCACCAGCGCGGCGCCGCGACGATGGTGAAGGAAAACCTGCTCGCGCCCTATCGCAACGAGGTCGCCGCCGGCAAGCTCGTGTCGCGCGACTCGGCGAAGAACGCGCTCGGCCAGAACGTCGACGGCTATGTGATCCCGATGTTCCACAGCCAGATCGCGTTCGCCTACAACCCGGACGTCGTCAAGCAACCGCCGACGAGCTACGCCGAGCTCGCCGAATGGGTGAAGAAGAACCCGAAGCAATTCGGCTACAACGGCGTCAAGGGCGGCATGTCGGGCGTGGGCTTCGTGATGGGCTGGGTTTCGGCGAACAGCGGCATGGCCGAACAGCTCGAAAAAGGCCCGTACGACGCGTCGAAGAAGGCGGTGATCGACCGCTCCCTCGCGAGCCTCAAGGACTTCAACCAGTATGTCGTGATGACGCCGGGCAACGCGGGCACGCTCGACATGCTGAACCGCGGCGAGATCTCGATGGGCCCGGTGTGGGTCGACATGTTCTACACGTGGGTCGCCGACGGCAAGATGCCGCCGCAGATCAAGCTCGAGCTGCCGCGGCCTGGCCTGCCAGGCCAGCCGATGTACTACGTCGTGCCGGCGAAGGCGGCGAACGCGGCGCTCGCGAAGAAGTTCATCGACTTCGCGGCGAGCCCCGAGGTGCAAGCGGAAGGCATCGTCAAGCAGTTCAACTGGTATCCGGGCATCGACGCGCAGCACGTGAAGGCGAAGATGGACGAGAAGAGCTGGAACAAGCTGTTCACCGACATCTCGCCCGAGTCGCTCGCGAGCTACGGCCGCCCGTTCCCGCTGTCCGAATACTTCACCGACATCCTCGAAGGGTACGAGCGGGTCGTGCTGAAATAGCCACCGGCCCGGCGTCGGGGCGCCCGCGGGCGCCGTCGCCGAACGCGTGCTCGCGATGAATCATCGTTCCTGGGCCGGCCTCGCGCTCGCGGCGCCGGCCCTGGCGATCGTCGCGGTCTTCTTCATCGGGCCGATGGCGATGTCCGCCGTCCTCGCCTTCCGGGGCAAGGACGGCGGCTTCACGCTCGACCATTTCGCCAAGGCCTTCGAGTTCTATTCGAACGACCTGCTGTTCTCCGCCGCGATCGTGGTCCTGTCGACGATCACAATCGGCGTCGTCGCGATCGCGATCGCAGGCTACCTGACGCTGGGCGAGCATCCGCGCACGCTGGCGATCCTGCGCTGGCTCTACCGTTGGCCGCTGTTCATCCCGTTCATCGTCACCGCGCAGGTGATGCGCACGTTCCTCGCGAAGAACGGCCTCCTCAACCATGTGCTGATCGGCGGCGGGCTCATCGACCCGTTGCAGGCGCAGAGCCTGCTCGACTGGCGCGGCATCGTCATCGCGTTCGTCTGGAAGCAGGCGCCGTTCGTGACGCTGCTCGTCGCCGGCGCGATGGCCTCGATCGACCGCCAGCACATCGAGGCGGCGCGCAACCTCGGCGCGAACCGCCTGCGCGTGTTGTTCGGGATCGTGCTGCCGCAGGCGCGGCGCACGCTGATGGTCGGCCTCGTGCTCTCGTTCGTGACCATGCTCTCGGTGCTCTCGGTCCCGATGATGATCAACCCGAA
The DNA here is from genome assembly GCA_039933715.1 of Betaproteobacteria bacterium. Lineage (GTDB taxonomy): Bacteria > Pseudomonadota > Gammaproteobacteria > Burkholderiales > Casimicrobiaceae > VBCG01. Next base: position 4,162 of record JBDTNO010000040.1, read on the forward strand.
CTCGCCGACGATGCTAACCGTCGACATCGCCTACCGGATCAATTCGCACGGCGACTACGCGGTCGCCAACGCGCTGTGCCTGATGTCGCTGGCGCTGGCGTCGCTCGGCGCGTGGTTCTACCTGCGCGAAGCCGCGCGGAAGGCAGAGCGCTCGTGAGCGCGCTTTCGGCCCGGCCGGGAATCCGTTGGGGAGATACCGTCGCGCGCGTCGTCGTGATCGCGCTGCTCGCGTTCGCGATCTTCGGGCCGCTCGCGAATCTCGTCCTGTGGGGATTCGCCGAGCGCTGGTATTTCCCCAACAAGCTTCCGCAGGAGTTCGGCCTCACCTACTGGGCGCGCGTGTTCGCGCCGCGCGGCAGCGCGCTGGCGTCCCTGTGGACGAGCGTCGGCATCGCCTGCCTGACGGTGATGATGTCGCTCGCGGTCGCGGTGCCGGCCGGTTACGCGCTCGCGCGCCTGCGACTGCCCGCGCGCACGCTGATCCTGCTCATCTTCCTGTTGCCGCAGGCGGTGCCGAACCTTCCGGTCTACGTGAACATCGCGCGCGTGTTCTACGAGCTCAATCTCAACGGCACCGTGCTCGGGGTCGTGCTCGTGCACGCGGCGCACGGGCTGGTGCTCGCCGTGTGGATCGCCTCGGCGGCGTTCGCCGCGGTCGACGTGTCGCTCGAGGAGGCGGCGCGCAACATGGGGGCATCGGCGTGGCGATGCTGGACCACCGTGACGCTGCCGCTCGCGTTGCCGGGGCTCATCGCCAGCGCGATCTTCGTGTTCCTCGAGTCGCTCGACGAGTTCACCGGCACCTATTTCGTCGGCGTTCCCGACGTGACGACGATGCCGCTCCTGATGTTCAACGCGAGCATGGGCGGCAACTACCAGATCGCGTCGATCACCGCGTTGCTGCTGCTCGTGCCCTCGATCGCCTTCATGCTGCTGGTCGAGCGGTTCCTGAAGGCGGACGTGCTCGCAATGATCGGCCGCTGACATCCGGTACCACGTACCAGCCTCCGGTACGTACCAGCCTCCGGTACGTGGTACGTACGTGGTACCGGAGGGCGGGGTCAGGGGACTGCCGGCCCCAGCGGAATCGTCGCCACGACGCGCCACTCCTCGACCGGAACGTCGCCTCCCGACAGCGCGACGACCAACCGGTCGAACGTCATCGCGCGCCCCTCGAACGAGCCGGAAAGCGGGCGCGAGCGCGCGATCTTCTCGCGCACCGGCAGTGTCCCGTACGCGAGCGACAGATGCGGGAACGGCGAGAGTCCGTCGCGCGAGCCGGTGAGCTTCGCCGCCCGCTCGCGCAGCGCGTTGAAGCGGTCGGCACGGTCGAACGCGACGAAGAACGTGCGGAACGGGTGCTCGGTCCACTGGATCCCCCACGCGCGCCACGCGAGCGGCGCTTCGCCCGCCACCAGATCGCGCGCGAGCATTTCCGCGTCGTCGGCCGACAGGTCGAGGTCGCCCTGCACGGTCGCATGCGGTGCGAACGCGGGCATTCCGAAAACCGGGGCGAGCGCACGCACGAGCTTGCCGAGCTCGGCCTCGAGCGGCGCTTCCGGGACCAGCCAGAACGAGTACGACTCGCCGTTCAGGACGGCTCCTCGCCCAGCAACAAGTCGCCGAGCGTCCTCTCGAGGAATTCGCGCATGCCCGGCGCGCCCGCGAGGATCGGATTGCCGCGCATCAGCGCGCCGCCGGTGAAGAAATCGTTGGTGAAGCCGCCCGCCTCGCGCACGATCACGAGTCCCGCCGCGACGTCCCACGAGTTGATGTGCGGCTCGAAATAACCCTCGAAGCGGCCGTCGGCGACATAGGCCATGCCGAGCGCGCCGCTGCCGAGGCGGCTGTATTCGCAGCGAAGCGAGAGCAGGCGATCGATCGCCGTCACGTGCAGCGCATGCTCGCGCCGGTACGAGAACCCGAGCCCGATGCGCGCCTGCTCGGGCGTCGTCGCAACCGACGCGCGGATCGGTCGGCCGTTCATCGTCGCGCCCCGGCCGCGCATGGCCGCGTGCAATTCATCGACGACCGGGTTGTGGATCACGCCGAACACGGCGTCGCCGTCGACGTAGAGGCCGATCGAAACGCACCACAACGGCAGGCGACGCGTGAAGTTCACGGTTCCGTCGATCGGATCGACGATCCACAGCGGCGCCTTTCCGTCCCACCCCGGCGAGATGCCGTCCTCCTCGCCCAGCATCGCGTCGCCGGGAAACGCCTGGGCGACCTCGCCGCGCAACGACTTCTCGACCGCCTTGTCCGCCGCGGTGACGACGTCCTGGATACCCTTGGACTCGATCGCGAGGCTGCGGGGATCGCGTGCGAATGCGAGTGCGAGGTCGCCGGCGCGCCGCGCGGCGTCGATGGCGAAGCGGAAGCGGGATTCGAGATCGTGGGGGGTCATCGTCTGGGGCCGGCCCGCGCGTCGCGCGGGAAACGCCGGGATGATACAGTCCGCCGCGATGGAACGCGCGTCCCGCCTCGCTCCTTTGCTCGCCGTCGCGCTGCTCGCGCTGGCCGGTTGCGGCGGCGAGCGTTACAGCGTGGGGCTCGAGACGACGGTCCTCGCCGCGACGATGGACTACCAGTGCGAAGGCGGCACGGAGATGCGCGTCGAGCGGTCGGCCGACGCGCGCAGCGCACGCGTCTTTGTCGGCAGTCAGGCGTGGTCGCTCCTGCGCGTCGACAGCGCCGCGCAGGAGAAGTACGCGGAGGCGACGACGGCGCTCTACCTCGACGGCGACGTCGCGTTCATCGAGAGCGACGGCCGTGTCGTCGGCGGCAAGTGCCAGTCGAAGGTCGCGATGCCCAAGGCGCCGACGATGCGCGTCTACGACTTGCGAGCGCCGACGTTCTAGGCGCTCGCCGTGCGCCGATGCCCAACGCGCGGGCGATGCGGCCGTATCCATTCTGAAACGCGGCGGTCGACGGTCGACGGTCGGCACGATCGCTCGCATCCGCACCTTTCCCGACCGCCGACCACCGACTGCCGCTTCTCCGGCATCAGTCCTCGAACGGCAACCCCACGTAGTTCTCGGCGAGCGATCGCCGCGACGCCTCCGACCTGAACAACAGGTCCAACTCGGCCTCCTGCATCCTCGTGCCGAACGCGTCGGTGCCGGGGAACCGGTGCAGGAGCGAGGTCATCCACCACGAGAACCGCTCGGCGAGCCAGATGCGCCGCAGGCACCGCGTCGAGTAGCTGTCGAGCGCCGCCGCGTCGCCGCGGCGGAACCAATCGACCAGTGCGTGGGCGAGGTAGCGGACGTCGCTCGCCGCCAGGTTGAGCCCCTTCGCGCCGGTCGGCGGGACGATATGGGCGGCGTCGCCCGCGAGCAGCAGGCGTCCGAAACGCATCGGCTCGGCGACGAAGCTGCGCAGCGGCGCGACGCTCTTCTCGATCGAAGGCCCGGTCTGGAGCGCGTCATTCGCGCGCCCGTCGAGCCGCGCGCGAAGCTCTTCCCAGAAGCGCTCGTCGCTCCACTGCTCGACTTTCTCGTCCGCGGCGCACTGAAGGTAGTAGCGGCTGCGCGTCGTCGATCGCATGCTGCACAGCGCGAACCCGCGTGCGTGGTTCACGTAGATGAGCTCGTGGGACACGGGCGGCCGTTCGACCAGAAGGCCGAGCCACCCGAACGGGTAGGCGCGCTCATGGCCACGGATGGCGCCTGCCGGCACGCTTTGCCGCGTGACGCCGTGATAACCGTCGCAGCCCGCGATGAAATCGCAGGATAGTTCGTGCGCCTGCCCGCCCTGTCGCCAGGAAACGCGCGGGGCGGTGCCGTCGAATCCGGAGACGCTCACGCCGTCGGCTTCGTACACGGTCCTCGCGCCCGCCGCACGGCGCGCGTCCATCAGGTCGCGCGTGACCTCGGTCTGCCCGTAAACGACCACCGCCTTGCCGACGAGCGCCTTGAAATCGATCCGGTGCCGCTCGTCGCGATGGGCGATCTCGATGCCGTCGTGGACGAGACCCTCGCGGTGCAGGCGGCCGGCAACGCCAGCCTCCTCGAGCGTGCCGACGGTGCCCTGCTCCAGCACGCCCGCGCGAATGCGGCCCAGGACGTGGTCGGCGCTTTGCCGCTCGACGATCACGTTGTCGACGCCGGCGCGCGTGAGGAGCTGCCCGAGCAGCAATCCCGACGGTCCCGCACCGATGATCGCGACCTGCGTCCGCACGCTCCCCTCGCTTTTCTCCGCCGGGCAGTGTGGCGAGACGACGATGCAGTGTCAATCGCGCGGCGTCGCGCATGCGGCGTTCGGCGATTCGGGGAGATAATGGCCGCGGACGGTCGGATCTCCTCCATGGCCTATTCGTTCGACGCCTATCTCGCCGCCCTTGGCGACAACGCGTACGACGACGACGCGCTGCTCGCGACGCTGCTTCGCCGCTACGCGCGGCCGGATGACGGCGCCGTGCAGGCGCTGCGCGCTTTCGGCGCTCGGGTCGCGGGACCGCTGGCGCGCCTCGCCGACGAATCTGCGCGGCCCGAGAACGCGCCGCGCCTCTGCACCCACGACGCCTGGCACCGCCGTGTCGACGAGATCGTCCTGCCGGGCTCGACGCACGCCGCGCTGGCCGAGGTCGCGGGCCGCGAGCGGCTCGGCACGCTGCACGGGAATCCTTTCCTGTTCTATGCGAAGACCTACCTCGCGCACCAGAACGGTGAGGCCGGCGTCGCGTGTTCGCTCGCCTGCACCGACGGGCTGTCGCGTCTCCTCGACGCGCTCGGAGATCGCGCCGAGCATCGGCATGCGCTGGCGGACCTGCGCGGCTCGCGGCACGACCGCGTCCGGCACGCCGCTCAGTTCGTGACCGAGATCCAGGCCGGATCCGACATCGGCGCCAACGCCGTCGAGGCGGTGCCGGATGGCGATGCGTTCCGGTTGCACGGCGCCAAGTGGTTCTGCTCGAACATCAACGCGGACTGGTTCCTCGTGAGCGCGCGGCCGTGCGGCGCCGCATCCGGATCGCGCGGCGTCGCGATCTTCCTCGTGCCCGCGTACAGCGACGGCGGCGGACCCGAGCGCAATGGCACCACGATCGACCGGCTGAAGGACAAGCTCGGCACGCGCGAGCTCGCGACCGCCGAGGTGACGTTCGACGGCGCGATCGCGTGGCCGATCGGCCCGCTCGACCGCGGCGTCGCGAACCTCGTCGATCATGTGCTGGCGACCTCGCGCATCGCGTGCGTGCTGTACGCAGCCGCGACGTTGCGCCAGGCCGAGCGCGTCGTGCGCGCGTACACGGGGTTTCGCACCGCGTTCGGCCGCCCGATCGCCGATTACCCGCTGGTGCGCCAAACCGTCGAGGAGATCGCCACGGCGCGCGAGCGCGCGCTCGCCGTGGCGTTCGAGCTGTTGCGGCTATGGCCGGCGGCGGACGGAACGCCGGATGCCGGGATGTTCCGGGTGTTGCTGTCGCTCGCGAAGCCCGTGCTGACGCGGCGCGCGAGCACGCTCGTCCACGACGCGATCATGCTGCTCGGCGCGAACGGCGTCGAGGAGCGCTTCTCGCCGTTGCCGCGCCTGTACCGCGATGCCGCCGTGATGGAGACCTGGGAGGGACCGCGCAACGTGCTGCTCGCGCAGGCGCTGCGCGACATGACGCGACTGCACGTCGATCCCGATGCCTTCGCCGTGCAGGTCGCAGGGCACGTGGACGACCACCTCGCCGCGATGGTCCGCGAGACGCTCGGTGCGGAAGGAAATGGGGCGGACGTGATGCGGAGCATGCCGCGGATCGCCGAACGGTTCATCGATGCGTTGGGCGATCGGGTGCTGTCGGGCTGACGACAGGTCAGCGTCGCAGCGCGTCCGGAACGCGGGCTGCCGAATCGTCCTTCACTGCCGCTCGATCTTCGCCGATTCGATGACGCGGCGCCACTTCTCGACGTCGGAGTCGAGCAGGCGCCGAAGCTCGTCCGGCGTGCTCGCCCGCGCGGTGACACCGGCCGCGGCGAGCCTGCCCTTGACGTCGGGGTGCGCCAATGCACGCGCGATCTCGTCGTGCAGACGCGCGATGACCGCCTCCGGCGTCCTCGCCGGCGCCGCGATCGCGTTCCATGACGACGCCGCGTAACCGGGCACGCCGCTCTCCGCGACCGTCGGGACGTCCGGCAGAGAGGGATGCCGCCGCTCGGAAGTCACCGCGAGGATGCGCACGGCGCCGCTCTTCGCCTGCGGAATCACCGGCGCGAGCATCTCGAAGGCGACCTGCACGTCGTTCGCGCGCAGCGCGGCGATCACCGCGGGGCTGCCCTTGAACGGGACGACCGTCGCGTCGACGCCGGTCATCGAGCGGAACATCTCGGCCGAGAGGTTCTGCGTGCTCCCGACGTTGATCGTGCCGATGTTGAGCTTGCCCGGGTGCGCCTTCGCGTACGCGAGCAGCGCCGGCATCGAATCGATTCCCGCGCCGGCGCTCGCGACGACCGCCAAGTCGAACGTGCCGAGCAGCGACACGGGCGACAGGTCCGCCAGCGTGTCGTAGGGAAGCGACTTGAAGAGCGAGGCGCTCACCGCGTTGCCGTTCGACAGCAACAGCAGCGTGGTGCCGTCGGGGGCGGCCTTCGCCACCGCGTCCGCCGCGACGATGCCGCCGGCGCTCGGCCGGTTGTCGACGACCACCTGCTGGCCCAGTTGCTCGGAGAGCTTCTGCGCGACGACCCGCGCGGTGATGTCGGCGACGCCGCCGGGCGCGAAGCCGACCACCAGCCGGATCGGTTTCGATGGCCACGCCTGCGCGAACGCGCCCGCAGGGACGAGCGCGACCGACAGCGCGGACGCGAGGACGAGCCAGCATAAGGCGTGCATGGAAATCCCGGCGGACGAGACGATGCGGGGAGTTTGCGCGATCGTTCGCGACGCGACAACCGTCCGGCAAGGTCCGGCTGTAACACGGGCCGCGCCGAGTCGGCAACGTCCGGCGGAAGCTCCGGCACCCTGAGGCGGACGGCGCATAAAAAGCAACGACCGCCCGAGGGCGGTCGCTGGTGCCATCACTGCTGCGAGACCGTACTGGCTGGATGCGCTTCGGATCGCTCCTGGGCAACGTCCATTCGGTTCGGAGACGAGCTTTGTTGGCGGTCCCATCATCGCCGCACGCGCCGAGCGGATCGACCGGCGGAAATCCGATCCGGGTGTCGGTGCATTTCCGACACACGACCTGTCGGCCCGCGCGCGGCCGTCATCACCGCCTTCCACGTTCTCCGAGTCCGGCCGACTGCCGGGCCGAGCGTCGGTCCGTAACGTGTCGGACAGGTCGCGGCAGCTCGATGCGCGACCGGACAACTTTTCCCGGGTCGCGAGGCCCACACGTGAACGGAGGAACCCCATGAACACGAAACAACGGTGGCTGAGCACGTGTGTCGTGCTCTCGGTGATGGCGCTGGGCAGCGGTTGCTCGACCGACCGGATGACGCGGGCGGACAAGGGTACTGCGGCCGGCGCGACCACCGGAGCGGTGGCGGGAGCGGTCGTCGGCGGTCCGGTCGGGGCGGTGGTCGGTGCCGGTGTCGGTGCCTATGCCGGCAACGCGATGGCGGGCGGCCCGGTGAGCGGCTCCGACACCAGCGTCACGACGTCGGCGCGCTACGAGTCGACGACCGTGCGCTCGGTCCAGCAAGCGCTCAACGATCGCGGCTTCGGCGTCGGCTCGGTCGATGGCCAGTGGGGCCCGGCGACCGAGGACGCCGTTCGTCGCTTCCAGACTGCGGCAGGTCTCCGGGTGACCGGCTCGGCGGATTCGCAGACGCTCGTCGCACTGGGCGTGCGTTGACGCGGTAGTTCGCGCGGATCGACCGCGCGGGTCGCGTCGCTTAAGGACGGTGACGAAGGGCCTTCCGCGGAAGGCCCTTCGCCTTTGCATGCTCCGTTCCGCGCGCGGGCTATTGCCCGAACACGACAATCGTCGTGCTGCCGGACACCGGGATCGAGCCGCCGCTGTGGCCCGACGCCACCGCGACGTATTGCTTCCCCTTCTGCTCCCATGTGACCACGCCGCCGGCGATCGGGCCCCCGGTGTTGAAGCGGTAGAGCTCCTTGCCGTGGCGCGCGTCGAGCGTGATGAAGTTGCCCTCGAGGTCGCCGGTGAACAGGAGGTCGCCTGCGGTCGGCGTGATCGCCGCATACATCGGTGACGGCGTCCTGATCCGCCACGCCATCGTGCCTTTTCTCGGGTCGATCGCGTTGATCCAGCCGCTCCAGCGATCCGTCGGGTCGTTCGTGCCCCAACCGTTCGCGAGTCCCGTGTAAGGCACGGTCGCCTCCCACTTCGGCTCCGGACCGAGCTTGAACACCGTGCACCAGTCGATCGCGTTGATGTACAGGAGGCCGGTCTTAGGACTGTGCGCGGCGCCGTTCCACTGGACGCCCGCGACCGGGCAGACGCGCACGCCTTCCGGCGTCAACGGAACGTCCTGGTTGAGCGTGGTCGTGACCGGCAGCTTGAACACGACCTTGCCGTTCGTGCGATCGACCACGTGCAGGATGCCCTGCTTGCCGGATGCCGCGACGAGCTTGCGTCCTCCCGCATCGAACAGCGACACGTTGGTCGCATCCCAGTCGTGGTCGTCGTTCGCGCGAAGCTGGTACCACCATTGGATCGTGCCGGCCTTCGCGTCGAGCGCGACGACCGAGATTGTGTAGAGGTTCGTCCCCTGGCGCATCGCGCGCTGGTAGTCGGGCCCCGGGTTTCCGACCGGAATGTAGATCGTGCCGGTCTCGCGATCGAGCGCATAGGCGACCCACGACGCGCCTCCGCCATGCTCGGCGCTGCCGGGCGTCTTCCAGGTGTCGGCATTCGCCTGGTTGCCCGTCGGGACGAGATCGAAGTTCCAGGCGGGCGCGCCGTCCTCGAGCCGGAACGCCATCATGCGGCCCTGGATGCCCCAGTCGCCGCCAGCCTTCGCGATGTAGACGAGCCCGTTCCAGATCGTCGGTGCGGCGCCGATGCCTTCGCCCACGCGCCAATCCGCGATCTGCCGCTTCCAGAGGAGATCGCCGGTCTTTGCGTCGAGCGCGAACAGGAACCCGTCCTGCGTGCCGCGCACGACGCGACCCGCGGCGATGGCGACACCCTTGTTCGTCGCGTTCATCTCGGGTCCGACCGCGAGGTGGTGCTGGCTCCATTTCTTCTCGCAGGTCGTCGCGTCGATCGCGTAGGTTCCGAGGTGCGTCGTCGCGTACAGGATTCCGTCGTACACGACCGGGCCGGTCGAGAACGTGCCGAGCTCGCCGAGCTGGTACATGCACAGGGCGCGCATCCGTCCGGCGTTGGTCGCGTTGATGCGCGCGAGCGTCGAGTAGCGCTCGCCACGATAGCCCTTGTTGTACATCAGCCAACTGCCGGTCGCCGCATCGGCGCCGTCGAGCTCGCCCTGCGTCGGCCTCGACGTCGTGGGCTGCCTGACGGTGCCGACCAACGCGCCCATCACGAACAGGCCGGCCGGCGCGGCGCTGCTGGGCGCCGTGGCGGTCTCTGCATCCGACAGCACCATCACGCGCGCCATCGGCGAGCGCATCGTGAGCTTCTGCGTGCCGGCGGGGATCCCGCTGCGCGACAGGATGTAGGAAACGACGTTGACGTAGTCCTGCCCCTTGAGCGAGCCCGCCGCGCCGAGCGGCATCTGCGAGTGGACGTACGAATAGAACTGCGCAAGCGTCTTACCGTTCCACTGCGCGTTGAATTGCGTCCCGCGCAGCGCCGGGGCACCGCTGCCTTCGAGGTTCACGCCGTGGCAGACGCCGCAGCGCTGCTCGTACGCCCATCGGCCCGCGTTGACCTGGTCCGTCGTGAACCAGCCGACGCCGTCGGCGCATGCGAGCGGAGCGGTGAAGGCGAGCGCCGCTGCGATCGTCCAACGCGTGAACCGTACGGCGTGCGGCCGCGACAACGCGTGCATCGGACCTCCTCCGGTCGTCCTGGCGACGCCGAAACGCGGGAATGCGCGGGCACGAGGCACGCCAGCCGTTCGTCGTCAGGGGACGAGCGTACCGAAGGCCGCGCATCGCCGCAACGAGAAGCGCAGGTCGCGTGTCGAGCGTTGTGGCAGACTCGGTCATGGCCACACCCCGCGCAGCGATGGCACCGCCTGCCGCGTTCTCCTTCGACAATTCGTTCGCGCGCGACCTTCCGGGCTTCTACGTCGCCCGACCTCCCGCGATCGTGCGCGCCCCGAGGTTGCTGTTCTTCAACCGTTCGCTGGCGGACGAGCTCGGCCTTTCACTCGCCGCGCTCGACGATCCGGCGAAGGCCGCGATCTTCGCCGGGAACACCGTGCCCGACGGTGCCGAGCCGCTGGCGCAGGCCTACGCCGGCCACCAGTTCGGCGGGTTCTCGCCGCGCCTCGGCGATGGCCGCGCGCTGCTGCTCGGCGAAGTGATCGACCGTCTCGGCCGCCGCCGGGACATCGCGTTCAAAGGCTCCGGCCGCACGCCGTTCGCCCGCGGCGGCGACGGCAAGGCGGCCGTCGGTCCGATGCTGCGCGAGGTTTTGGTGAGCGAATCCATGCATGCGCTCGGCATCCCCACGACACGCGCGCTCGCGGTGGCGGCGACGGGCGAGGAGGTGGTCCGCGAGCGCGTGTTGCCGGGCGCCGTATTGACGCGCGTGGCGGCGAGCCACCTGCGCGTCGGGACGTTCCAGTTCTACGCGGCGCGCGGCGACACCGACAGCGTACGCAGGCTCGCCGAGTACACGATCGCCCGGCACGATCCGTCGCTCGCGGGGACACCGCAGCCGATCCTCGGCCTCCTGCGAAACGTGGCCGCGCGCCAGGCTTCGCTGATCGCGCAGTGGATGAACGTGGGCTTCATCCACGGCGTGATGAACACCGACAACATGACGATCTCGGGCGAGACGATCGACTACGGCCCGTGCGCCTTCATGGAAGCCTACGATCCGGCCGCGGTCTTCAGCTCGATCGACCATCAGGGGCGCTATGCGTTCGGCAACCAGCCCGACATCGCCCGCTGGAACCTGGCGCGCCTGGCGGAAACGCTCCTGCCCCTGCTCTCCGACGATGCGGCGGAGGCGGTGGCGATGGCGAACCAGGTGCTCGAGGGCTTCGCGCCGCACTACCTGCATTGTCTGCTCCGCGGGCAACGCGCCAAGCTCGGTCTTCGTCGCGACGCACCGGAGGATGACGAGGCCGACGCCGCGCTGGCCGCTGACTGGCTCGCGCTGTTGCAGGCCTCGCGCGCGGATTTCACGTTGGCGTGGCGGCGGCTCGCCGATGCCGCCGCCGGCGACGACGCGCCGCTGCGCGCGCTGCTGGCCGACGCGGGATCGCTCGATGCATGGATGGACCGGTGGCGCGAACGCTGCGCCCGCGACGACGGTGACGCGCGCGCATCGCATACGCACCGGATGGATCGCGCGTCGCGGATGCGCGACGCCAGCCCGCTCGTCATCGCCCGCAACCACCGCGTCGAGGAAGCGTTGGCCGCGGCATCCGACCACGACGATCTCGCGCCCTTCGAGCGGCTGCTGGCGGCGCTGCAGCACCCCTACGACGATACGGCGGCGGCCGTGCCCTTCGCCGAGCCGGCGCCAGCCGCTGTGACGGCGTGCTACCGCACGTTCTGCGGCACCTGACATGCGGCCGACGTCGCGCTGGTCCGCGCCGCGCTCGGCAGCGCAGCCATTCGCGCAGCAGGACGCTTGCGGACCCGGGCCTCGCGCGGCGCAATACCGTGCAAATGCCGGGACGCGGCGCGGCGTGCCCCCGTGCATTCGCGACCGTGCGGGGCGAGCGGAGGTTGCATCTGCGGGGCACGCGATGGCGATGCGGCTCGTGCTTGGGCCCACGCTTCGTCGTCGCACGCGGCGACGGTCGATGACGTTACGATCCTGCTTCGTCCCGCCCTTTCGACCCTGGAGACCCGCTTGAACCGCTCCGATCCAGAATTCCTCCACCAGCTGCGCACACGGCTTTACAGCGCCGTGCTTTCGGACGTGCTCGACGAGGTCGGCCTGCGCAACCAGGCGATGGCGCCGCGCATCCGGCCGCTCGACGACAGCCTCGTGCTCGCGGGCTTCGCGCGCACCGGGCTGTTCCGCGAGGTGACCGGCGTCGCGCCGGGCGAGAATCCCTACGAGCTCGAGATCCGGATCATCGACGACCTCAAGCCCGGCGAGATCGTGGTGTTCGGCTGCAGCGGCTCGCAGCAGATAGCGCCCTGGGGCGAATTGCTGACGACGGCGGCGCGCATGCGCGGCGCGCTCGGCGCCGTCACCGACGGGTTCGTGCGCGACGTGCGCCGGATCCGCGAGATGCAGTTCCCGGTATTCCACGGTGGTATCGCGCCGCTCGACTCGAAAGGTCGCGGCAAGGTCGTCGCCATCGACGTGCCGGTGGCGTGCGCCGGCGTCCACGTCGAGCCCGGCGATCTCGTGTTCGCCGACGTCGACGGCGTCGTGGTCGTGCCGCGCAACGTCGAGGCCGACGTGCTCGCTCGCGCGTTCACCAAGGTCGGTGGTGAGAACACGACGCGCGACGAGCTTCTGCGCGGCGCGAAGCTCCAGGACGTGTTCGATCGCCACGGGGTGTTGTGAATCGGAACGGCTGCCGGCCCGTGCGCGTCGACGAGCACCTGAAGCGCAGGGTGCCCGGAGCGCATCGTCTCCTGTCCGGCATTCGGTCGAGGCCGCGGGCGCGCCGCTACGAACGTGCTAGCAGCAAGTGCCACGCCGGGAGGACCGTGATGGCGTCATGGGTGGTCGGCGGGTTCCTGCTGCTCATGGGTCCGGCATCGTTCGCGGCGCAGAACTGTCCCGCCGTCGCGACGCGGATGCTGGACAAGGGTTTTGCCGGCGCCGCGCCGTGGCGTGTCGTGTCCGGCGGCGCCGCCGGGTGCAGCTTCATGACGCGAACAACGAGCGTTAATTTCGGCTTCAACCACCTGGTGACGACGTCCGCGGAAGGCGCCTCGACCGCCGCGACCGACATGAGGAAGGCCGTGGCCGCAACGAGCGTCGTCGAACCGATGCTGTCGCTCGGCGAAAACGGGTTCACCTACCAGGTGAAGCAGGCGAACGGTCAGGTCGACCGCACCTCGATGTTCTTCTACGGTCACCGCGGCGGCGTCAACGTGTCCGGCTATCTCAACCTCGCGGATGCGATCACGCCCGCGCAACGGGACCTGGCCGGCAACCTGATCGCGGGGACGCTGGGCATCGCCACGAACCCCAAGGCGCTCGCGAAGGCGACGACCTGCCGGTATCTCGACGCGACGCTCGTCCAGCGCCTGTTGCCGGCGGACGACCTGTCGACGATCGTTCCCGATGCGAACAACTGCATCGTGTCGGCTGGCGGCAAGGTCATCACCGTGGCGGTTACGAAGGTCGCGCGTGGAGGCGCGACCGCGGAGCGCTTGCTGAAGAGCGAGGGCTGCACGGTCGACTCGCTGCCAGCGCTCGGCAAGGGCGCCGGAATCGCGCATCACTGCCGCACGGGCAATCCGCGCGCGGAGGTGTTGCTTCTCACCGGCAGCCGCATGATGAGACTGCTCTTTGCACCCACCGCGGAACCGAGTGCCGACGATCGCGCGGCGTTGGTGGAACTCGCCCGGTTCGCGGCCGGAAAATGACGGGCGCGCGAACCCGTCAGCGCGCCGCGAGTCGCCAGAGCGACGTGACTTCGGCAGCGCGCGCCGCGTGCAGCGGGTCGGTCGCGTCGAACGCCTTCGGATGCACGGGCCGCGCGTCCATGCGATCCACGACGCGCAGCGTCGCGACGTCGAACGCCTCCAGCAGCGCCGCGCGCGTCCGCAGGCCGAGATGCTCGGCGAGGTCCGACAGGATGAGCCAGCCTTCGCCGGCGGGCAGCAGGTGCGCGGCGAGCCCCGCGACGAACCCCAACAGCATCCGGCTTTCCGGATCGTAGATCGCGTATTCGAGGGGTGAGCTCGGTCGCGCAGGCACCCACGGCGGATTGCACAGCACAAGCCCCGCGCGTCCCGTCGGAAACAGGTCGGCCTCGACCACCTCGACGCGATCGCGACAGCCGAGCGCGTCGAGGTTCGCGCGCGCGCAGGCCAGCGCCCGCGGATCCCGGTCGGTGGCGATCACGCGCGCGACGCCGCGTCGCGCGAGGACTGCGGCGAGCACGCCGGTGCCGGTGCCGATGTCGAAGGCACCGCCCGTGACGGCGGCCGCGGGCAGCGGCGCCTTCGCGACCAGGTCCACGTATTCGCCGCGGACCGGGGCGAAGACGCCGTAGTGCGGATGGATGCGTCCGCCCGCCGCGGGCATCTCGATGCCCTTGACCCGCCATTCGTGCGCGCCGACGAGGCCCAGGAGCTCGCGCAGCGAGACGACCGACGGTCCGCTCGGCGGGCCGTACGCTTCGCGGCACGCCTGCCGGAGGTCGGGCGCCCGGCGCAGGTCGATGCCATGGTCGGCATCGAGCAACACGAGCAGCATCCCCAGCGTGCGCGCGCGCTGCGAGCGCGATTGCCGATGGAGGTGGAACGCAGTGGCCATCGCGGGCGTGCCGAGCGGAACTTCGACCGACGGCTCGACCGCGTGCCGCTTCGCCTTCCGCGCGGGCCGGTCCACGCGGCTCGCGAGCGCGTTCAGCAACTGCCGCGCGTTCTGGAAGTCGCCACGCCACAACAGACCCTCGCCCTGGCAGGCGAGCCCGTACGCATCGTCGGCGGTCGTGGTGTCATCGACGACGCTCACGCGCTTCGGCGGCGGCGCGCCGCGCTCCGAGCGCCAGCGCGCGGCGCGCGACAGCCCGCCCTCCGCCCATCGCACGCTCGAAGCATCGTCCACTAGGTGTGATGCTTCAATAGGTTGTTTGTGTTCATCCGGACTGAGTCTGAGAGA
>JBDTNO010000041.1:0-18992 GCA_039933715.1 Betaproteobacteria bacterium
AGCGTCGCCGCGGCGAAGCGGATCCTCGACGTGGCGGTCGAGCGCGGCGTGGACCTCCAGGTGAGCTTCATGCACCGGTACTTCGACGAGGTCGTCGAAGCCCGGCGCTGGATCGCCGAAGCCGCGATCGGCCGCGTGCTGTCCGCCCGCGTGCGCAACGCCACCCCCGGCCCGGACTGGAGCGACTGGTTCTACCGGAAGGCGAGCGTTCCCCATGGCGTGGCCGACCAGCTCGGCGTCCACGGCATCGACCTCGTCGAACACCTGCTGGCGCCGATCCGCAGCGTCGGCGCCCGCGCGCGTATCGCGTTGCCGGTGCGAGCGCTGCGCGACGGAAGGCGCATCGCGGTCGAGACGCCCGACAACGTGGTCGCCACCTACGAGCTCGACGACGGGACGCTCGTCTCGCACGAGATCTCGCAGACCGAAGTCGCCGGCTGCGACCGGTTCCGGATGGAGATCTACGGCGAGAGCGGCACGATCTGGCTGCGCAGCGAGCGAGGAAGCTTCGCCGCCTGCGTCCCCGGGCGCCATGGACGCGAGTGGCAGGTGCCGGCCCTGCCCACGACGCCCGCGGGCAAGCGCCAGCACGACGCCTGGCTGGCCGGCGTGGCCGGCGAGGCCCCGCGGCTTCCGACGGCCGCGGACGCGGTGCGGGGCATGCGCGTCGTCGAGGCGATGATGCGCTCGAGCGACCGGGACGGCGCGCGCATCGCGGTGGACGACGCATCGCTTCCGATCGGCGCCTCCGCGTGAACCGCTCGCCGCCGCGCGTGGGCGTGCTGTCGTTCGCCCACTACCATGCGAACTTCTGGAGCGAGGTCTTCGCGGCCCGCGGCGTGCTCGCCGGCGTGTGGGACGACGATGCCGCGCGCGGGAGCGAGGCCGCGACGCGCTTCTCGACGTCGTTCGAGCCTTCGCTCGATGCCCTGCTCGCCCGATGCGACGCGGTGGCGGTCTGCAGCGAAACGGTTCGCCATGCCACCCTGATCGACGCCGCGAGCGCGCGCGGCTGCGCGATCCTGTGCGAGAAGCCCCTGGGCACCGGTCTCGCCGATGCCGAGGCGATCGCGCGCACCGTGTCGTCGCGCGGCGCCTGGTTCATGCAAAGCTTTCCCAAGCGCTTCGATCCCGTGACCGCCCGGCTGCAGGAAGCGGTGCGGACCGGCGAGCTCGGCCGCATCACGCTCGCGCGCGTCCGGCATGGCCACTTCTACGGCCTCGAGCCCGACTTTTCGCTGCGGTGGTACGTACGGCGCGCGCTTGCCGGCGGCGGAGCGCTGCTCGACGAGGGCGTGCATGCCGCGGACCTGCTGGGGTTGCTGTTCGGCCCGCCGGCGAGCGTCGTCGCGGAGACGAGCGACGCGACGCTTTCTCTCGAGGTCGAGGATCTCGGCCTCGCGACGTTTCGTTGGGCGGACGGGATGCTGGGCGAGATCGTCTCGAGCTTCACGTTCGCGGCCGCCGACGCGTCGATCGAGCTCTACGGCACCGGCGGCACGCTCGTCGTGTCCGCGGTCGATCTCGCCTCGCGCGACATCACGCCGGGCGGCTTCGTTCGCCGGTACCTGCGCGACGCGCCCGAGCGCCGCTGGGAGACGCTCGACGTCGTGCCCCGCTTCAAGCGCGGCGAGTTCCACCAGCAGAACGCGATCGCGTTCGTCGACGCGCTCGAGCGCGGCGCGCCGCCGCCGATCGGCATCGAGTCGGGCGTCGCCGCGTCCCGCATGATCGATGCCGCATACCGCGCCGCGGCGAGCGGCGCCCGCGTGAACCTGTGAGCCCGATGACCCCGAACCCCGCGTTGCGCATGAACGTCGCCTACGAAGGCGCCGATATTCCGGTCTTCGTCGCGCGGCCGGCCTCGCCGCCGCGCGTGACCGTGCTGATGCTCGGCGCGATCTGGAGCGTGACCGACCTCATCGAGGACGTCTGCGTCCGCCTCGCGCGCGAGGGCTTCGGCGCCATCGCGCCATGCCTCTTCCGCGGACAGGGCATCCCCGCGCGGAACGCGCCGCCCGAGGTGTTCAGGCGGACCTTCGTCGACTTCGACGACCGGCGGTGCCTGCGCGACCTGCGCCACGTCGCACGGCTCGCGCGCCAGGGCCGCTTCGGCGACGTCGGCGCCATCGTGCCCTGGGGATTCTGCCTCGGTGGCCGCTTCGCCCACCTGCTCCCGGCGGTCAGCGCGGATGTCGCCGGAGCGATCGTGTTCTACGGCCGCATGCGCTTCGAGCGGCAGCCGGTCAAGCCGTTCCTGCCGATCGAACTCACCGGCCTCATCGAGGTCCCCTACCTCGGGCACTTCGCGGAGATCGACGAGCTGATCCCGCTCGCGGACGTCGACGAACTGCGCTCGGCGCTGGACGAGCGCGGCGTACGCCACGCCGTGCACGTGTATCCGGGCGCGAGGCACGGCTTCTTCGACACCTCGCGGCCCGCCGACCACCATCCGGAGGCGTCGGCACTCGCGTGGTCGAGGTCGCTCGCCTTTCTGCGCACGATCGGATCCGCATGAGCGCGGTCGAGGTCGTGATGATCGGTTGCGGCGCGTTCGCGCACCGCTACCACGTGCCAGCCTTCCGCGAGGATCCCGGCGTCCGTGTCGCCGCGATCTTCGATCCGCATGCGAGCCCGGCGACGCGCGCGCTCGCGGACGCGCCCGGCGCGCCGCTCGTCGACACGCTCGATGCGCTGCCGACGCCGGGCGGGGTCGCGTTCGCGCTCGTCACGACGCCGCACGCGTTGCATGCCGCCCACGTCGACGCCGTGCTCGAGCGCGGCGTCGACGTCCTGGTCGACAAGCCCTTCGTGATGCACGCGGCCGACGCCAGGCGACTGGCCGCGCGCGCCGACGCCGCGCGTCGCGTGAACGGCGTCGCGTACAACCGGCGCTTCGATGCCGGCTGCCTGCGCGCCCGGGAGATCCTGGCGACCGGCGGCATAGGGACGGTGCGCTTCGTGCAGACGGTCCAGCTCGGCTACGAGCGCGCCGGCTGGTTCCTCGTCCCCGCCCTGGGCGGCGGCGGCCCGTACACCGGGCGCGCGAGTCACATGGCGGACCTCGTCCCCTGGCTCCTGGGGCGCAGGCCGACGCGACTGCGCAGTCGCCTGCGCACGAGCGACCCTGCGCGCAGCGACCACGGCGGATTCATCGAGCTGCAGTTCGACGGCCTCGAGTGCCAGATGACCTGCATCGAGGAAGGCTGGCACATGTGGGACGAGGTTCGCCTGTTCGGCGAGGACGGCCTGCTCGAGCTCCGCAGGCCGTTCGACGCGCCGATCGGTTGGTCGCTGGCCTGGCATCGGACACGCGACGGCCGCGTCGACACCTGGGCCGCCGATCCGACGCCCGGTGGCGCGACGCACGATTTCCTGCGCGCCGTTCGCGAGCGATCGCGGCCGGCATGCACGTTCGCCGACGCGGTGTCGAGCGTGGGCATCGTCGAGCGCGCCTTCGAATCCGCGCGGCGTGACGGCGAGTGGTTGTCGCTGGAGACGCCGTCGGATGCACCTGACGGGCTCGACCCCTAGAATGGCCGCCGACGGCGGTACCCGAATCCTCGAGGAGAAGATGGCCATGAAGACATCGAAACGTCGCTTTGTCGTCGCCCTGGTTCGCGCGATCGCCGTCGGCACGGGTGTGGCGGTCGGCCTCGCCGGCCCGTCCGCTGCCCAGGACGCGCCACGCGTCCCGCGCGTGGCGCCGATCACGATCGTCATCAACCAGTCGCCGTGGTTCGCCGGCTTCTCCGCGGTCGTGGACGCGTACGAGAAGGCGACCGGCAACAAGGTCGTGCTCGACGTGAACCCGTTCGCGGGCAGCGCCGAGAAGCAGCGCAACTCGGTGCGCGCGAAGGAAGGCCAGTTCGACGTCCTCGTCATGAATTCCGCGTGGCTCGCGGAGATCTACCACGGCGGCTTTCTCGTGCCGCTCAACGAAATCGATCCGTCGTTCCGGATCGACCCGCTGGTGTTCAACTACGACGACACCGCCTACTGGGACCCGAAGTCCCGCACCAACAACGCGAAGACCGGCCAGCTCTACGGGATCCCGATCAACGGCAACATCCAGGTGCTGTACTACCGCAACGATCTCTATCGCAAGGCCGGGCTCAAGGTCCCGCAGACCCTCGACGAGCTCGTCGCGAACGCGGCGAAACTGCACGACGCCCCGGCCGTTTACGGCATGGCACAGCGCGGCGCCCGAAGCGCGTCCGACATCTCCTACGACTGGATGCCCTACCTGCACGGCTCGAACGGATCGATTTTCCGCAACGAGAAAGAGGGCGACTTCACCGTCACGATCAACAGTCCGGAGGCGAAGAAGGCGCTCGATGCCTATGTCGCGCTCGCGCAGAAGTCGGGGCCGCCCAATCCGGGGAGCTGGGGCCAGGCGCAGGTGATCCAGGCGCTCCTGACCGGCAAGGCGGCGCACGCGACGCCGGTGATCGCCGCGTGGTCGCAGGTGGACGACCCGGCGAAGTCGGCGGTCGTCGGCCTCATCGATGCGGCGCCCGTGCCCCATGGTCCGGGCGGCAAGTCCACGCCGACGCTCGGGCATTTCATCGGCGCCATTCCGAAGAACGTGCCGCGCGATCGCCAGGTCGCCGCCCTCGCGTTCCTCCGCTGGTTCCAGGGCAGGGAAGCGCAGATCGTCTACGCGAAAGCCGGCCAGCCGCCGATCCGGCGCGACGTCTACGACGAGCCGTTCATGAAAACGCCGCCGTACCGTTGGACGAAGGCGGTGCTCGAGAGCGCGCCGAACGCACGCATGATGTACACGGTGCCCGAGGGGCCGCAGATCGTGTCGATCCTGGAGCTGCGGCTCAACCAGGCGCTGATCGGCGAGAAGTCGCCAGCGGACGCGCTCAACACGATGGCGGTCGAGATCCAGGCCTTGATGCGCGGCGCCGGCTACAAGTCCGAGCGCCTGCCGGACCTCCGCTAGACTGCCGGGCGGGTCGATCGTGGCCACGGCTGCATCCGGCGCGGCTCGCCGGGAAGGGGGCGCCTGGCGCTGGCTCACGCTCGCGCCGGCGGCCACGATCTATATCGCGCTCGCGGTCCTCCCGATCGCCAACCTGGTCGTCATGTCGTTCCACGACATCCGCTGGGCCGACGGCATCGCGCGGTGGAGCGCCGTTGGATTCCGGCACTACGCGGAGTTGTCGCGCGATCCGCTGTTCGCGGCGGGATTGCGGAACACGGTGGTGTTCGCGGTGCTGGCGGTCGGCGCCGAGATGGTGATCGGCTTCGTTCTCGCGCAGTGGGTGTCGCGCGCCGGCCGCGCCGAAATCGTCTATCGCACGGTCTTCCTGCTGCCGATCCTGCTGCCGGGCATCGTGATCGGCGCGATCTGGAAGCTCATGTACAACCCCGACTTCGGTGTCGTCAACCAGATGCTCGCGCTCGCCGGGATCGCCGGCCGCGACTGGCTCGGCGACCGCGCGCTCGCGCTGGGATCGGTGATCGCCGTCGACGTCTGGCACTGGACGCCGTTCGTGTTCCTGCTGTTGCTCGCCGGCCTCCAGTCGCTGCCGCAGGACGTCCACGAGGCGGCGAAGGTGGACGGCGCCGGAACCTGGACGGAGCTCCGGTACGTGACGCTTCCGATGATGCTGCCGACGATCGCCGTGACGTTCGCGTTCCGGCTGATCGTGTCGTTCAAGGTGTTCGACGAGGTCTACCTGCTCACCGGCGGCGGACCCGGCACCGCGACCGAGGTCGTGAGCTTCACGATCTACCGGCGCTTCTTCACCGAGGATCGGATGGGCTACGGCTCCGCGATCTCGGTCGTCGTGCTGTTCCTGCTCGCGCTGACGATCGTGCTCGCGCTCGCCGCCACGCGGCGTGCCCGCGAGCGCGCCGCATCGTGATCGCGCCGCGCGTGAAGTCCGTCGCGATGCACGCGGCGCTCGCCGCGGCCGCGATGGTCGTGCTCCTTCCCGTCCTCTGGACCGCGCTCGCGGCGTTCAAGACGCAGATCGCGCTCCTTCGCGGCGACGCGCTGTTCGCGCCGACCCTGGCCAATTTCCACGAGCTCCTGTTCTCGCGCTCGTCCGACTACTTCGCGCATTTCGCCAACAGCCTGGTCGTCGCGACCCTGTCGACCGCGCTGGTGCTTCTCGTCGCCACCCTCGCGGCGTACTCGATGGTCCGCATGCGCTGGCCCCCTGCCGTGCCGGCGCTCGTGCTCGGATTCTCGCTCGTGTTCCACATGATTCCGCCGATCACGCTGGTCGGCCCCTGGTACGTCATGGCGCGGGCGCTCGGAGTCGACGACACCTACGCCGCGCTCGTCCTCGCCCACCTGACGCTCCACCTGCCGATCGGCATCGCGGTGATGTCGGTGTTCGTCCGCGACGTCCCGTTCGAGCTCGAGGAAGCCGCGAGGCTGGACGGGTGCACGACGCCCCAGCTGCTCCGGCGCATCGTCTTCCCGCTGGTCCGGCCCGGACTCGCCGCCACCGGCATCCTGGTGTTCGTGTTCAGCTGGAACGAGTTCGCCGTCGCGCTCACGCTGACCGGGCGGCATACGGCCACCATACCCGTCGCCATCGCGCGCTTCGCGCAGGAATACGAGATCAAGCACGGCGTGATGGCCGCGGGCGCCGTGCTGTCGGTGATCCCCGCGATCCTGCTCCTGCTGTTCGCCCAGCGTTCCATCGTCAAGGGCATCATCGCCGGCGTGGGCAAGTGACCGCAGCGCGGGTCGGACGCCTGCGGGTCACGCGGGATGCCGACGATCCTCCGACCGATGCCACAATCGGCACCGTGCCCGCCCGTCGAGGTCGTGGGCGGCACCGAGGAGCCCACCGATGATCCGACGCATCGCCCCCAACGCCCGTCTGTCCGCCGCGGTCGTCCACGCCGGCATCGTCTACGTGTCCGGCCAGGTCCCCGACACGCTGCACGCGCCCGTCGAAATCCAGACGCGTGAAATTCTCGCGAAGATCGATCGCCTGCTGCACGAAGCCGGGACCGACAAGTCGAAGCTCCTCACCGCCAGCGTCTGGCTCGCGGACATCACGACGTTCGACGAAATGAACCGGCCGTGGGAGGCCTGGCTCGCGCCGGGCGCCGCGCCGGCGCGCGCCACGGTCGAGGCGCGCATCGCCAACCCCGGCTACCGCGTCGAGATCGCGTGCAGCGCAGCGTTGTGACGGTGGCCGCATTGCTCGACGGCGCGACCAAGGGACTTCCCGCGGGAGTCGGCGCGCTCGCGCCGGACGAGATCGCCGCGCGCGGCTGGAACGTGCTGCGCGAGGACCTGCCGCTGCCGCTCGCCCTGCTGAAGGCCTCGTCGCTCGACCACAATGCCCGCTGGATGCGCGCGTTCCGCGAAGCCGCCGGTGTCGGGATCGCCCCGCACGGCAAGACCTCGATGAGCCCCGAGTTGTTCGCCCGGCAGCTCCGCGACGGCGCATGGGGCATCACGGTCGCCACCGTGCAGCAGCTACGCGTCTGCCGCGATGCCGGCATCTCGCGCGTGTTGATGGCGAACCAGCTCGTCGGTCGCCAGGCGATCGCCTACGTGCTCGACGAGCTCGCGCGCGATCCGGCCTTCGAGTTCCACGCGATCGCCGATTCCGTCGACCTCGTCGACCGGCTCGCTTCCGAGGCGAAGACGCGCAACGCCGGCCGACCGCTCTCGCTCCTCGTCGAGTGCGGTTTCGCAGGGGGTCGCACCGGATGCCGCACCGTCGAGGAAGCGCAGGCCGTCGCCCGGCGCATCGCCGCGGCGCGACCGTGGCTGCGCCTCTCCGGCGTCGAGGGCTACGAGGGCTCGGTGCCCGGCAAGACCGCCGCGGAGCGCGAGGAAGGCATCGCCCGTTTCGTCGCGTTCATGGGCGAAGTCGCGCGGCGCTGCGTCGACGAAGGACTGTTCGACGCGGGACCCGTGCTGCTCACCGCCGGCGGCTCGGCGTATTTCGATCTCGTGACCTCGCTTCCGCGCGTGATGAACGGCAGGACGCTGGAAGTCGTCATCCGTAGCGGGTGCTACCTGACGCACGATTCCGACAGCTATGCGCAGGCCGCCCAAAGGATGCGCGAACGCAGCCCGGTGGTCGCGCGGCTGGGCGAGGGCCTGCGCGACGCGATCGAAGTCTGGTCGTACGTGCAGTCGCGTCCCGAGCCCGCGCTCGCGATCCTGACGATGGGCAAGCGCGACGTCTCGCACGACCTCAACCTGCCCTACCCGCGCTGGCGTTTCCGGCCGGGCGTCGACACGCACCCGACGCCACTGCGGGGCGAGGCGACGATCGCGGCGCTCAACGACCAGCACGCCCACCTCCGGTTGCCCGCGGAGTCCGGGCTCGCCGTCGGCGACATGGTCGGCTGCACGATCTCGCATCCGTGCACGACGTTCGACAAGTGGCGCTTCATGCCGATCGTCGACGACGACTACCGTGTCGTCGACGCGATCACGACGCGCTTCTAGGCGCCGAATCTCCGTCGGACACCCGCCGGGTTGCCCGTCGCCGGGGACGCCGCGTGATCAGAACCCGACGGCGTCGCCGCCTTTCAGCTCGAGGATCTCGCGCGCGTCGTCGGGCGTGGCGACCTCGAGGCCCAGACCCTCGATGATGCGCACGACGTTGCGCACCTGCGCGGCGTTCGACTCGGCGAGCTTGCCCGGCCCGAGCCAGAGGCTGTCCTCCAGGCCGACGCGCACGTTGCCGCCCATCGCCGCCGACTGCGCCGCGATCGGCATCTGGTGCCGTCCCGCGCCGAGCACGCTCCAGCGGTACTGGTCGCCGAACAGCCGGTCCGCGGTGCGGCGCATGTGCATGACGTCGTCCGGATGCGGGCCGATGCCGCCGAGGATCCCGAACACGCTCTGGATGAAGAGCGGCGGCTTGACGATGCCGCGGTCGAGGAAATGCTTCGCCGTGTACAGGTGGCCGATGTCGTAGCACTCGATCTCGAAGCGCGTGCGGTTCTGCGCGCACGAGGTCAGGATCTTCTCGATGTCGCGGAACGTGTTGCGGAAGATGCGCTCGTCGGAGCCCGCCAGGTACTCGCGCTCCCAGGGATGCTTGAACGTCTTGAAGCGCTCGAGCATCGGGAACAGCCCGAAGTTCATCGATCCCATGTTGAGCGACGCGACCTCGGGCTTCAACTCCAGCGCGGGGCGCAGCCGCTCGTCGATCGTCATCGTCGCCGCGCCGCCGGTCGTGAAGTTCAACACGACGTTCGAGCGGCGGCGGATCTCCGGCGCGAACTCCCGGAACAACGCGGGATCCTGCGTCGGCCGGCCGTCGACCGGGTCGCGCGCATGCAGGTGGACGATCGCGGCGCCCGCTTCGGCGGCGCCGATCGCGGCCTCGGCGATCTCGCGCGGCGTCACCGGGATGTGGGGCGACATCGACGGCGTGTGGATCGAACCGGTGACGGCGCAGGTGACGATGACTTTGCGGGTGGCCATGGGCTTTCCGGTCGCGCGGGAAACCGCGATCGTACCCGTTCCCGCTTCGGCGGCGCGAGTCGCGCGCGCCGCGCGTGCGAAGACGGTGCTACGCTATCCGTCCGATCCTCCGAAGCGAACGCCATGAACCTCGACCTCCAGGGACACCGGGTGCTCGTCACCGCGGGCGCGAGCGGCATCGGCCTCGCGACCGCACGGGCGTTCGCCGCCGAAGGCGCGCGCGTGCTCGTCTGTGACATCGACG
This sequence comes from Betaproteobacteria bacterium, assembly GCA_039933715.1. Classification (GTDB taxonomy): domain Bacteria; phylum Pseudomonadota; class Gammaproteobacteria; order Burkholderiales; family Casimicrobiaceae; genus VBCG01. Next base: position 9,678 of record JBDTNO010000041.1, read on the forward strand.
CGCAGGCGCTCGAGACTCTCGGCACGAACGACGCCGCGATCGCCGGCGTTTCGGCCGACGTGTCGAAACCCGCCGACGTGGCGCGGCTGTTCGACGAGGTGGCGTCGCGCCTCGGCGGCCTCGATACGCTCGTCAACAACGCGGGTATCGCGGGCCCGACGGCCGCGTGCGAGGACGTCGCGCTCGCCGATTGGCAGCGCACGCTCGACGTCAACCTGACCGGCATGTTCCTGTGCGCGCAGAAGGCGATCCCGCTCCTGAAGGAAAGCCGCAACGGCAGCATGATCAACCTGTCGTCGGCGGCCGGACGCTTCGGCTTTCCGCTGCGCTCGCCGTACGCGGCGACCAAGTGGGGCGTGATCGGCTTCAGCAAGTCGCTGTCGATCGAGCTCGGCGGCTCGGGCGTTCGCGTCAACGCGATCTGTCCGGGCGCGGTCGCGGGCGATCGCATCGACCGCGTGATCGCGGGCAAGGCGAAAGTCCGCGAACTTCCGATCGACGTGGTGCGCGACGAATTCCTCGCGAAGACCTCGCTCAGGCGGTTCATCTCGGCCGAGGACATCGCCAACGCGATCGTGTTCCTCGCGTCGAAGGCCGGTGCCAACATCGACGGCCACGCGTTGCCGATCGACGGGGACGTGCAGTCGCTGGCCTAGGAAGCTGTGCGTAACCTCACGGCGCGCGCGGCGGATGCGCGGGGCATAAGCCCGACCCTCGCCCGCCTGGTTACGCGCTGCGGAACCGTGAAGGGCCCGGCTACAGCCGGACGATGTTCGGTTCGCGCGACGCCGCCCCACTGCGCGCTCGAGCTCCAGCCGCGCACCGCCGTGCGACAATCGCGCGGTTTTCCGCTCCCTGGCCGCCATGACGAAAAATCCGTTCGACCTCACCGGGCGCGTCGCGCTCGTCACCGGGGCCGCACGCGGCCTCGGCCATGCGATCGCCGCAGGGCTCGCGCGTGCCGGCGCGACCGTCGTGCTCAACGGCCGCGACGCCAAGGCGCTCGACGCCGCGGCCGAGCCGATGACGCGCGCGGGCGGCAAGACCGACATCGGCATGTTCGACGTGACCGATCCCGCGGCGGTCAGGCAAGGCATCGCCGCGATCGAGGCGAAACACGGCGCGCTCGACATCGTCGTCAACAACGCCGGCATCCAGCGGCGCCATCCGATCGGCGAATTCTCGAAGGAGGACTGGGACGCGATCATCGCGACCAACCTCACCGCGCCGTTCCTGGTCGCGCAGGCCGCGGTCCCGGGGATGACCAGGCGCAAGCGCGGCAGCATCATCAACATCGCGTCGCTGACGAGCGAGCTCGGGCGCGCGAACATCATCGGCTACATGTCCGCGAAGGGCGGTGTTCGCCAGTTGACGCGCGGGCTCGCGGTCGAGCTCGGCGCGACCGGCATCCGCGTCAACGCGATCGCGCCGGGCTACTTCGAAACCGAGATGAACCGCGCGCTGATCGACAACGCCGAATTCGTCGCATGGGTGAACGGCCGCACGCCGATGCGGCGCTGGGGCAAGCCCGACGAGCTCTCGGGCCTCGCCGTGTACCTCGCGAGCGACGCGTCGTCGTTCCTCACCGGCCAGACGATCTACGTGGACGGCGGGTTCGGCGTCAGCATGTGAGCGGTCGGGGGACCGCGGCTGGCGGAATTGCTGGCGTGGAGGCCGGCGTTCGCGCCGGCCATCGTGATCCCGGTGCCGGAAACCGGACCGGAAGCTCCCGCGGTCAGGCTCCGGAACCCGACCCCTGCGACCCGTGGCCCTGCCGCATCCGAGCCAGCAAGTCGTCCCGTGCGCGCATGCAATGCCGACGCGCGATCCCGCCAGCGCGCTCGGCGTCGCGACGCTCGATCGCACGCAACAGCGTCCGGTGCTCGGCGACGACCGCCTCGACGCGCCCCGAGCCGAAGCCGTACCGCAGGCGCAACGCGTCGACCAGCACGCGCCCGCGCGCGAGCATGTGCAACGCCTCCGGATTGTCCGCCCATCCGTTGATCGCGTCGTGCAGCCGGCGGTTGGTGACGAGCAGCGCATCGCTGTCGCGTGCCGCGGCGGCGGCGGCGTGCGCCTCCACCAACTCGTTCAGCTCGCGCACGCCCGCCGGGTCGACGATCTCGGCGCAACGCTCGGTCAGCATGCCCTCGATCGCGCCGCGCACGTCGTAGAGGTTGCGCACGAACTGCGCGTCGACGCCCTTGATGACCGCGCCGCGGTGCGGATAGAGCTCGAGCAGTCCTTCGCCCTCGAGCTCGCGCAGCGCCTCGCGCACGGGCATGTGCGAGACGTCGAGCTGACTCGAAAGCTCCTCGAGCTTGAGCCGGCTTCCGGGCTCGATCTGCCCGTGCAGGATGCGCAGCCGCAGTTCGGCCGCGACCCGCGACGCGATCGTCCGGTTGACGGCCTCGTGGCCCTCGATGTCGGTGGGAGGGAATTCCGACATGCCCGCATGATACCGGTTGCCGCGACGCGCGCGTCCGGACGCGGCGAAAGGGCGCGGCGCCGCGCGGGTCATTCGGGCGGGATGCCGACGTCCCGGATGAGCTTCGTCAGCCGCGTTTCCTCGGCGCTCATCACCGCCGCCGCCTGCCCCGGCGTATTGCCGATGACTTCCGCCGACAGGGCCGCGAATCGCTCCCGGGTGTCCGGGTCGTTCAGTACCGCAACGATGTCGCGGTTGAGCTGGTCGACGATCGCCTTCGGCGTCTTCGCGGGGACGATGATCGCGCCCCAGGAGGCCAGCACGTACCCCGGGACGCCGGCTTCCTGCATCGTCGGCGTCTCCGGCAGGAACGGTGATCGCTTCTCTCCCCCCACCGCCAGCAGCTTCAGCTTGCCCGCCTTGACATGCGGGAGCACCGACGCGACCGCGTCGAACATCACCTGCGTCTGGCCGGCGAGGAGATCGGGATGCGCCGCGGCGCTGCCCTTGTAGGCGACGTCGATCATCTCGGTGCCGGTGAGGCGCATGAAGTACAGCGCCCAGAGCTGCGGATTGCTGCCGCGCCCCGACGTCCCGACGGCGACCTTCCCCGGATTCGCCTTCAGGTAGGCGATCAGTTCCCTGACGTTGCCCACCGGCAGCGACGGATGCACGACCAGGCCGAGCTGCACCTGCGCAGTCATCGTCACCGGCACGAGCTCGTTGAGCTCGTAGGGCACCTTCTTCATCAGCGCGTGGTTGGTGACGTGCGAGCTCGCGACCAGCGCCATCGTGTGCCCGTCGGGTTCGGCGCGCGCGACCGTCTCGGTGCCGACGACGCCGTTGGCGCCCGGCTTGTTCTCGACGAAGACCGCCCGGCCGCCCCACTTTTTCGAGAGCTTGTCGGCGATCACGCGCGCGGACACGTCGGACGCGCCGCCCGGCGGATACGGCACCAGGATGCGAACGGGCTTGGTCGGGAAGTCCTGCGCGGACGCCGCGCAGGCGGTCGCGAGCGCGAAGATCGCGACCAGGGATCGGACGGCGTTCATGCTTCCTCCTGTCGGACGGGCCGGACGGTCACGTCGGGTGGGTCGGGTCGATGCGGTTCCACGGCGGTCGGAGCGGGCTCAGTACGCGGGCTTGGTCGGGAACCAGCCGGGGCGGCGCGGGTCGAGGTACGCGCCGCTGATGTCCTCGACCTGGTAATGCTCGACCGCGGCGCGGTCGAGCGTGACGCCGAGCCCCGGCCCGTCGGGCACCGTCAGCGTTCCGTGCTCGACCTGGAATCGCTCGTGGATGACGTCGCCGGCGAGATGCGTGATCTCGTTGTCGATCGCGAGCGAGAGATTGGGAATGCTCGCCGCGAGATGCAGGTAGGCCGCCTGCGAGAAGCCGAGCTCGCCGCCGCTGTGCAGCGTCACCGGGATGCCGACGCTTTCGGCGACCGCGGCCGCCTTCACCGTCGGCCACAGCCCGCCGGCTTCGTGCGGGTCGACCAGGATCACGTCGGCCGCGCGCATGCGCACGATGTTGCCGACGTCCTGCAGCGTGTACGCGCTCTCGTCGAGCGCGATCGGGATCGGCTGCGACGCGCACAGGCGCGCATGCCCGTCGAGGTCGTCGAGCTCGAGCGGCTGCTCGATGTACGCGGGATCGAACGGCAGGAGGCGCTGGCATTGCCGCTTCGCCGTGCCGGGCGTCCAGGCCCCGTTGACGTCGAGGCGCAGCGGCGTATCCGGCCCGATCACCTCGCGCACGAGCCGCGTGAGCTCCAAGTCCGAGCGCTCGTCGTAGCCGATCTTGAGCTTGAACGTCTCGTAGCCCGCCGCGCGATAGCGTCGCGCGTCCTCGACGAGCTTGACCGGCTCGCTTTCGAGCAGGTACGCCGAGAGCGGGATGCGCCGCCGCCACTCGCCGCCCCAGATGCGGTACAGCGGCTGGCCGCACGCCTTGCCGAACGCGTCCCACATCGCCATCTCGACCGCGCACATCGCCATCACCGCCGCGCGCTTGTGATGGTAGTAGCCGGCGCCCAGCACGTGGCGATGGAGGCGCTCGGCGTCGCCGACGCCGCGGCCGATCGCTAGCGGAATGACGACGCGATCGAGCACGGCAGGGATCGCGTCGAGCAGGCAGATCGTCTCGCCCCAGCCGACGAGGCCGCCGCGCGTGGTCAGTTCGACGATCAGGCGCGTCACGCCGGTGCGCACGCCCGAGGCCCAGATGATCGGGCTCGTCACCGGAATCCGCACGAGCCAGCGGCGAATCGAGGCGATCGCGAGGTCGTCGCTCGGGCTCGGTGCGACGTGGGGAATCGGGAGGGTTGCGGCGTGCATGGGCGTTTGCGTCGACCGTCTGGAGCGATCGGCTCGATTGGTCCGCAAACTATTTGATATTTGATCAAATGTCAACCCGAGCGGATGGAAAGCCATCTGGCGAGAACGGATCAGTACACTGCGAGCGCACCGCCGCGCCGGCGACGATCCCACCTCGCGACTATCTCCCGTATCCCCGATGCCGCATCGCAGCCCATGACCTGGTCGATCGTCGCGCGCGACGAAAGCGGCGCCTTCGGCGTCGCGATCGCGAGCCGCTTTTTCGCGGTGGGCGCGTTGTGCCCGCATGCGCGTAGCGGCGTGGGCGCGATCGCCACGCAGGCGCTGGTCAACCCGCTCTACGGGGGTCAGGGTCTCGACCTGCTTGCGCGGGGCGCCCCGGCGTTCGAGGCCGTCGCCGCGCTGACCTCGGCCGACGAAGGCCGCGATCACCGGCAGGTTCACGCGATCGACACGCAGGGCCGGACCGCGGCGCACACCGGAAGCGCGTGCATCGACTGGTGCGGGCACCTCGCGGGGACCGATCACTCGGTCGCCGGCAACATGCTCGCGGGCCCGGCGGTCCTCGAAGAGTCCGCCGCAGCCTACGAGCGATCCTCGGCCCTCCCGTTCGCCGAACGCTTGCTCGCCGCGCTCGACGCGGGCGACGCGGCCGGCGGCGACAAGCGCGGCAAGCAGGCGGCGGCGCTCCTGATCTTCACCACCGAGGACTACCCGTTCCTGACGCTGCGTGTCGACGACCATGTCGAGCCGTTCGTCGAGCTGCGCCGGCTCTACGACAAGTCCCTCGAGCGCTTCCAGCCGTTCACCGCGTGCCTGCCAACCAGGGCTTCGCCCGCCGGCACGACCGATCGCGCGATCATCGAGCGCGAGGTCGAGCGGTTCCACGCCGAGCGCGCGCGCCACGGCGACACGACGCGATGAACGTCGGTTCGCGCGATCACGATCCCGCGACGTCGCGCAGCGGCGCGGGCGACGCGCCACCACCGCTCCTCGACGTCCGCGGGCTTCGCACGACGTTCACGAGCGACGGCACCACGTTCGCCGCGGTCGACGGCGTGAGCTTCACGCTCCCGGCGGGCCGCACGCTCGGCATCGTCGGCGAATCCGGTTGCGGCAAGAGCGTCACCGCGCTCTCGATCATGGGGATCGTCCCCGACCCGCCCGGCCGCATCGCCGGCGGCGAGATCCTCTTCGAAGGCGTCGATCTCCTGGGCCTGCCGCCCGCCGCCATGCGCGAGCTGCGCGGCAACCGGATCTCGATGATCTTCCAGGAGCCGATGACGTCGCTCAACCCGGCGTTCACCGTCGGCGACCAGATCGCCGAGGTGATCCTGCGGCACCGCGACGTGTCGCGCGAGCAAGCGGCGGCGCTCGCGGTGACCATGCTGAGGCGCGTGCGCATCCCGTCGCCCGAGACGCGCTTCCACGACTACCCGCACCGGCTTTCCGGCGGCATGCGCCAGCGCGTGATGATCGCGATGGCGCTCGCATGCGATCCGTCGCTCCTGATCGCCGACGAGCCGACCACCGCGCTCGACGTCACGATCCAGGCGCAGATCCTGGAGCTGATGCGCGTGCTGCGCGAGGAGACCGGCACCGCGATCATCCTGATCACGCACGACTTGGGCGTCGTCGCCGAGGTCGCCGACGACGTCGCGGTCATGTACGCGGGGCGCATCGTCGAGCGCGCGCCGGTGGCCGCGCTGTTCGACGATCCACAGCATCCGTACACGATTGGCCTGCTCGGCTCGATTCCGCAGCTCCATCTCGAGCAGGACCGGCTCGCGGCGATCGAAGGCCAGGTGCCCACGCCCTCGCGGCCGGTGAGCGGATGCCGTTTCCATCCGCGCTGCCCGTTCGTGATCGCGCGCTGCCGCGAGGAGGAGCCGCCGCTCGGTCCGGTGCTCCCGGGGCACGACGCCGCGTGCTGGCGGGCGCCGCTGCCGGTGCCCGCAGGCGTCGCATGAGCGGCGCTGCCTGCGTCGGGCTGGCGCCCGTCGCTTCCGCCTGATTTTCCCGATGACCGCCCCGCATTCCGCCGCTCCGCTCCTGCGCGTCGACGACCTCGTCAAGCACTTCCCGGTGCGACGCGGCCTCTTCTCGCGCGCGAGCGGCGCGGTGCGCGCGGTCGACGGCGTCAGCTTCGACCTCGCGGTCGGCGAGACGCTCGCGCTCGTCGGCGAATCGGGCTGCGGCAAGTCGACGACCGGGCGCCTGGTGCTGCGTCTCCTCGAGCCGACGTCGGGCACCGTGACGTTCGACGGCGAGGACCTGACCGCGCTGCCCGAAAGCGCGATGCGCGCGCACCGGCGCGCGATGCAGATCATCTTCCAGGACCCGTTCGCCTCGCTCAATCCGCGCATGACGGTCGGCCAGACGCTCGCCGAGCCGCTCGTGCTGCACGGCCTCGCCCAAGGCCGGCGCACCGAGCGCGTCCATGAGATCCTGCGGCTCGTCGGCCTCCCGGCTGAATACGCGCGCCGCTATCCGCACGAGTTCTCCGGCGGACAGCGCCAGCGCATCGGCATCGCGCGCGCGCTCGCGGTCGAGCCTCGGCTCATCGTCTGCGACGAGCCGGTCTCCGCGCTCGACGTGTCGATCCAGGCGCAGGTCGTCAACCTGCTCGTCGACCTGCAGCGCCGCTTCGGGCTCGCGTACGTGTTCATCGCGCACGACCTCGCGGTCGTCAAGTTCATCGCGACGCGCATCGCCGTCATGTACCTGGGCCGCATCGTCGAGCTCGCCGACAAGCGCGCGCTCTTCCGCGAGCCGCGGCATCCGTACACGCAGGCGCTGCTCGCGTCGATCCCGGTGCCGCGGCCCGGCCTGAAGCGCGCGCGAGCCCTGCTGGCGGGCGATGTGCCCAACCCGAGCGATCCGCCCTCCGGTTGCCACTTCCGCACGCGTTGCCCCTACGCGCGGCAGCGCTGCGCCGACGAGACGCCGTCGCTCGAGTCGACCGGCGACGGCCATGCGGTCGCGTGCCATTTCTGGCGCGAGATCGCGCCCTCCGAGGCGATCCTGCCGGGATCCGCCGCGATTCCCCGCAATCCGCGCCTCGAGGCGCTTCAGGCCGCATTCCGGGCCGCGGCGCCATGAATGGCCCGGAATGCGATGCTATCCTCGATGGTCGGCGCGCGCGGTCGCTTCGCCGCAGCGCCACTCCGCCTCGCCGGAAGCCAGGGTCGATGCCCCGATCCCGGTTTCGGGATCGTCACGCTGACCGTGAACTAGTCAGGAGCATCCACATGACCTTCGCCTCGTGGTCCCGCCGCATTCCGGCCGCCGTCGCGCTCGCCACGGTGTTCGCCGCCCTTCCCGCCACCGCGCAGACGCTGCGCTTCGGCCTCGCCGAGGATCCCGACGTCCTCGACCCGACGCTCGCGCGCACGTTCGTCGGACGCATCGTGTTCGCGGCGCTGTGCGACAAGCTCTTCGACATCGACGAGAAGCTCGCGATCATCCCGCAGCTCGCGCAGAGCTACACCTGGGCGCCCGACGGCAAGTCGCTGACCATCGCCGTGCGTCCGGGCGTCACCTTCCACGACGGCGAGAAGCTCGACGCCGCGGCGGTCAAGTTCAACATCGAGCGTCACAAGACGATGGCGGGCAGCAACCGCCGCGGCGAGCTCGCGCTGGTGTCGACCGTCGACGTGCTCGATCCGATGACCGCGCGCCTCAATCTCTCCGCGCCTTTCGCGCCGCTCCTCGCGCAGCTCGCCGACCGCGCCGGCATGATGGTGTCGCCGAAGGCCGCGCAAGCCGCCGGCGACAAGTTCGGCGCGAACCCGGTGTGCTCGGGCCCGTTCAGGTTCGTCGAGCGCGTCGCGCAGGACCGCATCGTGCTGGAGCGCTACGCGAACTACTGGAACAAGCCGGCGATCCATTTCGACCGCGTAGTCTACCTGCCGATCGTCGACGCGACGGTGCGCCTCGCCAACCTCAAGTCCGGGCAGCTCGACTTCATCGAGCGGATGGCCGCGTCCGACGTCGTGCCGACGCGCGGCGACAGCCGCTTCAAGATCTCGACGATCACCGAGATCGGCTACCAGGGCATCACGATCAACGTCGGCAAGAGCGACATGGCGAAAACGACCGCCCTCGGCAAGGACCCGCGCGTGCGCGAGGCGTTCGAGCTCGCGCTCGACCGCGACGGCATCGTGCAGGTCGTGATGGAAGGCCAGGCGACCTCCGGCAACCAGTGGGTGGCGCCGGACAACCCGTACTACGCGAAGTCGATGCCGATCCCCAAGCGCGACGTCGCGAAGGCGAAAGCACTGCTCGCACAGGCGGGAGTCCCCAATCCGACGGTCACGCTGATGACGCCGACGACCTCGGATGCGCAAAAGATCGCGCAGGTCGTGCAGGCGATGGTCAAGGAGGCGGGCTTCGACGTGAAGATCCAGTCGACCGAGTTCGCGACCTCGCTCGACCTCGCCGACAAGGGCAACTACGACGCGTACGTGCTCGCGTGGAGCGGCCGCGCCGACCCGGACGGCAACATCTACAGCTTCGACGCGTGCAAGCAGCCGCTCAACTACGCGG
>JBDTNO010000042.1:0-18900 GCA_039933715.1 Betaproteobacteria bacterium
CTCGAAGTCGTGCTTGAACTGGAACATGTTGCCGAGGTCGTCGGCACCGGGGAAGCCGAACCCGCGGTACGTCTCCGGCGACACGTCGTGGTGCCGGACCGGGCGTCCGAGCGCGCGCGTGAGGCTCGCCGCCATCTCCGCGCCGGAGAGGTGCTCGCCAGAAATTCCGACGGTCTTGCCGATGAACTCGCCGCCGCGCTTGAAGATCCCGTACGCGCATTTGCCGATATCCTCGGAGGCGATGCCGGGCAGCTTCGCCGCGCCCATCGGCAGCGTGAAGCCGAGCTGGCCGTCCGCGCCCTTGGCCGGACCCATGCCGAAATGGATCAGGTTGTCCCAGTAGAACGACGTGTTGAGGAACGTCGTCGGCACTCCGGCCGCGACGAACAACGCGTTGGCCTCGCCCTTCGCGTCGAAGTGCGGCACCTTGTACTTGCCCTGCAACGTCGGCATGCGCGTATCCGACAGCGGCACCCAGCGCCGCGTGTCCTCGAGCGTCGACCAGACGAGGTGCTTGACGCCCGCGGCTTTCGCGGCGGCGGCGATCTTCCGCGCTTCGTCGATCTCGCGCTCGGGCTGCATGTGCGCCCAGAAGAACGTCACCGCGTAGACGCCGTGCGCGCCCGCGAACGCGCGCTCGAGGCTCTTCTCGTCGTCGACGTCGGCCGCGACGACCTCGGCCCCGCGCTTCGCGAGCGCCTTCGCCGCATCCGAACCGGTGTCCCGCGTGACCGCCCGGAGAGCGAAAGCGCCGTGCGGATCGTCGAGGATCGCGCGGGCGAGCCCGCCGCCCTGCGCTCCCGTGGCGCCGAGGACGGCGATGATTTTCCTGGTGGACATGAGAGGCCTCGCGGAGCGCGCGGCACCTGCCGCGGGGACGCCACGATACCGCGAAATGCCGGAGCGGATGCGAGTCCGGGCGGCGCCTTTCGCAGGTCGGTGGGTCAGCTCGCGTGCAGAAGCCGACCGCCCGCGAACGCCCAGTTCTCCCAAGCGGTCTCGACGAACACGATCATCACGTCGGTCACGTCGATCCCCGCCGCCTGCGCGATGCCTGCGGCGATGTCGGCGACGACCTTCCGCTTGATCTTCAAGCTGCGACCGACCGACCACAGCACTTCGACAAGGACGAAGCGGTCGCTGCGGTCGTGCGCGAGGTCGGGATAGCGCGGATCGACGATCGTCGTGTCGGGCGTGAGGACGCGCTGGAAGCGGTCCGCCTCCGGCACGCCCGATGCGACGAGCGCGGCATGGACCGCGTCGAGCATTCCCCGGATCGCCGCGGGTTCCGCCGCGCGGCGCAACGTCAACGTCACGAGCGGCATCGGGTGGCTCCCTGCGTTGGCTTGTCCGGCGAATGCGGGCGATCGCGCCCCATCGCGCGCGGCGCGTAGCAGTGCCTGCCCCGCGCCCGGCGCCCAGCCGCCTCGAAACGGGCGCGCGCTTCCGCCCGGCGCGAAAGCGGGAGTGCCATTCGCGCGTCGCTCACAGGTACGGCGACCAGCGACGATCCATCCACTCGTTCGCGACGCGTTCGATCCATGCCGAAACCTGGAACGGCTCGGCCGTCGAGGCGAGCGGCACCGCGAGGTTCGAGGCGCCCGGACCCGTCAGGTCGACGACCGTCGCGTTCTGCGCCTGCAGGATCGTGCGGCCGTTGCGCTCGATCGCCCAGCTCGTGCCGGCGTCGAGCACGTGGTCGGCCAGGTCGCCGTACTGGGTGAGCCAGACCTGGCCGCGCCCGACGCTCACCGTCGTGCCGCGCGCATCGTCGAGGTTGAGGAGGTCGCCCGGCGCGAGCGCCAGACGGCGAAACGTGGTCCCGTGTCCCATTGTCATTCTCCGGCTTCATGGCTACAGTCGCGTCGGGGTGGCCGATCCGGCCCGGGGCGACTGGCGCGATGCGCGCTGCCATGGCCGTAATCTAGGCGCGGAGCCGCCGGCGCTCAAACGACGATTCGACATGGCTTGCATGCGCTCAGATCATGCATAAGACGCTGCGACGGCTGCCCTCGCTGGACTTCCTGCGCGGCTTCGAGGCGTCGGGCCGCCTCCTGTCGTTCACGCGGGCGGCCGGCGAGCTGCACCTCACGCAGTCCGCGCTGTCGCGCCAGGTCGCCGCGATCGAGGCGGCGCTCGGCGTCGCGCTGTTCGAGCGGCGGCATCGCGCGCTCGCGCTGACGCCGGAGGGCGAGGCGTTCCATCGCGAGATCACGACGCAACTGCAGGCGATCGCGCGCGCCGCCGAGTCGGTCTGCAGCGTCCGCCGCTCGCCGGGCCTCACCGTGACGACGACCGTGTCGTTCGCCTCGCTGTGGCTGATCCCCCGCCTCGCACGCTTCCGCGCGACGCGACCCGAGGTCGAGGTCTACGTGTCGGCCGACGATCGCACCGTCGACCTCGCGCGCGGCGAGGTCGATGTCGCGATTCGCTACGTCGGACAAGCCAGCAAGCTGCCGGCGAACGGGCTTGCGATGTTCGGCGAGCGCATGCTGCCGGTCGTGAGTCCCGCGGTCGCCGACGATCCGCGCACGCCGCTCAGGTTGCCGGGCGATCTCGCGAAGCACGTGCTGCTGCATCTCGACGACCCCGAAGGACGCACGCCGTGGCTCAACTGGTCGGCGTGGCTCGCCGCCAACGGCGCGCCGGGCCTCAAGGCGGCCGGCGCACTCCGGTTCACGCTCTACGACCAGGTCATCCAGGCGGCGGTGGGAGGCCAGGGCGTCGCGCTCGGGCGCCTGCCGCTTTGCGCCGAACTGCTGCGCGACGGCAAGCTGGTCGCGCCGTTTCCCAAGCGCTACGACTCGGAGCGCGGCTACGTCGCGCTCGTCGCGCCGCATGCGACCGCGCGCCCGGACGTGCTCGCGTTCGTGCGCTGGCTCGACGAGGAATCGGCGGTGATGCGCGCGCAGCTCGCAGGAGGCGATACCGCGCCGCCGACGCGCACGCGCGCCGCGCGCAACGCGCCGGCGACCGGACGACGTCGATGAGCCGCGCGCCCGATCCGCATGCGTCGTCCGAACCGTCGTCGTGGGTGCGGCGGCATGCGGGTTTGCTGCGCCCCGCGTCGCGCGCGCTCGATGTCGCGGCCGGGCGAGGACGTCACGCGCGGTTCCTCGCGTCCCTTGGGCACCAGGTGGTCGCGGTCGATCGCGATTCGGAGGCCTTGTCGGCGCTGGCGGGTGCTCCGCGCATCGAGACGCGCGTACTCGACCTCGAGGCACCCGCGTGGCCGCTCGCGGGCGAGCGCTTCGACGCGATCGTGGTCGTCAACTACCTTCATCGCGCATCGTTCGACGCGATGCTCGACACGCTGTCGGACGAAGGCGTGCTCGTCTACGAGACCTTCGCCGCCGGAAACGAAGCCTGGGGCCGCCCGTCGAACCCCGCGTTCCTGCTCGCATCCGGCGAATTGCTCGAGCGCGTGCGCGGCCGCCTTGGAGTCGTGTCCTACGAGGAGGGTTTCGTCCCGCGAGGCGGAAATCCGGCGGTGGTGCAGAGGATCGTGGCGGTGGGCGCGCGTCGCGAGCGGCCGTGCGGGCTTTCCGGCGCCTGACGCGCCGAACGAACCGGCGGATCGTACGGTCACATGGGGTAGAATCGACCGTTTACACCGACCCCGACCATGCTGAACGGAAGCCTCGTCGCGATCGTCACGCCGATGAAGGCGGGCGGCGCCCTCGACCTCGACGCGCTCGCGCGGCTGTGCGACTGGCACATCGAGAGCGGCACGTCGGGCATCGTCGTCGTGGGCACGACCGGCGAGTCGCCGACCGTCGATGTCGACGAGCATTGCCTGCTCATCAAGTCCGTCGTCGACCATGTGCGCGGCCGCGTGCACGTGATGGCCGGCGTGGGCGCGAACGCGACCGCCGAGGCGATCGAGCTCACCGCGTACGCGAAGAAGGTCGGCGCCGACAGCGGCCTGTCGGTCGTGCCGTACTACAACAAGCCGACGCAGGAAGGCCTCTACCGGCATTTCCGCGCGATCGCCGAAAAGGTCGATCTGCCGCTCGTTCTCTACAACGTCCCGGGACGCACGGTCGCCGATCTCGCGACCGAGACGACGATGAGGCTCGCGCAGGTGCCGGGGATCGTCGGCATCAAGGACGCGACCGCCGACCTCGGTCGCGGCAGCGAGCTCCTGCGCGGCCTTTCCGCGATGGGCAAGCGCGATTTCGCCGTCTACAGCGGCGAGGACATCACGGCGCTGCCGCTCTTGTTCATGGGCGGGCATGGCGTGATCTCGGTGACCGCGAACGTCGCGCCCGCGCTGATGGCGCGCATGTGCCGCGCGGCGCTGGCGGGCGACCACGCGACCGCCCGCTCGATCAACGACCGGCTGTTGCTCCTGCACCGGCTCCTCTTCATCGAGGCGAATCCCGCCCCTGTGAAGTGGGCGCTGTCCGAGATGGGGCGCATCGCCAACGAGCTGCGGCTGCCGCTGGTGCCGCTTTCTCCCTCCTGCCACGACGCGGTCCGCGCGGCGCTCCGCGCCGCTGATTGCCTCGAACACGCGCACGGAACCACGCACGCATGACCGCACACTTCCCCGACCTTCGCCGCGCGGCCGTCGTCCTGGCCGCGTCGGCATTCGCGCTCGCGCTCGCGGGCTGCGAATCGGTGCAGCTCACCAAGCGCATCGACTACAAGTCCACGGCCTCGGGCCCCGCGCTCGAGCTGCCCCCGGACCTCACGACGCCGCGCTTCGACGACCGCTACTCGGTGACGACGGCGACCGGGCTCGCCGCGCAGCAGGCGGGCGGCCGGGCGCGCGAGGCGCAGACGCTCGTCGTGGTGCCCGACGCGCGCATCGCGCGGGCCGGCAACGAGCGCTGGCTCGTCGTCAAGGCGACGCCCGAGCAGGCATGGAGCCTGACGCGCCAGTTCTGGAACGAGACCGGCTTCGTGCTCGCGACCGAGCAGCCCGCGCTCGGCGTGATGGAGACCGACTGGGCGGAAAATCGTGCCGAGATCCCGGCTGACCTCCTGCGCCGCACGATCGGAAAGTTCGTCGACGTCTTCTACACGACCTACAAGCGCGACAAGTTCCGCTCGCGCATCGAGCGCGGCGCCGAGGCCGGCACCGTCGAGATCTTCCTGTCGCACCGCGGCATGGAGCAGGTGCCCACCACCAAGATCGACAACTCGTCGCCCGCGGCGTTCGCCTGGGCGCTCATGCCGCCCAACCCCGACCTCGAGGCCGAGATGCTGACGCGCCTGATGGTGCGCTTCGGCACGTCCGAGCCGCAGGCCGTCGCGGCGGTGGCGCAGGCGGCCTCGCAGCCGGATCGCGCTCGCGTCGAAAAGGGGAACGACGGCGTCCCGCACCTCGTCGTCGAAGAGTCGTTCGACCGCGCGTGGCGCCGCGTCGGGCTCGCGCTCGACCGCAGCGGCTTCACCGTCGTCGACCGCGACCGCAGCAACGGGCTCTACTATGTCCGCTACTCGGATCCCGACGCCGAGATCAACAAGCGCGACCAGGGTTTCCTGGCGAGGCTGATGTTCTGGCGCAAGGACGAGGGCGAGAAGCCCGAGCAGTACCGGATCGCCGTCGTCGAGTCCGCGCCGCGGAGCCTCGTCACCGTGCAGGATCCGAAGGGGACCCCGGACAAGACGCCGGCGAGCGACCGCATCCTGGCGCTCCTCAAGGATCAGTTGAAGTGACGCGCTGATGCGCTTCGCGTCGCTTGGCAGCGGCAGCGAAGGCAACGGGCTCGTCGTCGAGGCGGGCCTCTCGCGCCTGATGATCGACTGCGGCTTCGGTGTGCGCGACACCGCCGCGCGCCTCGCCCGGCTCGGGCTCGCGCCGGGCGACCTCGATGCGATCATCGTGACGCACGAGCACTCCGACCACGTCGGAGGCGTTACCGCGTTCGCGGCGAAGCATGCGATTCCCGTGTGGCTCACGTTCGGCACGCTGTCCATCGTCGGCGAGCGCTTCGCCGGCATGGACCGCGTCTACGGGTTCGACAGCCACGACGTGTTCTCGGTCGGCGCGCTCGAGGTGCGACCGTTTCCGGTGCCGCACGACGCGCGCGAGCCGGTGCAGTTCGTCGTGAGCGACGGCGACGCGCGTCTCGGCGTCCTCACCGACCTCGGCATGTCGACACCGGCCGTCGAGCGCGCTCTCTCCGGCTGCGACGCGCTGGTCCTCGAGTGCAACCACGACGCGACGATGCTCTCCGAGGGAACCTACCCGGCCGCGCTGAAGGCGCGCATCTCCGGTCGCTTCGGCCATCTCGACAACGCCGCCTCGGCCGCGCTGCTCGCGTCCATCGACCATTCACGGCTGCGGCACATCGTCGCCGCGCACCTGTCGCAGCAGAACAACACGCCGGCGCGCGCGCGCGCGGCGCTGGCGCAGGCGCTCGGTTGCGCCGAGGACTGGATCTGCGTGGCGGACCAGTCGTCCGGATTCGACTGGCGGGAGATCTGACATGGAGAAAGGGGCCGAGCTCTACCGCGGCAAGGCGAAGACCGTGTACGCGAGCGCCGATCCGCGTTATCTCGTCATGCATTACCGCGACGACGTGTCGGCGTTCGACGGCGTGAAGCTCGCGAAACTCGACCGCAAAGGCGAGACCAACAACCGCATCAACGCGTTCGTGATGGGCAAGCTCGCCGCCGCCGGCGTGCCCACGCACTTCGTTCGGCTCATCGACGAGCGCGAGTCGCTCGTGCGCGCGATGAAGATGATCCCGGTCGAGTGCGTCGTGCGCAACGTCTGCGCGGGCTCGATGGCGAAGCGGTACGGCGTCGCCGAGGGCACGCGCCTCGCCGAGCCGATCTTCGAGTTCTTCTACAAGAGCGACGCGCTGCACGATCCGTTGTGCAACGACGACCACATCCGCGTTCTCGGCTGGGCCAGCGCCCACGAGATCGCCGAGATGAAGGCGATGACGCACAAGGTGAACGGCCTCCTGAAGCCGCTGTTCGCGTCCGCCGGCATCGAGCTCGTCGACTACAAGCTCGAGTTCGGCCACCCGGTCGACGATCCGCACGGCGCGCTGATGCTCGGCGACGAGTTCACGCCCGACGGCTGCCGTCTATGGGACGCGAACACCGGCGAGAAGATGGACAAGGATCGCTTCCGCCGGGATCTCGGCGACGTGATCGAGCACTACCGCGAGGTGGGGCGGAGGATCGGCGTGCCGCTTTGAGCCCGCGATCGAAAGGCGGCGGTCGGCGGTCGAAAGCATGTCCGTACGCTCGGCAGGGGCGCTCGCCGCAGGCGGATGATTAGGTTGTTAAGAAAAGACCGCGGCGCCGGGCGTCGCCCCCGCGGAGCCGCCGCCGCGCACCGCCGACCGCCGGTCCCCGTCCTAGAGGCCCAGCACCGTCCCCGTCAGGCCGGGCTCCCCGGTAGCCCAGATCTCCTCGAAGCGGGCGGCGAGCGGTCGCGCCGTGGCCGGCGCGTCGAACGCCAGCGCGGCGCGCGCGCCGTCGACGTGGAACCGATGCAGGAAATGCCGGTCGTCCGCGATCAGGAGCGGGTCGCGCGCGCTCTTCGCCTCGGGGCCGGTCTTGTAGACGGTCATCGCGTGCCCGTGGACTTTCAGGAGCGCTAGAAGGCGCGCGCAGGATTGCTCGAGAAACCGCGTGTCGTGCACGATCACGTCGAGCCGCGCGCCACGGCCGCGCCGCAGGAACGAGGCAAGCCGGTCCGCGCGGTCGGGCGTGTTCCAGCCGCATTGCGAGAGGTCGATGTCGAACACGCGCACGACGAGGCGCGCGCGATCGACGATCGCATCGATTCCCTCGGCCTGCTCGGCGAGCGACGCGAGCGTTCGCTCGACCGGCAACGGTTCCGGCTCAGGCGGCGTCGTGGTGGATCCATCCATGGCGGTACCAGTCGCGTATCAGTTCGAGGGCTTCGCGGTCGAGCGCGGCTGCCTCGACCGGCGACATCGAGCGGCGGTCGGCGAAGCGTCGCAGCGACGTCGTCGCCTGCGCGCCGGGCGTCACGCGCTCCCCGTTGATGTACAGCGCCCGCGCATCGTAGAGCGCCTGCGTCGCGAGGTCCAGCCTCGCGCCGCGCCGGCGCAGCGCGCGCGCGAATGCGTCACGCGAGGGAACGTGGGCGCGCGGCGCGAACAGCACCAGCGGCTTCGGTTCGGTCAACCACTGCCCGAGGAACGTGTCGACCTCGCGCGGACCGAAGCGGATCCGGGCGAGCGTCCGCCGGACGCGCGCCCGCATCGCGGCCGGGATGCGCGCGGGCTGCCGCGCGACCGCGGGCCCGGCGTCCGCGTAGCGTCCGGCGAGGTCCACGGTTTCGGCGAGATGGGTGAGGAACGCCCCGCCGATCTCGCTCGCGGCCGGCGCGCGGAACCCGATCGAATAGGTCGTGCACGCATCGATCGCGACGCCGTCGTGCGCGACGTCGGGCGGCAGGTAGAGCATGTCGCCCGGTGAGAGCACCGCGTCGTGGGTGGGCGCGAAGCGCGCGAGGATCCGGAGCGGCAGCCCGGGAACGAAGCTCGCGTCCCGTTGCGCGCCCCATCGCCATCGCCGGCGCCCGAACCCCTGCAGCAGGAACACGTCGTACGAGTCGAGGTGCGGACCGACGCCGCCGCCAGGCGCCGCATAGCTCACCATCACGTCGTCGAGGCGCGCGTAGGGCACGAACGCGAAGCGGCGCATCAGCGCGTCGGCCCGCGCGTCGACGAGGTTGGTTCCCTGCACGAGCAGCGTCCATGCGCGCGCCGGCAGCGTCCCGAGCGACCTCGCCGTGAACGGGCCGTGCTCGACACGCCAACGCGATCCGTTGCGGACGACCAGGCGCGACTCGACGTCGTCGCGCCCGGCGAGCGCGAACAGCGCTTCGCGCGAGAAAGGGCCGCGAAACCCGGGCAGCGCGGCGCGGACGAGGCGCGCGCGGCGCTGCCAGTCGGCGCGGAGAAATGTTCCGGGCGACACGCCGCCGAGGAGCGCGCGCGCATCCTCTGGCGCGGCGCGCGCGGGAGGGGTCGATCGTGGCGCGGGCATCGTTTCGGTGTCGCTCGAGGCCGCCGATTATAGGTCCGGACGCCGTGGTGGCGGTGCGGCGTAGAATGCGGCCTCCGTCAAGCCGCCGCGCTTCCCGCGCGGACTTTCCCGGGAATTCCGATGAACGTCTTCGCCAACACGGTCGTCTCGCTCACGTTCAGGCTGTTCGACGACAAGAACACCCTGATCGAGGAGGCGCGGGAGCCGATCACTTACCTTCACGGCGGCTATTCCGGCATCTTCCCGCGCGTCGAGGAGGCGCTGACGCACAAGAAGGTGGGCGAGTCGGTGTCGGTGACGCTCGAGCCCGCCGATGCGTTCGGCGACTACGACGCGTCGCTGATGCGGATGGAGGGAGTGGAAACGCTCCCGCCCGATCTCGCGATCGGCGGGTACCTCGTATCCGAGCAGGATGGCCAGGAAACCACGTGGCGCGTCACCGACGTCGCCGACGGTCGCGCGGTGCTCGACGCGAACCACGAGCTCGCCGGCAAGCGGCTGCGCTTCGAGGCGACGGTCGTCGACATTCGCCCCGCGACCAAGGAAGAGATGTCGCACGGGCACGTGCACGGCGCGCACGGCCACCACCATTAGCGCGGTGCCAGCCGGGAGGTCGGCGAATTCCTTCGTCGCGGTCCGTGGCGCAGCGACGGCAGCCGCCGTCGCGCCGGTGTCTACTTTCGCATGGCTTCGGTTCGCTACCCCGAGATCGCCGCGACGTCCTCCCGTGTCCTGGAGAGGACGCTGCGTTTCGCGTGGACCGTCGGTCCGACCAGGGACCAGACGCATGAGCACGTCTTCCATGACGACGGCACCGTCGAATGGCATGCGGTCGAGCGGGGTGCTGCGCGTCCCGCCTCGCCCTCCCGCGGCGAAGCGCCTGAGCGCCCTCCGAATTTCGCCACCGACGTCGGCGAGGATGCCTCGTTCGTCTCCTACCTGTCGTCGTCGGGCTTCACGCTGAGCGTCGTGCTGGACTTCGCCGCACGCTCGATCGTGGGGGTGGCATCGAACGACAAGCAGTGGATTCCCGTGCGAGGCTCGCTCGCGCCGCGGTAGCGTGCCGCCTGGCCGCACGCGGCGCCATCGCGCTCACGACGCCGACGCCAGCCGCTTGAGCTCGTAGAGGGCCTCGAGCGCCTCGCGCGGCGAAAGCGCATCCGGATCGAGCAGGGCGAGCCGCTCGACGAGTTCACGTGTCCGAACCGCACCCTCGTCCGATGACGACGGCTGCGGCACGAACAGGTCCGGCTGGCCTTCGCCGGCGCGCGCGAACGCGTCGAGGCGCGCGAGATAGTTGCGCGCCTGGCGCACTGTCTCCGCAGGAACGCCCGCGAGTTTCGCGACCGCGAGCCCGTAGCTGCGGCTCGCCGGCCCCTCGGCGACCGCGTGCAGGAAGACGATGCCCTCCTGCGGCGTCTCGACCGCGTCGAAATGGACGTTGGCGCACCCGGGAATCTCCGCTGCGAGCGCGGTCAGCTCGAAATAGTGCGTCGCGAACAGCGCGAGCGAGCGATTGGTCTCGGCGAGCCGGTGCGCGATCGCCCACGCGAGCGCGAGCCCGTCGTAGGTCGACGTGCCGCGGCCGATCTCGTCGACCAGCACGAGGCTCTGCGGCGTCGCGCGGTGCAGGATCGCCGCCGCCTCGGTCATCTCGACCATGAACGTCGAACGTCCGCCCGCCAGGTCATCCGCCGCGCCGATTCGCGTGTAGATCGCGTCGATCGGCCCGAGCGTGGCGGCCACGGCCGGAACGAACGAGCCGCAATACGCGAGGAGCGCGATCACCGCGGTCTGGCGCATATAGGTCGACTTGCCACCCATGTTCGGACCGGTGACGACGAGGAGGCGGCGTTCGGGCGCGAGCGTGAGGTCGTTGGGGATGTAGTGCTCGACCTGGCGCTCGACGACCGGATGGCGCCCGCCCTCGATCCATATCCCGGTCTCCACCGAGAACGTCGGTCGGACCATTCCCAGCGCGTCGGCGCGCTCGCCGAGCGCGGCGACGACGTCGAGCATCGCCAGCGCCGCGGCCGCGCGCCGGAGCGCGGGCGTCGCCCCGCCGAGGGTCGCGACCAGCGCCTCGTACAGGTGCTTCTCGCGCGCGAGCGCTCGCTCCTGCGCCGACAGCGCCTTGTCCTCGAACGCCTTCAGCTCGGGCGTCACGTAGCGCTCGGCGTTCTTGAGCGTCTGGCGGCGCCGGTAGTCGGCCGGGATCCGTTCGACGTGCGCGTTCGTCACCTCGATGTAGAACCCGTGCACGCGGTTGTATTCGACCTTGAGGCTGGCGATGCCCGAGCGCTCGCGCTCGCGCCGCTCGAGCTCCGCGAGGAACGTCCCGCAATCGCGATCGATGGCGCGAAGCTCGTCGAGTTCGCCGTCGTAGCCGTCGGCGATGACCCCGCCGTCGCGGACGTGCGAGGATGGGTCGTCGGCGATCGCGCTGGCGATCAACGCAGCCCAGCGTGCGTCGACGACGAGCGCTTGCGAAGCGTCGCGCAACAGAGACGCTTCACAGCCTGCGATGAGCTCGCGGAGGCGCGGCAGCGCGGCGAGCGTCGCGCCCAGCGCCGCGAGCTCGCGCGGGCGCACCTGCGCGAGCGCGACGCGTGAGCCGACGCGCTCGACGTCCGTCACGTGGGCGAACGCCTCGCGCAGGCGCTTGCGAAGCCCCGCGTCGTCGACGAGCGCACCGACCGCGTCGTGCCGCGCCGCCGCCGCACCTGCGTCGCGCAGCGGCGCGAGCAGCCATTCGCGCAGCAGGCGGCTGCCCGGCGCGGTCGCACAGGTGTCGAGGAGGGACAGGAGCGTCGGCTGCGTCTCGCCGGACAGCGTGCGCGCGATCTCGAGGTTGCGTCGCGTCGCGGCGTCTAGTGCTAAGTGCGTGCCAGGACGCTCGACGGTGAGCGTCGCGACGTGTGCGAGCGCGGTCTGCTGCGTCGCGGCCGCGTAGTCGAGCAGCGCGCCCGCCGCGCCGGTCGCGACCGGCGCCTCGTCGACGCCGAACGCGCGCAAATCCTGCGTGCCGAGATGCTTCGCGAGCGAGCGTGCCCCCGACGCGCCGTCGAAGTGCCATGGAGGCCGCGCGCGGATCGGCACGGCGCGGCGCAACGCCGGCAGCTCGGCTCCCTCGGGCACGAGCAACTCCGCCGGCTCGATGCGCTCGAGGGTCGCCACGAGTTCGGTGGCCGGTACGTCGATCAGCGCGAGCCGTCCGGCCGCGAGGTCCAGCCACGCGATGCCGGCGCGCTTGCCGGTGATCGCGCAGGCGGCCAGCAGGCAGGACGATCGCGCGTCGAGCAGCGTAGCGTCGACCAGCGTGCCTGGCGTCACGATGCGCGCGACGCGCCGCTCGACCGGTCCCTTGCTGGTCGCCGGGTCGCCGAACTGCTCGACGATGACCGCCGAGCCGCCGGTGCGCACCAGTCGCGCGAGGTGCTGCTCTAGCGCGTGATAGGGCACGCCGGCCATCGGAATCGGCGCACCGGCGGACTGCCCACGCGACGTCAACGTGATGTCGAGCGCGCGGGCCGCCACGCGCGCATCCTCGTAGAACAGCTCGTAGAAATCGCCCATCCGGTAGAACACGAGCTTGTCCGGGTGGTCGGCCTTGAGGCGAAGGTACTGCTGCATCATCGGCGTGTGCGCGGCGTTGGCTGCGCGTTCCTGCGGCGCCGTTCCGCTCATCGGCGCTCCTGCCATTCGCGGTCGAGCGCTGCCGCGTAGTGGGTCGCCCTCCCGAACCATTCGGCGACGGCCGAGAGGTCGCGGGTGTCGCGCGCCGCGTTGAGCCATCGCGCCTGCTCTTCGTCGCGATTGCCCGGCCGCAGTACCGGGAAGAGACCGCATGCGACGAGGCTGGAGTTCAGCACGTAGCGCGCGAGTCGCCCGTTCCCGTCGTGGAACGGGTGGATCTCGATCAACGCGAAGTAGCGCAGGCATGCACGCCAGGCGCCCGGCGGAACGGACGCGTCGATGGCGGTGAGCGCCGCGCGAAGCGTTCCGGAGACTTCCCATGGCGCGGCCCGCGGCACGCGCGGATTGTCCGGCAGCAGGTTGTGGACAGGCTTCAATTGGCCGGGCCAGAACTCGGGATGCGAGCCGACGAGACGCAGGTGCGTCCATCGCAGCCACGCCTCCCACGCAATCCCGTCGGCGGGCGCGAAGACATCGTCGTGCCGTCCCCGCACGGCGTTCGCGTAGTCGATGAGCTCGCGCGCGGTCGAATCTTCCGTGCCGTGCGCTATCTGGTCGACCGTGCGCGCGAGCGCGCTGGCGTCGCCGAGCGCGCGGAAGTTGTGATGCGCCTCGATCGCGGGCCACGCGTCGCTCGATGGGACGCCACGCGCGAAGCGGTCGTCGATCGACGGCTCGCCGGCCGCGTGTGCAGTCACCTGGGCCAGCGTCGCGAGGATCCACTCGTTGCGACGCTGGACGCTGGCATGCGCGCGAAGCGCGCGCTCGACCGGCGCAGCCTCGCCGCCTTGTCGGGCTTCATCGAGCGCGGCCTGCATCGCGCGGTGCTCGTCGAGCATCGCGAGCGTGCTCGACGCCTCCTCCGCGACGTCGGCGGGAAGCCCAGGAAGCCGAAGGGCATCCTCCAGGCGCTGGCGCGCCTCGTCGACGTCCTGGCGCTCGATGGCGAGCGTGCCGAGATTGACGATCGCGTAGGGATGCGAAGGCGCGATCGTCAGCGCGCGCGCGAGGTGCGCTTGCGCTGCCTCGAAATCGCGATGCATCCGTTCGGCGCCGGCGAGCTTGTTGAGCGCGTCCGGGTCGTCCGGTGCGAGATCGACGCCCGTCGCATAGGCGGCGCGGGCGGCGTCGAGCTGGCCGGCGCGGCGCAGCACGTCGCCGTGGCCGACCTGCACCGCGGCGACTTTCGGCGCCAGCAACACGGCGCGCGTCGTCGCCAGGACGGCTTGCGCATGCTGGTCGAGGAGCGAATGCACGACGCCGAGCGCGAGCCACGCCCCCGGCATGCCCGGATCCCGCGCGGTCGCGCGCTCGAGGAGCGGCAATGCTTCGCCGGGACGCCCGGCGCGGATCAGCGCCTGCGCGAGCCCGTTGAGCGCGACCGCCCCATCCGGATGCACCACGACGGCCTGCCCCCATGCGCGCGCCGCGGCCTCCACGTCGCCACGCGCGTCGGCGGCCATGGCGTTCGCGAGCGACGCACGGCGTTCCTGTTCGACGTTCGGCGCGCGCTGCGGCATGCGCCGATTATAGGCAAGGACCCGCGCCATGCCCGCGCGAATCGCTCCAGTCGCTCCGGAACGGTACACTGGACCGGATCGCGGCCCCTCCCTGCATCGATGACGACCCGCCTCGTTCCCGGACGACTCGCGCTCGCGACGTTGCGCGCGCTGTGGTCGGCGCCGCAACGCGTCGAGATCGATCCGGGCGCGCGCCCGGGTGTCGAGGCCGCAGCGGACACCGTCGCGCGCCTCGTCGCCGAGCACCGCGTCGTGTACGGCGTCAACACCGGCTTCGGCCTCCTCGCGCGGACGCGCATCGACGACACGCGGCTGGTCGAGCTGCAGCGCTCGCTCCTGCTTTCGCATTCGGCGGGGACCGGACCCCTGATCGACGACGCGGTCGTGCGCCTGGTTCTGGTGCTGAAGGCGTGCTCGCTCGCGCGCGGGTACTCGGGCGTCCGCTGGACGGTGATCGAGCGGCTCGTGGCCCTCGCCAACGCCGGTGTCCTTCCCTGCGTGCCATCGCAAGGATCGGTCGGCGCGTCGGGCGACCTCGCGCCGCTCGCGCACCTCGCCGGCGTGCTGATCGGCGAAGGCGACGTGCGGATCGACGGCCGCGTGGTGACCGCGACTCAGGGACTCGCGCATGCGGGTCTCGTTCCGCTCGTGCTCGCGCCGAAGGAAGGGCTGGCGCTCATCAATGGAACGCAGGTCTCCACGGCGCTCGCGCTCGCCGGCTTGTTCGCGCACGAGCGCGCGCTGGCGGCGGCGTTCGTCGCCGGCGCGATGAGCGTCGACGCCTGCCTCGGCAGCGATACGCCGTTCGACGCGCGCATCCAGGTGGTGCGCGGCCATGCGGGGCAGCGCGATGCGGCGGCGATCACGCGCCGGCTCCTCGCGGGCAGCGCCATCCGTGCCTCGCATCTCGACTGCCCGCGCGTGCAGGACCCGTACAGCCTGCGCTGCCAGCCGCAGGTGATGGGCGCGGTGCTCGACCAAACGCGGACCGCAGCCGCGACGCTGCTCGTCGAGGCGAACGCCGTGTCGGACAATCCGCTCGTGTTTCCGGAGGAGGGCGTCGTGCTGTCGGGCGGAAACTTCCATGCTGAGCCGGTGGCGTTCGCCGCGGACAACCTCGCCCTTGCGATCGCGGAGACGGGTGCGCTCGTCGAGCGACGAATCGCGCTCCTGATGGATGCCGACCTCTCGGGGCTGCCGCCTTTTCTGGTCGAGGACGGTGGCGTGAATTCCGGCTTCATGATCGCGCACGTGACCGCGGCGGCGCTCGCGTCGGAGAACAAGGCGCTCGCGCATCCGCGCAGCGTCGACTCGCTGCCGACCTCCGTGAACCAGGAGGACCATGTGAGCATGGCGACCGGTGCGGCGGCGCGGCTCGCGCCGATGGCGGGAAACGTCGCGGCCATCGTCGCGATCGAATTGCTCGCCGCGGCGCAGGGCATCGATTTGCGTCGACCGCTGCGAACGTCCGCCCCGCTCGCGACCGCGCATGCGCGCATCCGCGCGTCGGCACGCTACTGGGATCGCGACCGCGCGTTCGCGCCCGACCTCGCGGCGATCCGCGCGAGCGTCGAGCGCGGCGACTATGCGGCCGACGCGCCCGAGTCCCTGGTCGATGGTTGATCGCGCGCGCCTCGGGCAGGCCATGAACGCGCGCCCGCGTTAACGGACGGAGCAACGACATGCATCGCGACCAACCCCGGGAGCTCGCCGCGCGCCGCGCCGATCCGCGCTACGCGGATCGCACGGTCCGCGCGCCGCGCGGATCCACGCTCTCATGCCGCTCGTGGCTGACCGAAGCGGCGTTCCGGATGATCCAGAACAACCTCGACCCCGAGGTGGCCGAGGACCCGAAGTCGCTCGTCGTCTACGGCGGCATCGGCCGCGCCGCGCGGGACTGGGCGTCGTTCGACGCGATCCTCGCGGCGTTGCGCGATCTCGCCGACGACGAGTCGCTGCTGATCCAGTCCGGCAAGCCGGTCGGCGTCTTTCGCACGCATCCGGACGCGCCGCGCGTGCTGATCGCGAACTCCAACCTCGTGCCGCGCTGGGCTACGTGGGAGCATTTCAACGAGCTCGACCGCAAGGGCCTCGCGATGTTCGGCCAGATGACGGCCGGGAGCTGGATCTACATCGGCTCGCAGGGGATCGTGCAGGGAACCTACGAGACGTTCGCCGAGGCGGGCCGCCAGCACTACGGCGGCGACCTCGGCAACCGATGGATCCTGACGGCGGGCCTGGGCGGGATGGGCGGCGCGCAGCCGCTCGCAGCGACGATGGCCGGCGCATCGATGCTCGCGATCGAATGCCAGCGCTCGCGCATCGAGATGCGCCTGGCGACGCGCTACCTCGACGAGGAGGCGCGCGACCTCGACGACGCGCTCGTGCGGATCCGCGGCGCATGCGCGGCGCGGCGCCCGCGCTCGATCGGTCTCCTCGGCAATGCGGCGGAAGTCCTTCCCGAGCTCGTGCGCCGCGGGGTGCGCCCCGACCTGGTGACCGACCAGACCTCGGCGCACGACCTCGTGAACGGTTACCTTCCCGCCGGCTGGACGGTCGAGCGGTGGCGCGCCGCGCAGGCCGATCCCGCGCAACACGCCGCGCTCGTGCGCGACGCGCAGCGATCGTGCGCCGCGCACGTCGAGGCGATGCTCGCGTTCCAGGCGCAAGGCGTCCCGACGTTCGACTACGGCAACAACCTGCGGCAGGTCGCGAAAGACGCGGGGGTCGCCGACGCGTTCGCGTTCCCCGGCTTCGTGCCCGCGTACATCCGGCCGCTCTTCTGCGAGGGCAAGGGCCCGTTCCGCTGGGTGGCGCTCTCCGGCAATCCGGAGGACATCCGGCGCACCGACCGCAAAGTGAAGGCGCTGTTCCCGCAGAACGAGCATCTGCACCGCTGGCTCGACATGGCCGGCGAACGCATCGCGTTCCAGGGCCTCCCCGCGCGCATCTGCTGGCTCGGGCTCGGCGAGCGTCATCGCGCGGGCCTCGCATTCAACGAGATGGTGCGGTCGGGCGAGCTCGAGGCGCCGATCGTGATCGGCCGTGACCACCTCGACGCCGGATCGGTTGCGAGCCCCAACCGCGAGACCGAAAGCATGGCGGACGGCTCGGACGCGGTCTCCGACTGGCCGCTGCTCAACGCGCTTCTCAACACGGCGAGCGGCGCGACCTGGGTGTCGATCCATCATGGTGGCGGCGTCGGCATGGGCTACTCGCAACACGCGGGCGTCGTGATCGTCTGCGACGGCAGCGACGCGGCCGCGAAGCGGATCGAGCGCGTGTTGTGGAACGATCCCGCCACCGGGGTCATGCGCCACGCCGACGCCGGCTATGCGACCGCGATCGACACCGCGAAGGAACGCGGCGTGCGGATGCCGATGCTGCGCTGAGCGCTTCCGGCCAACGGCGGCGCC
Organism: Betaproteobacteria bacterium; assembly: GCA_039933715.1. GTDB lineage: Bacteria > Pseudomonadota > Gammaproteobacteria > Burkholderiales > Casimicrobiaceae > VBCG01. The sequence continues at coordinate 17,624 of JBDTNO010000042.1, forward strand.
CTCGCACGGCCGACGACCCTATTCGGCCTTCGCGCCCCCCCGAAACCACGCGTCGATCACCGCGCGCTCGCCGTCGGTCATCGCGGTCAGGTTGCCGATCGGCATCGCCTTCAGCACGACCGTCTGCTGGTGGATCGGCTGCGCCTGCGCGACGATGCGCTCGCTGCTGTCGAGCAGCACGTTCTTCGGCGCCGACGCGAAGCCTTCGACCGTGGGCTTGTCGGCATGGCAGCCCGCGCACCGCGCCGCGACGATCGCGCGGACGTCGGCGAAGCGGGCACCGCCCGCGATCCCCGGCGCGGGGCGTGGGGCGAGCCAGGCGAACACCGCGGCGAGCAGAGCCAGCGTGATCGCCCAGAACGAGGGCTTGACGATGCCGCGGTGCCGGAACGTGAAGAACAGCCGCACCAGCACACCGGCGAGCGAGATGGCGATCAGCACGAGCCACGCATGACGCGCGTTGGTGAACATCGCATAGTGGTTGCTGATCATCGTGAACAGCACCGGCAGCGTGAAGTAGGTGTTGTGGACGCTGCGCTGCTTCCCGCGCGCCGCATGCGACGGATCCGGCACGCGAGCTTGCGCTTTCGCCTTCACCATCTCGCGCTGGCCCGGCATGATGACGACGAGCACGTTCGCCGCCATGATCGTGCCGAGCATCGCGCCGAAATGGATGAACGCGCCGCGGCCGGAGAAGAGGTGCGTCAGCGCGTATGCGGCGATCGCGCACAGGACCAGCATGACGGCGGCCAGCGCCGGCTCGCGGCGGCCGAGCGGCGAGCGGCACAGGAGGTCGTAGACGATCCAGCCCCCGGCGATGAACGCGAGGCCGATCGCGATCGATCCAGGCTTCGACAGGTTGGCGACCGCGCGGTCGATCAGCATGACCTCGGCGCCCAGGTAGTAAACGATGCCAAGCACGAACATCCCCGAAAGCCAGGTCGCGTACGCCTCCCACTTGAACCAGTGCAACGTCTCGGGAAGCTCGGGAGGTGCGACCGCGAACTTCTGCGCGCGGTAGAAGCCGCCTCCGTGGAGCGCCCAGACCTCTCCGCCGATGCCGAGCCGCGCCGCCTCGTCCGCGTAGCGCGGCGCGTGCAAATGCGAATCGAGCCAGATGAAATAGAACGACGCGCCGATCCAGGCGATGCCCGCGACCAGGTGAAAGCCACGGCCCAGAAAGCCGAGCCACTCGACGACGTACGCTTCCATGATCGGGCGGCGCTAGGGAAGCTCTGCGTAACCCGCGGATGCGCGACGCGTCGGGCGGGTGGGAT
>JBDTNO010000043.1:0-18862 GCA_039933715.1 Betaproteobacteria bacterium
CACGCGTGCCATGGCCACGAACGCTTCGCGCGATCGTCGCTCGCTGCGGGGGGACGTCCGCGCGCTGCGGGGGGACCGCGCGGGCGCCGGGCCGTCCCAAGCCCGCGCAGCCCCCTGGGGGGAGGCGAGCGACGGTCGCCGCGCCACGCGTGCCATGGCCACGAACGCTTCGCGCGATCGTCGCTCGCTGCGGGGGGACGTCATCTCATCCTTCTTCATCCGATCTCGAAGAGCTGGTCGAATCCCGAGTACGTGAAGATGTCACGCAGATGCGGCCCGACGCCGGTGAGCCGAAGCTTTCCCGACGAGGCCAGCAGGCGTTTGTGCGTCTTCAGGAGGACGCCGAGGCCCGCGCTCGAGATGTATTCGAGCGCGCGGCAGTCGAGCGTGACCACGCCTTGCGCCCGGTCGAGGAACGCCTGCGCCGCCGGCGCCTGCGCCGCATCGAGCCGGCCGGACACGACGACCGCGCCATCCGGCCCGTGGTCAATCGACAGCATCGCCTTCCCCCAGTGGCCGCACATCGCCCTCAGGGGGCGCGTTCGCGGCGGTCTTGCGAAACGTGGTTCGGCTCTCCCGCGTCGCGTCCGAGTAACGGTACTCGATCGCGTCGACCATCCGCCGGATCAGGTGCAGTCCGAGGCCGCCGGGTCGACGGACCTCGGCCGGAGCGCCGGTGTCCGCGTCCGGCGCGCGCGTCACGTCGAACGCCGCCACGTCGTAGTCGGTCAGCGTCACCTCGACGCCGCCGTCGATCGCGGCCACGTCCATCCGGACGTCGCGCGTGCTCTCCCGTGCGTATTTGACCATGTTCGTGAACAACTCTTCCACCACGAAGTCGACGGCGGGCAGAAGCACCGGGTCGATGCCGAGTCGCGCGAACGACCCGGCGCTGAACGCGACCATCGCCTCGATCGACGCGAAGCTCCGCGCGAACGAACGCGATCGGGTGGCCGGCGCCCGCCGCACGATCACCGCGGTCATGTCGTCCGCCTGCGGCACGCCGTCGGCGTGAGCATCGACCGCGCGCAGGATCGCCGCCTGCACCGCCTCGCCGCCCGCCCGATGATGCTCGCGCACGAGCGCCGCGACGCGCGTCTCGCCGAACGCCTCGCCCGCGGCGTCGAGCTGCTCGTAGAAGCCGTCGGACAGCAGCACGACGAAGTCGCCCGGCGCGAGCTCGAGCGTCGCCGGCGCACGGGCTCGCGCAAGCGGCATCGCGCCCAGCGGGAAGCAGGTCGGCTTGTGGCGCTCGAACGCGCCGCTCGCCGCGCGGAAATGGAAGATCGGGCCCTGACCGCCGCTGTGGAAGCGCAAACGATGCGTCCTCGGGTCGAGCAGGCCGATGAACGCGGTCACGAAGCGATCGTCGGCGAGCGTCTCGGCGAGACGGTTGTTGACCTGCAGGTACGCGGTGTCGAGGTCCGCGCCGAGCCGGAACGCCATGCGCAGCATCGCCTGCATCTGCGTGACCGTCAGCGCGGGCGCGATGCCGTGGCCGGTCGCGTCGCCGAGCACGACGAGCAGCCCCTGCTCGAGCGCCGCGACGTCGTAGGTGTCGCCGCCGGTCAATTCGGCCGGCCGGAACGTGCAGCACACCTCGTACCCGGAAACCACCGGCATCGACGCGGGCAGCGTGCTCATCTGCACGACGCGCGCCATCTCGAGCGCCTGGCGCATCTTCTCGCCCTCGATCAGCGCCTCGGTCATCCGCACGCGCTGCAACGCGACCGCGCATTGCGCGGCGAGCGCGGCCGCGAGCGACTCGTCGTCGGCGTCGAACGTGCCGCCGACCTTGTTCAGCACCTGCATCACGCCGACCAGCACGTCCTTGTGGTCGACGAGCGGCAGCGTGAGCATGCAGCGCGTCCGGTAGCCGCTCGCGCGGTCGACGGCGGGGTCGAAGCGCGGGTCCGCGTAGCAATCGGGCACGTTGATGATCCGGCGCTCGCGCGCGCACGCGCCGACGAGTCCCGCGCCGGACGGCACGCGGATCGGCACGATGCCGGTCGCGATCAGGAGCACGAGCTCGTCGGTCGCCGGCTCGTGCAGCCACACCGAGCCGCGCTCGGCATGCAGCACCTGCTTCGCCGCGGCGACGACCTCGCCCAGCATCGTCATCAGGTCGAACGGCGCGGCGAGCGCGCTCGTCACGCCGAGGAGCGTCTCGAGGTCGTGCGCCGAGAGTCGGTGGCGGCGGTCGTGCGTCGGCATCGCGCGCCAATGTACCGGAATCGACGTTTCCGCGGCGCGTGACACCCCGGCGTCGCGGCGCTTGCGCGTCGCTTGCGCTATGCTGCGCGTCCCGCCGCCGCCCGCCCGGCGCGCAGCCCGCTTGCGAGCCCCGGACGCCCGGCCGGAGGCGCCCCGCGTGGCCGCCAGCGGCATCGGAGATTCCGCGTGCTCTCGCAGTTCGAACGGCTGGTCGACCCGTTTCCCGACGCGCCGCCGGCGAGCCCGCCGAGCGGCTTCTTCGCGTTCCTGTGGGCGGCGACGCGCGGTCTGCGGCCCTGGCTTCTCGCGCTCACGATCCTGTCGGCCGGCATCGGCGTGTTCGAGGCCTTCCTGTTCGGCATGCTCGGCGATGTCGTCGACTGGCTCGCGAAGGTGGAGCCGGCGAAGCTGTGGGAGACCGAGCGCACGCGCCTCCTCGCGCTCGCGGGCGTACTCGCCGGCAGCATCGTGCTGATCGCTGCGCAGTCGCTGGTCAAGCAGCAGGCGATCGCCGGCAACTTCCCGATGCTGCTGCGCTGGAACTTCCACCGGCTGATGCTCGCGCAGAGCATGGGCTTCTACCAGGACGAGTTCGCCGGCCGCATCTCGACCAAGGTGATGCAGACGGCGCTCGCGGTGCGCGACACCTGGATCATCGTCACCGAGCTCATCGTCTTCGTCGTCATCTACTTCGCGACGATGCTCGCGGTGCTCGGCCGCTTCGACCCGATCCTGGTCGTGCCGTTCGTCGCGTGGCTCGTGCTCTACGTGTCGGCGCTGCGGTTCTTCGTGCCGCGCCTCGGCCGCATCGCGCGCGAGCAGGCGGACGCGCGCTCGCTGATGACCGGGCGCATCACCGACGCGTACACGAACATCGCGACCGTCAAGCTCTTCTCGCACGCGCGCCGCGAGGCGGGGTTCGCGAAGAGCGCGATGGGCGAGTTCCTCGGGACCGTCCAGCGCCAGATGCGCTTCGTGACCGGCTTCGAGATCGTCAACCACGTGCTGTCGATGGCGCTGATCGGCGCGAGCGCCGGCGTCACGCTGTGGCTGTGGACGCAGGGCTCGGTCGGCGTGGGCGCGGTGGCGGCCGCGACCGCGATGTCGCTACGGCTCAACGGCATCTCGCACTGGGTGATGTGGGAGATGGCGACGCTGTTCGAGCACATCGGCACCGTGCAGGACGGAATCAACACGATCGCCCGCTCGCATGCGGTCGTCGACCGCCCGGACGCGAAGCCGCTCGTCGTCACGCAGGGCGACATCCGCTTCGAGCGCGTGAGCTTCGCGTACGGCGGCCGCAGCCACGTGATCGACGACCTGACGCTGCACATCCGGCCGGGCGAGAAGATCGGCCTGGTCGGCCGCTCGGGCGCGGGCAAATCGACGATCGTCAACCTGCTGCTGCGCTTCTACGACACCGAGCGCGGACGCATCCTGATCGACGGCCAGGACATCGCGCTCGCGACTCAGAACAGCCTGCGCGCGCAGATCGGGATGGTCACGCAGGACACGTCGCTCCTGCACCGCTCGGTGCGCGAGAACATCGTCTACGGCCGCCCCGACGCGACCGACGACGACATGATCGCCGCCGCGCGCCGCGCCGAGGCGCACGGCTTCATCGTCGGGCTCGCCGACCCGAAGGGCCGCCAGTCGTACGACGCGCACGTCGGCGAGCGTGGCGTCAAGCTGTCCGGAGGCCAACGCCAGCGCGTGGCGATCGCGCGCGTGATGCTGAAGGACGCGCCGATCCTGCTGCTCGACGAGGCGACCTCGGCGCTCGACTCGGAAGTCGAGGCCGCGATTCAGCAGAGCCTCTATCGCCTGATGGAAGGCAAGACCGTCGTCGCGATCGCGCACCGGTTGTCGACGATCGCCGCCATGGATCGCCTGATCGTGCTCGAGCGCGGCAAGGTCATCGAGGAAGGCGACCACCGCTCGCTGCTCGCGAGCGGCGGGCTGTATGCACGCCTGTGGGCGCACCAGAGTGGCGGCTTTCTCGGCGAGAGCGAGGACGACGGGCCGGCGCGCGGCGCGGCGGAAACCGGCGACGCGACCGCGTCCGATGCGGTGACCGATGCGGTGACCGATGCTATTGCGCCCGGACAGCAACCGGAGCTCGCGAAGATCGGCCACGACCGGTTGACCGGCGCGGATTCGACGAGCGCTTGAGGAGCGGCGCGACGTCGCGCCGCAAGCGCAAGGGGTCGGGATTGCTGCCCGCCCCCCGGGACGTTCAGGCGACGGGCGGCGTGCCCGCGGCTTCGGCGGCGAACGCTTCTCGCGCGAGACGCTCGACCAGAGACGGCGACTCGTCGACGCTCGCGATCACCGCGTTCGGTTCGAGCGCGCCTTCCATGCCGCGCACGATGACGCGGCGCGCGGCGAAGCCGTAAGTGCTGCCGATCGGAATGCGCAGTTGCGTGCAGGTCGTGCTGGGAAGCGGGTTCGCGCAGCCGGTCAGGTTCCGCGCGAGGCGCGACAGCGTGACCGCGTCGCGGCGATCGAGCGCCGACAGGAAGCCGTCGCGCACGGCCGGGCTCGCGTACGTGCCGTCGATGCCGTTCATGAGCTGGAGCCGAGCGTTCCGTCGGACCGGCGCCCGATCGGGTAGGGCATGTGCGAAAACGCATGACCACGATCGACGCGCCACGCGGTCGCGGTGACCGAGACGACGCCATCGGCGGTGGAAAGGCGCTGCCGGAACGTCGGTGACGCGAACACAGGAGCGCCGGTCGCGATGATCGGGTCGGCCTGATTGAAGCGCGAAGTCGCTGCGACGCCTGCGGTGAGTCTTGGTTCGGTGCGGTGGAACATCGTGCCTGCCTTCTCGTCCGGCGCGCGGAGATTCGTGCGCCTGCCCCTTGCCGAAGCACGGGTCTTTCAGTATGCGCGGAATCCCCGATCGTGCCGGGACGAGGGAAAATATAGTTGGCGGTCGTTCCGAGCGCGCGCACTGCGCGGTCAGCGCGAACCGGCGCGCTTCGCAACCAGTTGCGCCGCGCAAAGATCCTCGAGCGCGGTTCCGACCGACTTGAAGAGCGTCACCGAGTCGCGATCGAGTCGGCCGGCACGCGTGCCGGCGACGAGCTCGGCCAGCTCCGCGCGCACATGCTCGCGCGTGATCGCGCCCGCTTCGATCGGCTGCACGAGGTCGCCCGCCTCCTTCAGCGCGCCCGCGTAGGTGTCGACGAACACCTGCGCGCGCACGACGAGGTCGTCGTCGCTCTCGCGCATCTCGCGCGTGAACGCGCCGACGAGGTCCACGTGGGTGCCCGCGCGCACCTGCGCGCCGCGCACGATCGGCGCGCGCGCGGTCGTCGCGGCCGTCACGATGTCCGCTTCGGCGAGCGCACGGTCGAGCCGCGCCACCGCCGTCGCCGGCAATCCGCGCGACACCAGCGCCGCGGCGGTGCGTTCGGCGCGGTCTGGATGACGGCCCCAGACCAGCACGCGCGCGATGGTGCGCACCGCGCAATGCGCCTCGGCCATGTAGGGCGCGAGCGCGCCGGTGCCGACGACGCAGAGCGTCCGCGCATCGTCGCGCGAAAGATACGTCGACGCGAGCGCCGAGGTCGCCGCCGTGCGCCGCAACGTCAGCGCCTCGCCGTCGACGAGCGCGATCGGATGCCCGGTCGCGCCGTCCATCAGCACGTAGAGCGCCCCGACGCTCGCGATGCCGCGCTCGCGGTTGCGCGGGAACACGGTGACGATCTTCACGCCGAGGCCGATGCCGTCCCACGCGGGCATCAGCAGCAGCCGGTCGCCCTGCGGCGTCACCGCGTGGCTCGAGCGCACCGGCGCGGTGGCGCCTGCGACGAACGTCGCGCGCAGCGCATCGATCAGCGAGCGCCAGTCGAGCGCCGCGTGGACCGCCGCCGCGGGGATCATCGGGATCGAATCCGGCATCTGGAGCGTTCGGCTTCCGTGGGTCGGACTGAAGCCCGACCCGCGATGTCTCCGGGGTTTACGATATCGGGCTGATGCGCGACCCGCGATTCCCGGGATGTGGGTCGGGCCGGAGCCCGATGCCGTCCATTGGGATGCGGTTCGGGCTTCAATCCGACTTCCGTACTATGCCAAATCCCGCGTGAACCGGCCTATCGTCATCATCGGCGGCGGCGTGATCGGCAGCGCGATCGCCTATTTCACGCTCACCGACCCGGCGTTCCGTGGCACCGTGACCGTGGTCGAGCGCGACCCGACGTACGCGCGCGCGTCGTCCGCGCTGTCCGCGAGCTCGATCCGCCAGCAGTTCTCGACCGCGATCAACATCGACATCGGCAGATTCGGCATCGAGTTCCTTCGTCGCGCCGGCGACGCGCTCGCCGTCGACGGCGACCGACCGTCGTTCGGCCTGGTCGAGCCCGGCTACCTGTTCCTCGCCACCGCGGCCGGCTCGCCGGTGCTCGAGCGCAACCACGCTCTGCAGCGCAGCCACGGCGTCGACGTGGCGCTGCTCGACGCGGTCGGCCTGCACGCGCGCTTCCCGTGGCTCGCCACGAACGACCTCGCGGCGGGCTCGCTCGGCCTTTCCGGCGAAGGATGGTTCGATGGCTGGAGCCTCATGCAGGCGTTCCGCCGCAAGGCGCGCGCGCTCGGCGCGAATTACTTGACCGGTGAAGGATCTGGATTCGACGTCGACGGTGGCCGCATCGCCGCCCTGCGCCTCGCCGACGGATCTCGCGTGGCCGGCGAATGGTTCGTCGACGCGGCCGGTCCGTGGGCCGCACAGGTCGCCGGATGGGTCGGCATCGATTTGCCGGTGCGCGCGCGCCGTCGCAGCGTGTTCGTCTATTCGTGCGCGACACCGCTGCCTCGCTGCCCGCTGGTGATCGACCCGTCCGGCCTGTGGTTCCGACCCGAAGGCGCGCGACAGTATCTGTGCGGCATTTCGCCCGACGAAACCGACGACCCCGACGACGCGCGCCTCGAGGTCGACCACGCGCTGTTCAACCAGGTGCTTTGGCCCTTGCTCGCCGCACGCGTACCCGCGTTCGAGGCGATCCGCGCCACCAGCGCGTGGTCCGGTTACTACGAACTCAACACGGTCGACCGCAACGGAATCGTCGGGCCGCATCCCGAAATCCCGAATCTCGTGTTCGCCAACGGATTTTCGGGGCATGGCCTTCAGCAATCACCGGCCGTCGGCCGCGGCGTCGCCGAGCTTCTCGTCCATGGCGGCTATCGCGCACTCGACCTGGCGCCGCTCGCGTTCGACCGGTTCGCACGCAACGCGCCGATCGTCGAGCTCAACGTCGTGTAGCGCAACCGCGCGGCGTGGCGGCCACGGGGCCAACGCCGGATCGCGGCGCGGGGCCCGTCGATCTCCCGCGGCACCCGAGCGAGCGTTTCTGCCCTCGCTCCGGTCGCACAATGCGGGAATCGCGCGTCCCTCACCGCTCCGACGGAGGATCCGTCCATGCCCACCTTGCGATTCCTGGCCGCGACGGTCCTCGCGACGCTCGCATCGACCGGCGCGTCGGCGCAGCAACCGATCGAGCCGGTCGACTTCCGTCCGTTCCCGGACGGCCAGCACTGGGTCGTGCACGAGCCGCTGATCGATTGAGCGACGATCACGGTCTCGCCTCCGACCGCTACAGCTTCTCCGTGCGCTTGCGAAGCGTATCGAGCGCGTGCAGCAGCAGGTGCTGCGCGCGCTCAGCCGATCGCTCGTCCACCATCGTGGGATCGATGTAGATGTCGAGACCCGCGCTGTGCTCGTTGATGATCGTGGACTTGCGGCCCGCCGCATCGAGCAGGCCCTCGACAACATAAGGCACCACCTCGCGGCTGATGCCCTTCATCGTGATCGGCGCCAGCGGGTGCGCCTCGATCATCGCGCGGACCAGCGCGTAGGTCTCGTAGCTGATTACGATGCGGCCGGCCTCGGCGACCGACTGCAGGCGCGCCGCGAGATTTGCTTCGGCGCCGATGATCGTGTAGTCCATCCGGTCGGTGCTGCCGAAGTTGCCGACGTTGCAGTAGCCGGTGTTGACGCCCATACGCACGCGGAACGGGTGCTCGATGCCCTCGTTGCGCCATCTAACGGAGAGCTCCGCGATACGCTTCTGCATCTCCAACGCCATGCGTAGGCACGCGCGCGCGTCCTGCGCCTCGCCCTTGGACTCGGGGTCGCCGAAAAAGATCAGCATCGCGTCGCCGACGAACTTGTCGATCGTGCCGCCGTGCTTCAGCGCGATCACCGACATCTCGGTGAAGTACTCATTGAGGAGCCGCGTGATCTGCTCGGGCTGCAGCCGCTCGGTCGTCGCGGTGAAGTCCTTGATGTCGGAGAAGAAGATCGTGAGCTTCTTGCGCTCGGTCTCGATCACCACGTCGCGCTGGCCGCTGAAGATGCTCTTGTAGATCTGCGGCGACAGGTAACGCGAGATCTTCATCGACAGCGTCGCGAGGAAATCGTTGGCCGACGCGAGCTCGCGGTTCATCCCGTCGATCTGCATCGCCTGGCGCCGCTGCAGCAGGATGAACGCCGCGCCGGTGATCGCCAGCAACACGAAGTAGGCCAGCAGGTACTTGAACGACCAGAGGTTGTCGGCGAACGGCTGGACGATGCTGACCTCCTGGATGCCGCGCACGTCGCCGACCTTCCAGTCGCGCTTCATGCTCTCGGCGTGGCTGTTGTGGCACGCGACGCAGGCCGCGCCCATCATCACCGGCGCGATCAGGCGCACGCGGTCGTTGACCAGGGATTCCTGCACCTGGGTGATGAGCTGGTTCGGGTCGGCGCGCAGCTGCTGGAGCGCGCCCGCCTCGAACGCGTCGAGCTCGTGCGGCTTGCGGTTCTGGAACGGATGGTCGGAGACGAACCGGTAACTGATGTTGTGCTGCTGCTCGCTGATCACGCGCCCGAGCTCGAGCGAGAGCGTCGCGGGAATCGGGATCGCGCCGGGTATCGACTCGTAGTTGTGCGTGACCTGCGTCGCGCCCGGGTGCGCGAGCACGCGCGCCACGACGTTGCTGCCATAGAAATTGCGCATGCTCGTGACGACCGAGTTGAGGTCGGCCGCCTGGCGGCGCAGCGCGGTCTCGGTGAGGTTGCGCAAATCGAGCCACACGGCGAGCGGGAGGCCCACCAGCAGCACGAGGACCAGGAGTGTCAGGACCGGCCCGCGCGCGGAATCGCGGGCGGGACGGAAGACGCGGTGAATGCTCGCCATGGCACCTCCTCGACCTCGGTCGACGGGGGAGCTTAGCAGCGGCGCGCGCCCGCGGGGTCGGTTCCGATCCTATGCGACCGCATCCGTTTCGTGCGGACGCCGGGTGACATGCACGGTGCCGGTGAACGCCGAGACCGCGGCGCCGTCCTGCCGCGTCACGTCGACCCGGTAGACGCCGAGCTTGGCGTTGCGGCTGACCTCGGTCGCGCGCGCGGTCAGCACGTCGCCTTCGCTCGCGGCGACCTGGAACGTCGTATGCGTGTCGATCCCGACCGCGACGACGCCATGCGAGTTCGACGCGATGCCGAACGCGCTGTCGGCGAGGCAGAAGATCGCGCCGCCATGGCATTTGCCGTTGAAGTTGAGGTGCGGCTTGCCGACGCGCATCGAGAGCGTCGCATGGCCGGGGCCCGCGTCGACGAAGACGATCGCGTTGTGCTGCTGGCAGGGGTCGCGTTCGGAAAAGCCGCGCAGCTTCGCGACCATCGCATCCCCGGTGACGTTGGCGCTCGCTCGCAGCCGTCGCCCGATCCCCGTCTCCGCCGCGTGCGCCGCCAGCGCGTCGGCTAGCGCGGGAATGCCCTCTCCGGTCGTCGCGGTGGTGCGCAGCACGCGCACGCGCCAGCCTTCGCGGCGCGCGCGAAGGTGCAGCATGTCGTCGAGGTCGCGCTTCGTGCGCTCGGCGTGCGGCTGGTCGTTCTTGCTGACGACCAGCACGTCGGCGATTTCGAGGATGCCGGCCTTGATCGCCTGGACTCCGTCGCCCAAGCCCGGCGGGCACACGACGACGCTCGTATCCGCGAGCGCGGCGATGTCGACGTCCGACTGTCCCGCGCCGACCGTCTCGACGACGACGAGGCCGAATCCCGCGGCATCGAGAAGATCGACGATGCGCCGCGCCGGCTTCGCGAGCCCGCCGGCATGCCCGCGCGACGCCAGCGAGCGGATGAAGACGGCTTCCGCCATCCCCGCCTCGCCCATCCGGATGCGGTCGCCGAGCACGGCGCCACCGGTGATCGGGCTCGACGGGTCGATCGCGACGACGGCGATCCGCTTGCCGCGCGCGACCTGCTCGCGAACGAGCGCGTCGATCAGCGTCGACTTGCCCGCGCCGGGCGCGCCGGTGATGCCGACGACGTGCGCATGACCCGCGAACGGGCGGAGCGCCGCCGACAGCGCGTCCGCGGCGGGAAGCCCGTGCTCGATCTCGCTGATCGCCCGCGCGATCGTCGCGCGATGGCCCGCGCGGATTGCGGCGATGCGATCCTTGGCGCCTGGAGTCTTGCCGGCGCCCGCACTGCCGTCGATGCGCTTCATCGACGCACGCCTCAGACGACGATCAGCGGATGGCCGAAGCCGAGCTCGCGCCGCAGCGTGCCGCAGATCTCGCCGTGCGTGCAGCCAGCTTCCGCGGCAGCGACGACCGCGCCGAACATGTTGCCGCCGTCGCCCTGCGCGCTTCTCGCTAGCGACGCCAACGAGTTCTCCACGGCCGCCGCGGAGCGTTGCGCCTTCCACGCGGCGAAATCGGCCAGGTGCGCGCGCATCTCGGCGGCGTCCGGCCTCGCGAGCGCGGGCCGCGCGCTCGCCTCTTCCTCGACCTGGTAGGCGTTCACGCCGACGACCGTCTGCTCGCCGTCGTCGATGCGCTGCTGGAAGCGCAGCGCCGATTCGCCGACGCGCCGTTGCACGAGGCCCGACTCGACCGCGCGGTACATGCCCCCCGCGGCCTCGACTTCCGCGAGGATCGCGACGACCTTCTCCTCGATCGCGTCGGTCAGCGACTCGACGTAATACGAGCCGCCGAGCGGGTCGATGACGTCGGTCAGGTGCGCTTCCTCGCGCAGGATGTTCTGCGTGGCGACCGCGATGCGCGCGCCGAACTGCGTCGGGCAGGACAGCGCCTCGTCGTACGCGTCGGTGTGCATCGATTGCAGGCCGCCGAAGATCCCGGCGATCGCCTGCGCCGTCACGCGCGCGATGTTGTTGAGCGGCTGCTGGCGCGTGAGGTCGACGCCCGAGGTCTGGGCGTGGAACTTGAAGCGCCACGAGCGCGGGTCCTGCGCGCCGTAGCGCTCGCGCACGATGCGCGCCCACAGCCGGCGCCCCGCGCGGAACTTCGCGATCTCCTCGAAGAAAGAGATCGAGATGTCGAAGAAGAACGTGAAGCGCGGCAGGAACGCGTCGGGCGACATGCCGGCCGCCACGCAGTCGTCCGCGTACTGGAGCGCCGAGGCGAGCGTGAACGCCAGCGCCTCGGCGGGCGTCGCCCCCGCCTGTTGCATGTGCTGCCCGACCACCGACAGCGGGTTCCAGCGCGGCACGTTCTCGTTGCACCACGCGATATGGTCGGTGAGGATGCGCCGCGCTCCCGGCAGCGCGAGGCGGAAGAACATGTGGTTGGCGACGAAGTGCGACAGGTAGTCGCTCTGGTTCGACGTGCCGCTGATCGAGCGCCAGTCGACGCCGCGCCGCTTAGCCGTCGCCAGCATGAATGCGAGCAGCGTGAACGGCGACGGGTCGTTCATCGCGCACGACGTCGCCGCAAGGTCGACGCCGGAAAGGCAGGTCGCCATGTGTCCGGCGCTGTTGCAGACGACGCCGCAGGTGCCGAGGAGCTCCGCGTCGACCTCGTCCATGTCGTAGCCGCGGAACACCGAGTTGCACGGGATCAGCGACACGGCGGTCGCGCCCTGGCCGAGGATGTCGCGCAGCCGCGCGTTGTAGGCCGGCGGCGTGCCGAGTCCGATCAGCTGCCGCTGCGTCCAGGTGCGCCCCCGGTGCATGGTCGCGTAGATGCCGCGCGTGTAGGGCGCCTGGCCCGGGAAGCCGACGTCGGCGTCGAAGCGCGACGGGTCGACGTCGAGCGGCGTGTAGAGCGGCTTGATCGGGATGCCCGATCGGTTCTCCACCGCCTTGTCGGCGCCGATCTGGGCCGCGTATTCAGCGGACCAGCGGATGCCGGCCTCGTCGGTCGAGGCGGGGATCGGATCGGGAAGCGGCTTGTTCATCGCACGGTCTTTGGAAAATCAGGCGGGGAAGCGCGCCGCGCGCACGCGTGCGGTGATCTCGGTGACGAAGCGCGAGATGTCGTCGAGCGGCGCCCCGGGATGGAAGACACGCGCAACCCCGGCGTCGAGTAGCATCTTCTCGTCCTCGTCGGGCACGATGCCGCCGACGATCACACCGACCTCATCGAGGCCCGCTTCGCGCAGCGCCGCCATCAGCTTCGGCACGATCAGGTGGTCGGTCGCGAGCGACGAGATGCCGATCACGTCGACGTCCTCCTCGAGCGCTAGCTTCACGACCGTCGGGATCTCCTGCCACGGCGGCGTGTAGACGACCTCCATCCCGGCGTCTCGCAGGTGCGCGGCGACGATGCGGCTGCCGCGGTCGTGGCCGTCGAGGCCGATCTTGGTGATGAGGACCTTGGGGCGGATGTCCATGGGGCGGCGATGGGTGGTCGGTGGTCGGTGGTCGGTGGTCGGTGGTCGGCGAAAATCTCAGGCGTCGAGCGGATCGCGCAGCAGCCGCACGAAGCGGCGCGCGAGCACCTGCGGCGAGTCGCGGCCCGATCGGTACCAGGTCTGCGACCAGTTGAGCGCGCCGAGCAGCATCAGGCGCAGTGCGCGCCGGTCGGTGCGCGGCGGCAACGGCAGTCCCTGGATCGCCTGCGCGAACGCCTGCTCGTATTCGTCCCGCAGAGCGATCATCCGCTTCCCGACCTCGGGCGCATCGTCGGGGCGCACGCGGATCACGACCTGCCCGTAGTCGCTGTCCTCGAGCAGCGCGGCGAGGTGCGCCGCACAGACGTTCTCGAGCCGCTGCCACGGGTCGCAGTCGAGCTCGAGCGCGGGGGCGACCGCCGCCTTGATCCGGCGTACCCCTTCCGCGTAGACGGCGACCAGCAGCTCCTCCTTCGACGCGAAATGGTAGTAGAGGGAGCCGGGCAGCATGCCGGCGGCGCCGGCGATGTCGCGCATCGAAGTGTAGCCGTACCCCTTGTCGGCGAAGAACCGCGCGGCCGCGTCCAGGATCAGCGGCAACCGATTGTCGGCGCGCGGGACGGAAGCGGCGGGCTGGCGTGCGGCGACGGGCTGGCGTGCGGCGACGGGCTGGCGTGCGGCGACGGGCATGGGCCCTTCCCAAAACAAACAGTTGTTTGGTAGAGTGCCGTACCGGCCGTGCGATGTCAATCGCAGGCGGCGAGGAACCGGCGGAACGGTCGGGAACACCAGGGACCCCGCGGATCAGGCTCGACGTTCGACGACCGTCGGCGTACGGTCGAATGCGAGGACGACCCTGGAGCCCGACGCCGGTCTTCGCGGAAGAGGAGCCATGCACGCCGAACCCGCCACCGCCAGCCATTTCGCCGCGTTGCGCGCGCACGCGCACGACGCTCCCGCGTTGCCCGCAGCGTTGCTGGACGAGCTTCGCGCGCTGCTCGGCGACCGGCTGTCGACCTCGCGCCCGGTCCGCGACCACCACGGCACCGACATCTCGTCGTACCCGGTCACGCCCCCCGACGCCGTCGTGTTCCCGACGACCACCGACGAGGTCGTCGCGATCGTGCGCGCCTGCGCGCGCCATCGCGTGCCGATGATCCCGTTCGGCGTCGGCACCTCGGTCGAAGGCCACGTGCTCGCGACGGACGGCGGCGTGTGCATCGACCTCGCGCGCATGAATCGCGTGCTCGAGGTCAACGCGAGCGACCTCGACGTGCGCGTCGAGCCGGGCGTCACGCGCAAGCAGCTCAACACGCACGTGCGCGACACCGGCCTTTTCTTCCCGATCGACCCGGGCGCCGACGCGACGCTCGGCGGCATGGCCTCGACGCGCGCGTCGGGCACCAACGCGGTTCGCTACGGCACGATGCGCGAGAACGTGCTCGGCGCGACGGCCGTGCTCGCCGATGGACGCGTCATCCGCATGGGAGGCCGCGCACGCAAATCCGCGGCCGGTTACGACCTCACGCGCCTGTTCGTGGGCGCCGAGGGCACGCTCGGCATCCTGACCGAATTGACGCTGCGCCTCTACGCGATTCCAGAAGCGATGTCCGCGGCCGTTTGCGCGTTCCCGACCGTGACCGACGCGGTCGACTCGGTGATCGAGGCGATCCAGTGCGGCATTCCGATCGCGCGCGTCGAGCTGCTCGACACGCTGACCGTCACCGCCGTCAATCGGTACAGCAAGCTCGGCCTGCGCGAAGCGCCGACGCTCTGGTACGAGTTCCACGGCACGCCGCGCGGCGTCGAGGAGCAGGCGACGCGGATGCAGGAGATCGCGCGCGCGCACGGCGGCCTCGACTTCGAATGGTCGACGAAGCCCGAGGAGCGCTCACGGCTGTGGCAGGCGCGCCACGACGCCTATTTCGCGTGCCTCCAGTTGCGCAAGGGCAGCCGGATGATCGCGACCGACGTCTGCGTGCCGATCTCGCGGCTCGCCGAATGCATCGCCGCGACCGAGCAGGACATCGCGCGCGCGACGATGCCGATCCCGCTGTTCGGCCACGTCGGCGACGGGAACTTCCACCTGATGATCCTCGTCGATCCCGACAGCGACGCCGATCTCGCGGAGGCGTGGGAGCTCAACACGGCGTTGGTGCGCCGCGCGCTCGCGATGGGCGGCACCTGCACCGGCGAGCACGGCATCGGCCTCGGCAAGCGCGAGTTCCTCGTCGAGGAGTTCGGCGAGGAGAGCGTCGGCGTGATGCGCGCGCTCAAGGCCACGCTCGATCCGGGCAACCTCCTGAACCCCGGCAAGGTCGTTTAGGGTGCTGAGTCAGAAGTTCGCTTGATGGTTCGCGGCGAAATCCGCTCCTTGATCGTCGGAACTCCTGACTCAGCACACGAGGATTTCGCCATGCAACTCGCCGACGTCACGCTCGACGACAAGTACACGCTGGAGCGCGGGCGCGTCTACGTGACCGGCATCCAGGCGCTCACGCGGCTGCTGATCATGCAGCGCATGCGCGACGCGGCGGCCGGCCTCAACACCGCGGGCTTCGTTTCGGGCTTCCAGGGCTCGCCGCTCAACAACATGGACAAGACACTGTGGGAGGCGCACGACCTCCTCCAGAAGAACCACATTCACTTCCAGCCCGGGCAGAACGAGGAGCTGGCGGCGATGGGCGTGTGGGGCTCGCAGCAGGTGTCGCTCGACCCGCGCGCGCGCTACCAGGGCGTGTTCGGCCTCTGGTACGGCAAGTGGGCGGGCCTCGCGCGTTGCGGCGACGTGCTGCTGCACGGCAACTCGGCCGGCGCCGCGCCGCTCGGCGGCGTGCTGCTCGTCTGCGGCGACGACCACATGGCGCGCTCGTCGACGGTGGCCACGCAGAGCGAGACGATGCTCTACGCGCCGATGATCCCGGTGCTCGCGCCGTCCGGCGTGCAGGAATACCTCGACCTCGGCATCCACGGCTTCGCGATGTCGCGCTACTCGGGTTCGTGGATGGCGTTCAAGGCGCTCGACGACACCGTCGAGTGCTCGGCGTCGGTCAGCGTCGATCCCGCACGCATCGACGTGCGGATTCCCGAGGATTTCACGATGCCGCCTGGCGGCCTCGGATTGCGGCTGCCCGACCAGCCGCTCACGATGGAGCGCCGCATCCACGACCAGCGCCTGCCGGCGGTGCTCGCGTACGCGCGGGCCAATCGACTGAACTTCCTCGGCTACGACAGCCCGCGCGCGCGCCTCGGCATCGTCTGCGCCGGCAAGTCGTGGCTCGACGTGCGCCAGGCGCTCGAGCATCTCGGCATCGACGAGCGGGCGGCCGCGGCGATCGGCGTTCGCGTGCTGAAACTCGGCATGACCTGGCCGCTCGAGCCGCAAGGCGTGCATGCATTCGCGCTCGGGCTCGAGGAAATCCTCGTCGTCGAGGAAAAACGCCCGGTGATCGAGGACCAGTTGCGCGCGCTGCTCTATCACTGGCCCGACACGCGCCGCCCGCGCATCCTCGGCAAGCGCGCCGACGACAGCGGTCCCAACGCATGGCTGCTGCCCCCGAACGGCGAGCTCAACGCCGAGCAGGTCGCGCTGGTGATCGCCGGGCGCCTCAAGCGCTTCCATGCCGATGCGCGCATCGACGAGCGCGCCGCGTGGCTCCGCGCGAAAGAGGAAGCGCTGGCGAAGCCGTCGCTGTCGCCGCAGCTGCGCGGCTATCTCTCCGACGCCGGACGCGTCCCGTACTTCTGCTCCGGCTGCCCGCACAACAGCAGCACGCGCGTTCCGGAAGGCAGCGAGGCGATCGCCGGCGTCGGTTGCCATTTCATGGCGACCTACATCTTCTCGGGCACCAAGATCTTCTCGCCGATGGGGTCGGAAGGCTCCGCGTGGGTCGGCCACGCGCCGTTCACCGACACGCCGCACATCTTCGCCAACATGGGCGACGGCACCTACTACCATTCAGGCCTGCTTTCGATCCGCGCGGCGGTCGCGGCGAACATCGCGATCACGTTCAAGATCCTCTACAACGACGCGACCGCCGCCACCGGCGGGCAGCCGCTGCCCTCCCCGCTCAACGTGCCGGCGCTCACGCGCCAGCTCGAGGCCGAAGGCGTGAAGACCATCGTCGTCGTCACCGACGAGCCCGGCAAGTACGGCCCGATCGCGGCGTTCGCGAAGGGCGTGACCGTGCGTCACCGCGATCATCTCGACGTCGTGCAGCGCGAGCTTCGCACCATCGACGGCGTGACGGCGCTCGTCTACGACCAGACCTGCGCCGCCGAGAAGCGACGCCGCCGCAAGCGCGGCCGCTTCCCCGATCCCGCGCGCCGCTCGTTCATCAACACGCGCGTCTGCGAAGGCTGTGGCGATTGCAGCGTGAAGTCGAACTGCGTCTCGGTGATTCCGGTCGAGACCGAGTTCGGCCGCAAGCGCGCGATCGACCAGTCGTCGTGCAACAAGGACTTCTCGTGCCAGAACGGCTTCTGCCCGAGCTTCGTCAGCGTCGACGGCGGGACACCACGCCGCGGCAAGGCGCAAGCCACGGCGGAGGATCGCTTCGCGGGACTTCCTGAACCGCAGCTGCCCACGCTCGATCGGCCCTATTCGATCGTCGTGGCGGGCGTCGGCGGCACCGGCATCATCACGGTCGGCGCGTTGCTCGGCATGGCCGCGCACCTCGAAGGCAAGGGCGTGTCGGTGCTCGACATGACCGGCGTCGCGCAAAAGGGCGGCGCGGTCACGACCTACGTGCGCATCGCCGCACGGCCCGAGGATCTTTCGACGATCCGCATCGCGGCGGGCGAGGCGAACGCGGTGATCGGCAGCGATCTCCTCGTCGTCGCCGAGAACGCGATCATGATGTGCATGCAGAAAGGCGTGACACGCGCGGTCATCAACACGAACCGGATGGCGACGGTCGCGTTCATCAAGAACCCGGACCTGAAGACCCCGTGGGACGCGATGGAGGAGGGCTTGCGCGACGCCATCGGCTACGATGCGACGAAGTTCCTCGACGCGACGCGGCTCGCCGGCGCGCTGCTCGGCGACTCGCTCGCGACCAACATCTTCCTGCTCGGCTACGCGTTCCAGATGGGGCTCGTGCCGGTGACGCGCGCGGCGCTGTTCCGCGCGATCGAGTTGAACGGCGCCGCCGTCGACGCGAACCGGCGCGCGTTCGATTGGGGTCGCCTCGCGTTCCACGACCCGGCGCAGGTCGAGCGGCAGGCGCGGCCCGCCGACACCGATGCGGGAAGCGATCGCGCGCTCGCGATCGACCTCGACGCGACGATCGCGCGCCGCGTCGACGAGCTGACCGCCTACCAGGATGCGGCGCTCGCGGCGCGTTACCGGGCGCGTGTCGATCGCATTCGCTCGGCGGAAGCGCGCGTGACCGGCGGCCATGGGGCGCTCTCGCTCGCGGTGGCGCGGAACTACTTCAAGCTGCTCGCGATCAAGGACGAGTACGAGGTCGCGCGTTTCTACACGGATGGTGAATTCGAGCGCCAGGTGGCCGCGAACTTCGAAGGCGACTACACGTTGCGCTACCACCTCGCCCCGCCGCTCTGGGTCAAGCCCGACAGGATCACCGGCGCGCCGGTGAAGCGGACCTACGGCCCCTGGATGCGACATGCGCTGAAGGTCCTCGCGCGGCTCAAGGGCTTGCGCGGCACGTGGCTCGATCCGTTCGGCCACACCGACGAGCGCAAGCTCGAGCGGCGGCTGATCGGCGAGTACGAGCGCACGCTGGACGAGCTGGAGAGCGGGCTGACGGCGGACCATGTCGCGCTCGCCGCCGAGATCGCCGCGCTTCCCTCCACGATCCGGGGCTACGGCCACGTGAAACGGAAGAATATCGACGCCGCGAAAGCGCGCGAGGCGGCGTTGCTCGAACGCTTCCGTGCGCCGGTCGCGCCGGCGATGCCGATCGCGGCTTGAGTGTGGGGTCAGTGACGATTCTCGGACGTGGCGCGCGCATTCTTGGCGAAGGCGCGCGAGAATCGTCTCTGACCCCAGACTCTCCC